>CAJKQZ010000022.1 GCA_905202115.1 uncultured Prevotellaceae bacterium | reverse complement strand
ATATTTTCGATTATCTCCCTTGTATTTTCAATTATCTGCGGGAACTTTTTTACCAAGCAAAAAATATTTTTTTGAAAGTTCGGTCAATTTTGTTGTATATAATCACGGCTTTGGTTCTCGGCCTATGAATTATTTGAAAATATTTGAATGATTTCTCTGATAAAGGTTATTCCTTTTTCGGAAAAATGTTTTTATATTTGTTTTGTAAGAACTCTACGACAGCATAGCACCGCAAATCGCTGACACTTTCATGGTAGCGGATAGGTTATTGCTAATTATGAAAAATCAGATGATAATATGAATTTAAGCAGAAATTACGAAATCCGTTCACTTGCAGGAGAGCATATAATAATACCTGTAAATGTCAAAGATGTGGACTTTACACACATATTTTCTCTGAATGAAATGGCTGTCAATATCTGGAAAATAATGGAGCAGGGAGATTTTACTGTTGACTCGGTTATTGATTCTGTTGCAAAGGAATTTGAAGTAACCTATGAACAGGCAGAAAAAGATGTGGAGGAGTTTGTCGAACAACTTAAGGAGCGAGGTATTGTTTCAGATTAGTTCTTTGGTTCATACTGCAGAGCATATAATGAAAGCGGCAGTGGATTTTAGTTTTTCCTTCTGCCGCTTTGCCGTATTTATGGTTTTGTATGTTTTTATCTTCTGTAAGAACGCACCGTTTTGTTGTCGTTTGCTTTTTGTGCCGGTGTGTTTTTCTGATTAGACCTGCTGCTTGTTGTTGATTTGTTCATACTTGCGTTCGTGCTCCTTATATTGTTGCGGTTGCTTCGTTCGTAGCCGGTGGATTGAGCCCTGGCAGAATTTCTGTTGTTTGTGCTCTGAGAGAAAGTTTCTCTATAATTATTTCTCCCTCCCGATATCTCGGTGCGGCTGTACTTCCTTTCCGAATTTGAAGGAGTGCTTTTCAAGTTGTTTTGCGTGAACCGTAATACAGGCTGGTTCGTTTTTGTGTTGTTATTGTTGTGCGAATCGTTCTTGTCGCGGTAATTGTTGCCGTTAGAGTTATATTTGTGGTTATTACGAGAACCGGAATTTTCGTTGCCTCTATATGAATTGTTCATGTCCTCTCTACGGGAGTTGTCTGGCTTGATATTTCCGGAAATTCTGTGATTCTGTTCGCGATAGTTGTTTCCGTAGCTTTGTTTTCCTGGATTGTGCCATTCGTAATTATACTTTCTTCCAGGAGTTCTTTCTATACGGTAGTTGCTTCGCGGAGCGTTGTGTTTATGAGATTCGATATAACGGTCGCGCATACCTCTTCTGTTGCTGCTAATACGATAATCAACGTATGGATTTACACGTGCGTGGTGTCTCCAGTTGCGTCCACGGTAAACATTGTATATAATAGGACGGCTGAAGTAATAATAATTTCTGTTGTAGAAGTTGTATGAAGTCAGAACCCATGCACCGCGTACTATTATCAAAGGACGAAAGAAATAGCTGGTTGCAGTATACAGATTGTATTGCCAGTCGAACAGAATATGGCCGAAGTCCGTGTTGCGGTATCTCCAGTAGTTACCCTCGATGTCGTTCGGAGAATGTACGCTGAGAAAGTAATCGAGATTTATTTCGTATGCTCTGTCATATTGCTCCTCTGTAAGATTAAGCTCGTATGCCATTTTGTCGGTAAGATAACATGCTCTGTCTCTTGCTTCGTTGTAGCTTAATGCATTCACGTTCGTTGTGAAAGCAAATGCAGATATTAAAATTACTAATAATCTTTTCATGGCCTTTATCTTTACTTGTTTCTATACTATTTTGATTCGAAATCGAACTGCAAGATTAATTTGTATGACAAAAATGGGTAATATTTTCTTTGTTTCCAAACATAATGTATTAAATGAAGTGCAAGTATGTTTATAAAATGGAAAATTTTATGTTGTGATTAGTTTTTTGTCGATGTTTGTCATATCTCTGAGTTTTTGTCGCTTGCAATAAAAACGTTATATGTTCGTTTTGAGAGTAATGTAATGTTTCTTGGCTATAAAAGACGGTAATGCAATGGTTGGATAGAATAAGGCAGATGAAAATTGCGCTTGTTGTTGCAGCGCTGCTTATTGCCGTGTGTTCGCTTGTGGTTTCTCATTTCCTTATCAAGGACTTGGAGCGCGAGGAGTACAAACGTATGGAAATATGGGCTGAGGCTATGCGCTCGTTGAACCGTGCGGACGAAACTACCGATCTCGGACTTGTACTTAAGGTTATAAACGGAAACAATACAATACCAGTAATTGTTCTCGATTCGGTGGGACAGGTGGAAATGTACCGGAATGTTTACGACATCAAAGGAACAAATCTGCTCGATTCTCTTGAATATATGAGAAAAGAGGCAGATAACTGGAAATCTTCGGGCAATTACGTTCGCATAAGTACAACATCCGACGCCGACTCCATGCAGATAGGTTCTGACTATATGGATATATGTTATGACAGTTCTTCTATGTTGCGTCGCCTTGCGGTATATCCGTTCATACAGCTTGGTATCGTGCTGATATTCGTCGTTGTGGCTATTTTTGCGCTGTTGAGTTCAAAGCGTGCCGAGCAGAATAAAGTATGGGTAGGGTTGTCGAAAGAAACGGCCCACCAGCTCGGAACTCCCATTTCCTCGCTCATGGCCTGGATGGAAATAATGAAAGAAAATTACCCCGATGATCCGTTGATGCCCGAAATGGAAAATGATGTAAGGCATTTGCAGCTTATTGCAGAGCGCTTTTCCAAAATAGGTTCAGTGCCCGAGAGAAAGCCGCAGGACCTTATATCCACTCTCGACCGCGTTGCCGATTATATGATAAGGAGAACGTCAAATCATATACATGTCGTAAAAAAATACAGTGCTGAAAATATTTCAGTAATGATGAATGCTTCGCTGTTTGAATGGGTCATTGAAAACCTTTCGAAGAATGCTATCGACGCTATGGCAGGAAACGGAACTCTTACATATGAGGTTTTCAAAGAAGGCGGCAAAGTTTTTATAGACGTCAGCGATACAGGAAAAGGAATTGCCCATAAGAACTTCAAATCGGTCTTTGCTCCGGGATTCACGACGAAACGCAGAGGCTGGGGATTAGGACTTACATTGGCCAAAAGGATTGTGGAAGAATATCATCATGGTAAAATCTATGTTCTTTCATCCGAAATCGGGAAGGGCACGACTTTCAGAGTGGAGATGAAATTGTAATAAAAAAGGGGGTTCCTGATTTTCTATTCATTTTATACTTCATAGGGCTTATTTACAAGGTAATGGCAGCCGTTGTTATTATTATTGGACAGGTGTCTTTTGTGAAGAGCTTTATTGTGTCCAAATGCTATTAGGTTAGGCATATTGGCAGATAGATAAATCATTATAGAAGATTTTATACGTAAAAAGAAAATAGACTGTTGAATATGTTTCAAAATAGCTTCTAACATGTTTTGAAACATATTGGATTTGATTTTCAGATGTAAAGGAAAGGATAAACATGACTCTGTAAAATTTTCCGGTTGCCATAATTCCGAAATCGGAATTGGACTTTTCGGAACATGACATTTTGTCAGGCCTCCGAACCTCCCGTCGGCACGTGGAAAAACACTTCCCGCTTGTAGAAAAAATTATCTCAGACATATTTTGAATTATCTCTGAGATATTTTAAAATATGTCTGAGATAATTTTTCGGACGCTTTTTGCCGGTGTGAAAAAAACGACCTGACATTTTGTCAGGTCGAAAAAGAAACATAGGTTTTAACTTCTTCCTAAGGATTGTCCACAGCTTTGTGAAAATATGTATGTTTTTGTTATGAATAACTCTTTTTCGCTATATTTGAACCTTACAACAAAGTTGAAATAATGCGGTCATCGTATTTTTATGCCAAAATTGAACAGACTATGGAAAAATTAGATGTTTTAGATTGCTCGAATGTATTTATAGCAAGCTATTTTACAGACGATAGAGGATGTGCTCATTGTAATCGCGAGCATACTCTTATATATATTCATTCGGGTGAATTGGAGATTACCGAAAAAGGAAAGAAAACGGTTCTCCGTGCGGGTGATTGTGCTTTTATGCGGCGCGACAATCACATGTGGCTGCAAAAGCGTGTAAAAGAAGGTTGTCCTTACCGTTCGGTCGTACTGAAGTTCTCGCGTGATTTTCTCCGAGAATTTTATCATACGTTGAATAGCAAAGATACTCCTGCCGACGTAAAGCGCGACAGAACAAGTCTTTATGTAATGCCGCACAACCGAGTTGACATACGCAGCCTTTTCGAATCTGTAATTCCTTATTTTGAAACAGAGGTCAGACCTTCGGAAGAAATTCTTAAACTGAAAATGACAGAAGGTGTTTATGCAATCCTTAATACCGATAAAAGTCTTTATGCCTCATTGTTCGATTTCGTAGATCAATGGAAAATCGACATTATCGATTTTATGGAAAAGAATTATAAGAACGAACTATCTATGCAGGAAATAGCTTATTATACGGGGCGCAGTCTTTCTACATTCAAGCGCGATTTCAAGCAATGCAGTGACCTTACGCCTCAGAAATGGCTTATACAGCGTAGGTTGGAAGCTGCGCATGAACTGATAAGGAAAGGCGGGCGCAAGGTGTCGCAAGTTTGTTATGATGTAGGTTTCAAGAATCTTTCGCACTTCTCGAAAATTTACAAGGCAACTTACGGAGTGGCTCCTACGGCGGAAAGATAGAATATTTTAACAGACAGAAAATATTATCATTGATTTCTGTTTTTTCGCGTTGGAACTGTAATGTGAGTGCTGCAGCTTGCTTACGTTGCTATGCGGTAGGGAGCTAACTTGCCTGCTGCAAATAAACAATATGTTCGAGATGTTCTGAAATATCTCGAACATATTGTTGGGTTTTCATTACTTTTGTATTCAAAAATCAGAGTCTTGCGTTTTGGTACAAAAGAAAATAAAAGGTAACTTAGACGCCAGAATTTTGCAACTCTTTAGGAGAGACCGACATTGCATACCGCTAAATGGAGAAATTAAAACAATTATATAAACGCGTTTACGGCGTTATTCCTGAAAGAATAGAAAAAATAGCAGGTTCCGGAAGCAATCGTGAATATTATAGGCTTGCGGCCGATGAAAACCCAGACAACAGCGCGATTGGTGTAGTGGGGCAGTCACGCGACGAAAACCGTGCGTTTGTTTATCTTACGGAGCATTTCAATTTGCGTCGCCTTCCCGTACCTTCGATAATAAAGGTTGATGATGACGAAATGCGTTATCTGCAGACAGATCTCGGGCGTCGCACTCTTTTCGATGCTCTTGAAAAAGGTCGCGCTGTAGGAGGACGTTACACTTTGGCGGAGCGCAGATTGCTCGTTTCGACCATAGAGGCATTGCCTGAAATTCAGTTTCGCGGTTCGCGCGGGCTGGATTTTTCATATTGTTATCCTCAGGCCGATTTCGACAGAACGGGAGTTCTTTTCGATTTATATTATTTCAAATATTGTTTTCTTAAAGCCGTAGATCTCGAGTTTCATGAAATGAAACTTGAAGCCGCCTTCCAGCTTATGGCCGACGAACTGACGGCAGAGCATTGCGAATCGTTTCTTTATCGCGATTTCCAGGCACGCAATGTAATGCTTTCGGCCGACGGGAAACCTTATTTCATCGACTACCAGGGCGGTCGGCGGGGACCGTGCGAATATGACGTAGCTTCTTTTCTTTGGCAGGCCTCGGCACGGTATTCCGATTCGTTACGTCTTAATCTGATAGAAAAATACATTGCATCTTCAAAGAAATACACAGAACTAAACGAAGCCAGATTCCGCAAACGGCTACCTTTGTTCGTGCTTTTCAGGCTTATGCAGGTTTTGGGCACGTACGGTTTCCGCGGATACTACGAACGCAAGAAACATTTCTTGGACAGCATTCCTCCGGCAATAACAAATTTGCGGAATCTTCTGAAAGAAAACGCCTGTCCGTATCCTTATCTAAAGGATGTGCTGACGCGGCTTGTGGAACTTCCGCAATTTGCAGAGCCAAAGAAGGCCGAAGTCAAGAGAGATGACGGCTTTCGTATAGCTACGACCAATGTTTACAAGGCGCATGCCGAGGACGGGCCGCCAACTTATTCGAAATATGAAAATAGAGGTGTTCTTGTGGTTCGCGTGTTCAGCTTTTCTTTTCACAAGGGCATTCCGCAAGACGAAAGCGGCAACGGCGGAGGATATGTGTTCGACTGTCGCAGCACGCACAACCCCGGACGTTATGAGCCTTATAAGAAACTCACCGGATTGGATGAACCTGTAATTCGTTTTCTTGAAGATGACGGTGAGATACTTGTTTTTCTTGATAGCGTTTACAAACTTGCCGACGCGCATGTAAAGCGTTATATTCAGCGGGGCTTTACAGATTTGATGTTTTCGTTCGGATGTACGGGCGGGCAGCACCGCAGCGTATATTCTGCGCAACATCTTGCCGAGCGTTTGAATAGAAAATTCGGCGTGGAGGTACGTATCTGTCACCGTGAGCAGGGAATAAGCCGCGTGTTGCCTGCAAGAGAGCCGGATGTACCTCAAGAAAAATAATTTGATGTTGAACTTTCTATTTGTATAAGGTATGGATTCGTTTGCAAACGACAATATACGAATTTCTCCTCGTGCAATGATTCTTGCAGCAGGCAAGGGAACGCGTCTGCGCCCTCTTACAGACCGTATGCCTAAGGCTTTGGTGCCGGTCAACGGTGTTCCGCTCGTAATAAAACAGATAAACAAACTCCGTGCGAACGGATTTTCCGATATAACGGTTAATGTTCATCATTTTGCCGATATGCTTTGCGGCTATCTTGCCGATAATGCTCCGGCCGGCGTTAATATACGTATCTCTTCCGAGCGTGAAAAACTGCTTAATACCGGTGGTGCATTGCGCAAGGCTGCCGAAATGTTTCTGTCAGGAGATTATGGTAATCCTGTGCTTGTGCATAATGTCGACATACTGAGTAATGCCGATCTTTCCGAACTTTACAGACATTCCTTTGCACACGATGCCACTCTGCTCGTTAGCGAGCGCAATTCTTCCCGTCGTCTGCTTTTCGATTCCACCACAATGCGCCTCGTTGGTTGGAAAAATCTGACTACAGGCGAAGTCCGTACTCCTTTTAATCGTATAGATGAGACCGAATGCCGTAGTCTTGCTTTTTCGGGAATACATGTGATATCTCCTGTGCTGCTTAGGAAAATGCAGCAGTGGCCTGACGAATTTTCGATAATAGACTTTTATCTTGAAGAATGCCGCGATTCCGATATAAGGGCTGAGTTTGTGTCGTCGCTAAGGCTTCTCGATGTAGGAAAGTTAGATACATTGGCCGAGGCTGCCACTTTAGAGAGAGAGTTCTAAAAAACGGCGAAGCGGTTATCTTGCATTGTTTCTTATAAGAAGCGTGTGCGTGTTCGTATTCTGGCTTTTTGAAAACCTTAATATGGGTAGTAAAAAATATCTCTGAGATATTTCGAATTATGTCAGACATATTTTAAAATATGTCTGACATAATTTTTTTTTGCTCCCGAAAGGATATAACATTAAAAGCGCAGAAAAAATTATTTTTCTGCGCTTTTAATGTCTTTTGTACATTGGCTATTTCACCAGAGTTTTCCGGCCGTTTACAATGTATATTCCTGTTGGGAGATTATTCAAGGCCTCGTCGGCTTTGACGTTTTGTCTTATAATTACGCCGTCTGTCGAATATACATCCACCAACTTGTTCTCTTCGGAAACGTCTCCAATGCCGAGTTGAAGTTCTTCATCGGCTGTTACTATTTGTGCGTTTTTTATTACTGTGTAGTTTGATATCGGAATGCTTGTCTCTATACCGTTTTCATATGAGTAGAGAATAAGTTCGTAGGTCATTCCTTCCGACAGACCGGAAATGTTTGACGGCAAAAGCGTTATTTCGGTTTCTTCTCCTTTCTTCAGTGCTACGGTAGCGTTCAGTGTACCGGCCGTTTCGCCGTTCCACGGTTGTATGAAGCGTGCTATCAGTTCGTGTCCGTTTATATCGGCAAGCGCTTTAAGATTTACATGCAGTTTGATGTTTGCAAGCGAAGTGAATGTGCCGTGAGTGAATGAAATGGGCTTCGTTACATATAATTCAGGCTCTTGCCCTGTTAAGGTAAGTGTCATGGTTGTTGTCTGCGATGACATGTCGGCCCGTCTCCATACGTTGCTGTTGCTTGCGCGGTAAACGGGAATCACTTCATAGGTGCCATTCTCTATTATGTCGCTTGCGCTGAACATGAGGCCGTATATGGTGGTTCCTGCTGCGAATGTATAGTCGGTGGCTCCTATTATGGTGCGGGTTCCGGTGGATGTGTTGATAAGTTCGATGGCCATATAAACGTCTGCCGCCGACATAGCGTTTACTAGTTCTCCGCTAACGAACAGCATGTCGTTGTGCGTAACCGAAGTTTGCGACAAGGTGAGCCCGCCTTTTGCAATAACGCCGCCTTCATCATTTGCCGGAGTTATTCCCGTTATGATACTCTGATTGTAGGTGTAGCCTGTGTTGGCCGTTCCCCCGCCGGCGCCTGTTCCGTCGGGCGCAAGGGCTCCGGTTCCCGTAAGGCTGAAAAATCCGTTGAAATGTCCCGACCATCCCCAGTTGAAATGGTAAAGCCCTTCTTTATATCCGTCGCAAACAAAGGTGTGGCCTACATTGTTATCCTGGAATCCTGAGTAAATAACGGGGCGGCCGGAACGAAGTTCGTTGTAGATTCTCGATTCCCATTCATCGTCCGACACTTGAACGCGGTAAAGTAAACTCGTAGTCGGGCTGTATCCGAAGTTTTCAATTAGAGCGTCGTCAATGTTTTGAGGTTGGGCATTTGTTTCTGTGTTTCCGTAACGCGCATTTACGCTTACTCCGCAATCAAACATGAGTTGCGCAACGGCCGCGGCCTGATTTTCATTATAGTTGCCTTTGCTGTAATCGGCAACCATGTTGTTCCAATCGTATGTGTGCTTTGAAAAATCGCTTTCGTAGTGTTGCGTCAAGGACAGGCCGCCTTCCGTAATATTGTATTCGTAACTGTTTGCCCCTGCTCCTGTTTCAGGCCACCGATAGTAGTGCATCACTTGCGCCATTGCCGTGGCTACACAGCCGGTCAGGGCTTTCTGTCTTCCGTTCGTCGAATTGTAGTAGCACATGTCGTTGAACGGTTGTTTTTGATCCCATATAGCCGTTATAAATGGTTCGATGGTAGTTCCAACAGCTTTTGTTGCCCGCGTGGAGAGATGTTCATTGACAGGTTTGTTGCAAACTGCGTTAATTTGTTCTGCGTATTGCTCAAGCCACCAGCGCATGTTGTCGGGCATGGCATCAATGTCGAAAGTCCCTTCTGTTACGTAGCCCAGGATTTCGTTTGCGCGTTCATCGGCCGAGGTTATTATGAAACCTCCTTGCGGCAGATTGAATATATAATATAACGGGCGGGTATCTTTGTCTTTTATATAGGCGAGTTCCATGTTTTTGGCAGTCGCTTTTTGCGGAAGTCTTGTGCCTGTTGTTCGGTTCAGGAAGTTTTGTACATTTTCCTTTGCTTTGTCCACGGTGATTTCCTGGGCGTTCGCATTGATAAATGAAACCAGTGCAAATAGTGCTGCAATTAGCTTGCCTTTTTTGATGGTAATAGCGTTCATCTTTGTAATCTGTTAAAAGTGAATAGTGCTGGTAAATATAATAAGTATACATTTATTTTTATATATACAATCGCGTATATGCAAAATAAGTTATAAAAAGTGTGTACATATACGAAAAGACATGCTTCCGTTTGTGCACATTACATTATTTTAAGGAATATGGGGCGGAGGTTAAAAGAACATGCACATGTTAAATCCTGCTTTTCCGTCGGAATAGTACGATAAACCAATCATCGTCATATCTTGTTTGCATTTCGATTTGTTGAATATCTTCGGATATAACCAGTAAGCCAGTTTTGTGCTCATTACTCCCACGCAGGCGCCGGCTATGACGTCGTTGAGGTAATGCCGGTCGTTGTAGATTATCATATATCCCGTTGCGGCGGCTGTGGCATAACCCAAATAGCCTATCCAGGGGCAAACGTCTTTGTATTCCTTGTTGAAATATTCAGCTCCCATTAATACCGTGGCCGTGTGCATGATTTTTTCCGTTGCATGACAGAGCATTGATAAGTCTAACATGAGTTCTGTGTAAGTACGGTAGTTTTTTGCAATAAAATAAGCCTTGCAGAAAATTTGTCACTGTCTTGCCGCATGGATTTTGCAGACAAAAACGGTCAGCCAGCAAGTACTTGAAAACCAGCAGGTGTATATGTAGCAAAAAATATGTCTGAGATATTTTAAAATATCTCAGACATATTTTCGATTATGTGCCTTGTATTTTCAATTATCTGCGGGAAGTTTTTTACCATGCACAAAAAAATATTTTTTTGAAAAGTCCGGTTTTGGATGAAATAAGTATGCTTGCTGATTTTTACGGATAAGAGTCTTATTGTTTCGTATTCATTTTAATTTTACATGGGTGTCAAGGTCTTTCTTTTGCATAAGGGCCGTGATTTGGGCTTTTGTTATCCGGAGTTTTTCCGTATATTTGCGATAGTTTGAAGTACTTTATTTGACTATCAACGAATTATATTCAACTCGCATGAGAACGGGCAACGGATAAGAAAATGCCAGACTGTTCAGAATCACTATATTCCTCATGCTTTCAAATAACTCTTTATCTTGATGCAAAGATAGTGTTTTTTCTGAGAATACCGGAATTTTCCAGGCATAATCTCATCATGAATTTATGAAATAATCCATATCGGACAGAACAGCCATACCGCAGCCGAGTCCCCCTAACTCACAGGCAAAGGTAATCCGTGTCCTGCTCGTACAATGCAAGGTCAAGCCCTCCGGGTGTCGTGGAAAAATCATCATCGCCCGGAGGGCTTTCGGTATTTTTCCCGCCAACCTTGCATGTACGGGACACGACCTTTTATAGCCTGTAGTTACGGGAACTCCGGCCCCGAAAAGCCGGACTAACAAAAATCAATTGTTATGTTACAGCAGGCAACAAAAGAAAAGTACAGTATCGAAACACTCAGGGAACGGAATGTTTCATACGACCATGAGCACGGGCTGACACAGAAAGATGTGGATATGGCCAACAACTATGTTGAACTCATCGAACGGACACGTTCGGAGATTACACCGCAAATCGGAGACAGACTGGTCTATGTGACCGAAGACGGGGATTATTACGGCAACGCCCTCATTGAGAATTTGCACCATACAAAGGAAGGGCATCTTTCAATATGCGAACAGCCGTATGTGCCTTTCGTGTGGGAACAAGACAGAAATATCCGTCTGAGTGTCAGCGGAGGGGCATTTCACGGAGTGAATCCGAAGGATATGAAATTCCTGAAATGGACGGAAGGCGCATTCAAGGACTGGGGATGGTGCGGTGCGTGTGCCAACGGTGCAGTGAAATTCATAGCCAAAGTGCCGCTATGGTTCTATGCCGAACCTAATCCAAAGTACGGGAACTTCACTACCGAAACTTACCGGAAATTCTACCTCACCAAAGACACAAGCGGCTCCGCAAGAAATCTCTATCAAGGTTTTGATGCAGCTTTCAGTGATGAAAAAGAGTTCCAGCAATTCCTGAAGGACTACGAGGGAACGGTATTCAAAGGCAACTGGGAAAACAACATCGTGGTATGGTGCTTCCGTCGGGAATATGTCTTCCTTCCTCTTGCCGAATGGGAAAAGATTGATGCTCCGGCCGAAGAACGGAGGCTCAACTTTTATCCCGAACAGGTGAAAATTGTCAAGGACATGGAAAAACACATCACCTGCTTCTACCGAATCAAATCACAGAACTTCTAACACTTAAAAATCCAACAGATATGCAAACGACAACAGCGACCAAGGCCGGCAACGCTCCCGACCTGCTTTCTGGTATCCTGAGCGTGCAAGTAAGAAACGAGGACAAGATTACGGAGCAAGACCGGATCTATTGTCAGAACCAACAGGACATGCTTTACAAGACACTCGACCAGATTGACCGCTGGTACGCCATCTTCAAAGAAGAAGCGGAACAGTACCGGGAGGAACGCAAGTTCCACTACGAGGAAAACGGCAAGGTTTCCATGCGTGATTTCTATTCCTACCATAACGACAGGGACAACTATTCGCACAACGAGTTCAAACCGTTCGATATCCTCAATGATATGGTTGACAAGAACTGTAATGCCAACATGAATTTCGCCAGCCGTATCATCTCCTACTTCAACAAGACATATAATGTCTCTGTCCCCGTACCGGAAATTGAGAAAAATACCCTTCCGATGGGCTTCCGTCCAGTCTATGAAACCTACGTGGATGCAGTCATAGAACATCTTGGCGGTAAAAGTTTTCGAGAAACAGCAGAGGAGGAACTGTTGAACAGGTTTTTGAAAGTAGTCCGTCCATCATGCTGGAGCAAGGTCAAGCCGGAATTGAAGAAAGATAAAATCACATTCCCTGAAATTCTGAGATTTGATGAGTTCTATCTGTCATACAACCGTAACCAGGTTCATTACAACTATAGGAGCGACATAGAAACCTTCTGTGAAGGCATCGCGTTCGGTGCCGATGACACCATTCATGGTTCAAGCAATATGATTCCCGGTTTCAATACTGACAATGTAGATGTTTCCGGCTGGTACGACCTCACGACCACCAACGCCGAGCAAATCCGGTTCTACAAGAACGGCCGCATAGATGTCAAGTTCAAGGACAGCACGACTGCCGAAAACTGTTTCAAGCGTCTCCGCCTTGATGAAATCACGCTAAGAGAGAACTGACCATGAAGAAAAAACTCACAGCACCCCGTAAGCCGATCCTTGCGGGGTACTTTCATTTTCAACCGTAAACAACCAACATAATATGTATGCCATCATTCCCCAACAGATACCGCAAGGTATGCGTGCCGAAGTCAACGAGAAGATACTTTTCGCCATAGACTCCGGCAAGGACCTCATTCCGGCGGATTGTGTTATCCGCTGGCGTGACACTCTGGAAACGGTAGAGGCAAGGATTACCTTGTCTATGGACTCCAATACGAAAATGGATGACGAGATATTCTATTACTGCAACGGGGTAGATGACCTGAAATCATTGGCGGATAAAAGCATGGAGGACTTTACCATAGCAGAGTGCCTCGGTTTCGGCATATATGAAGAACTGTTACAAACAACTTAAAATTATCGGATATGAAAATCAAATGTCAGGAACATTACAACAAGGTGGTAGAGTATGCCAAGAGCATTGGCGACACAACTTTTGAGAAATGTATCGAACGCCTCAAACAGTGGGAAAAGAACTCCAACGGCAGATATGAAATTAAACTGTATTGGGATTTTGCACCGTATTCATTCGGTTTTGCTGAAGTGGCTGCGGACGGAAGCAAGGGTGTTGTCGGTGGATTGCTATACCATGGCAGGCCGGATGAATCTTTTGCCGTAATTATGGAACCGTTCCACTGCTGGAGCATACACACGTAAAATTTAAGGCAATAAAAAAGCACCATTTTGACCTATTGAGCAAAATGGTGCTATGTAATAGCAACTATCGTTATAATTCACCAAACATAATATCCATATCTTGTTTCAGAATTTTATCCTCAAAAATTGCCAACTTTTTATCCTTTACAATATTATGATTGATAAGATGTAGTACAGTATCATAAGTGAGGGGATATGAAAAGTTCTTTTCCATTACTAACTTTAATATTTTTGTCCGATTTGCTCGATACAATGATTTGGCAGTAGCATTATTATCAGACAAATATTTGCATAGTTTTTCTGACAAGCCTTTATCTGCAAAACGAACTCTCATTTTATTACGTAACATACTATTCCAAGCCTTATTTTTATACTGAGAATATGACAACCTATCAAATAATGTAAGCATTGACCATTCACTACTTTCCAATGTAGCATAAATTCCATTTAGAAGTCTAGATTCTTCTTTAAATCCATCCCACTCTTCTTTACATTTATAACGTAAATCATGTTCAACTTCGTGCCAACCTTCTGATAAAATAGTTCTGATTTGAATTTCGTAAGTGTCATCAATTAGATCTTCATAGCCAGTCTCTTTTATTGCAGCTTTCATATCTTGTTGAAGGAAATCTGGAACACGCATAACTAAATTGAGTCTTTTGGGACAGAATTTATCAACCTCTGCTTCATCTACAGATTCATTGTCAAAATTAGACTGACTACTTAAATAGTTATGAACAAGTTCTACATCATCTTTAAAATATAAAGTAATACGAAGAGCTAACAAATCTTGCATTTTCTTGTTCTTTCTACGATACTCCTCAGCTTTTTTATCTAATTTATTTTTTATAGACATTACAGACTTGGTACGATAAAATACATGGTACATGACACCACATTTATTCAAAACAGACTCCAAGTCTGTCACAATATCCCTTAAAACTTTATTTCCTGCACTCATAATTGTATATTCTTATGGTAATAGGCAATTCCAGATCTTGAAATGTGTGAATTATTACCATCAATCAAAATCATACCCTTTTTCTTTAACAAATCAAATGTCGCAAAAACAACATCCAAATCCTGTTCACCAAATTCTTTTTTAAGAGCTGAGATATACCTCATCTTTGGAGATTTTCCATCCACTTTAAAATACTTACCAAGTATCTCAATTTCTATATTTATATCTTCTTGTTTTTGTAAAACAGATGAAGGTGTGACCTCTATCAAAGAAGAGATAAAGCCAGTGTTGTAGTCATCGCATCCATAACAATGGATATTATTAGATGTCGAAGATAAATTGGCTCTCACATTGCAATTGATAAATTTGCACCCAGTAAATGTGACATTGTGAAATGCGTTTACATCAAAAATACATTTTTCAAATACAGAATCTACAAATGAGGTTTCTACAAAACTGCACTCTTCACAAAAGATACTAATCTCCTCAAAATGAAAAGAATTCAATCCCACACATTTATAGTTTCCTTTTACTTTCTTTAAAAGAATACAGTCTGTAGTAATAGACAAATACAACGACATTTTGTCTTTTATTACAGAAAACTTATTCCATAATTTCGTTTTGTCATCATTGGAAGAATATTTGTATGCGTAAATAGCCAATTCGATTAAGTGTTCAGGAATCGGATTGAGTTTCTGCAAGAATGTTGTTTGGTCTTTCTGTATTGATTTCCCGAGCAAATAGCCAAAAACAAATTCATTAACAAAAGTTATAAAATCTTTATTCCCTATCCTATCTAATAAAGCATGATTTGTAAGTGTGTCTGCAAGTTCATCCAAGGTTTGCTTTGTTGGCATTAACTCTTTATAGTACAAAAGACAAGATTTGTTATATTCTATAATAAGTTCTTTTACAAAACTTCTATTTTCTCCTGTAATATCAAAATCAACAAAAGACTTGGCTAAATTCTCAAATATTTGCATTTGATCTTCCCAACGTATAATAAGATTTTGCCTTTCTTTCTCCCGATTTAATAGATATTCAAAATATTTATCAGTGATCATTTCGGGATAAATCAACAAATCACTAAAATCTTCTTTGCTTATGTTTCGTAAATAAGTCAATAGGACAGGGTTAGAGATGCTATCCAAAGGGACATTTTTCCCAATGATTTCATCATAACGCTCGACTGAGAGCCATTGCCTAATATTAGGTTTCTCTAATTGAAATCTAATAACATCAAAATTACCGTTGTAAGAATCAACCCAATCACCAAATTCTGCACCTGCAAATATTGCAGTTTTTCTAGAGGTCAGAATAATTTTCGCTTCATCGGTCAACAAATCACCTATAGTAGAAAGCATTGTTTCAACTTGCTCGAACTCATTCAATTGTCCGGCTTTTCCATTATCTATATTCTTGGATAACAATTCGTCGAATCCATCAATAATAAGAGGAATTTTCCCTTTTTTTATATTATAAACGACCAACTCTTGTTTAGCTGTAGTATCTTTTTCTTTATCAATCTCAGACCAAAGAATATACTTAAACTGTTTTGCATCCCTATTTCTTGACAATTCCGTAAAAATGGGTTTCTGGTATTCACTATTAGCTAAAAATGATTTATAGACCTCATATGCTGTACATGTCTTACCAAATCCAGCTGCTGCCTCTACTACTACAAGATGTGCTCCTTTTTTATCGATTTCTTCTTTAATTGCCGAAATAATATCTGAAGTTCCTCTAATAGTTTCTTCTGAGCTTTCACTATATATAGAATATGGCATACTGATATATTGGTACTTGATACCACAATTACAATAGTGTTTTACTTGATTAGCTACAAATTCTGCATACCTCCTATTTATATCATTTGCAGTTGTTTGTGTATTAAAAAAACCCTTAAACAAATAACTTTCTGCTTGTTCAATAGATTTGAATCTTTGTTGTTTTGCATGGTAGCCCAATTTCGAGTAACGTTCAAGTATCGGATCTGCATCAATACTATCATCCATTATTTGGATTTCTGCTCCATGATACATACCTTGATTTAGCAAATATACTCTATATGATGTATTCTTTTCTTTTACATCATATCCGTACTTCATAAAAAGGCTATCTAGATGGTTCTCGTTCATATAACCTATTATTTTGTTTATATATGATATTCTATTATTGCATTCTCTCTATTAATTTCTTTAGAACAAGTTCATATCCTAATTGTGGATTAAATTCTCTATCAGGACGAATAAGGCTTTGAGTGTCACCCAAGAAATCAGGGTCTGACATTTTTTCTTCCATATTGTTTACGAACTGCTTGTAAGTAGGTGGTTGTTGTACAACAAACGACATATAGCGATTATAGCATCGCAAGATTTCGTCAATATTCACAGATGCTTCAGATAAGGCTATATACAAGTCAAAAAGATCACGTCCTTTTTTCCGCTGATATAATGCTCGTAACTTTGTTCCCAATAATTCATTCAAGTGATATGTGGTAATTTCGCATTTTCCTGAAAACCAACTATTTCTCATTTCAAAAGGGACTTTAACTAGTCCTAATTCATTGAAATGTTCAAAACAATTTATCTCAATCTTTAAACGCAAAGGAATTGTCGGTGGAATTTCCGATTCCATGCGAAACAGCATTGTATTATTGTATCGTTTTTGCTTTGTGACCCTATCAGGCAAGAAACTCAATACTTCACCAAGTCTGAACATGATTGGTTTTATCGGTCCTGTTGTGATTTGTACCAAATCAATATCTTCACTATACCTTGGCTGTGGAGACAGATATAACTTATGAAGTGCTGTTCCTCCTCTGAATGCTAATTGTGAGGCAAGGAATTCATCACTAAAAATAGCAACTAACGCACGGGAGATAATAAGGTCTTGCTCAACTTGCGCATTGTCATTCCAAGGAACAATCTTATTCCATTGGGTAATAGCTGTTCTGTTTATCATATTTCGTCTATTTCTATTATCGAATTTATATTAACTTTCCAACGAGTATTCTTCTCAGCGTACTCATCAGATTTATGTGTGCAGAGGGAAATATATCTAAAGCGTTTGACATACAATAGCAGTTCAGCATATAATTCATCTGCAATTTCTTTTTGTTCCAATATCTCATCTAAAATATAACCCAATCGTTGGATGGTTGCAATTGAGGTATAGTTGAACAAAGTCTTGGATGCTCCACTAAAATTCATATTCTCAGACAACTCCTCTAATATGGTGGCAGCCCTTGATAGTCCACCGATATATTGTTCATATTGCACCAAGTCAATAGCTGTCAATTCTGTATTGGAATAATATATAACGCCTGTTTCTGAATTTTTAGACAATAAAAAATCAGTCGGAATATTTTTACGATATACCCAAGTAAGAACATTATTCTTTGACGGTGATACTGTTGCTTTTGGAAATACCGTCATGACAGAAAATTTTTGTGGTCGTTGGTGAGCCGCCCCTAAAATTTCAGCAGCATTCAGTAAACAGATATAGTATGGTTTATTCAAATGGGCCATCAGTTGATCTATATAATAGATAGGAGGCGCCTTCTTTTTAGCTGCATATTGAGGAGGGATAATTACATAAAATCCCTTATACACGGGATAAATAACACCCTGAGTAGATAGACGGAATAATTCATTTCTTATGATTTGTTCCGAATAGTTTGGGAATATATGCCTTATATTCTCAACAGAAAAAGTTGGAAATCCACTTATTTCTCTATCTCGTATCCATTCTCTTATTGTCATTGTGAGCGGTTTTAGTGCAAAGGTAATCAAAAAATGATTACCATCGCACTTTTTTAGCGCAAAAAATTGAACTATAAGGAGTGTTATTCCATATTCCTCTATAAAAAACCGTCATAAGCACGCTTCCCTTACCAAGTCCCATTGATAAGTTAACTCGGAGGGACAATACCTTCCACGTTCAGGCCTCCGGTTTTCGCGCAAAAAATTCCTTTCAGTAATTTTTCACCCGAAAAAACGCTCCGGTATCGCCGTCCGAGTTGAGGAATGGGTCGGGACTTAGCAAGCGAAGCGACCTACGACGCATAGGACAATTCTAAAAAACAACATGACGGCTATATTTTATCGGTTAATGTTGTCCCAATGCTCCCACCATCCTATCATTTTCCAACCTTACACTGCCGCCTGTCTTATAGAGTGACACAAGAGAGCGGGGACTAAAGACACCTCGCTCCCAACTCTGTATAAGACAGTTTTTCTTTCTTTTTGTCGCTCGTTTTTTCACTTTTCGGTTTGTTCTTTTTCTTTCCCAGCGTTCCCTTTTTATGCCTTTCCCGCTTGCGGTTGTGCGCCATTTTTGGGGCGTTTTCATGCTTTCTACCTCCATTTTCTCTCTTTTCTCTTCCTCTGTTTTCCATCCTGCGGTGAAACGTGATGACAAGTGATGAAATATGTAGTATAACGCATTGTAAACTAATTATTTATCAAAATTCATCTTATATGGAAAAGCCACGCGACTTTGACCCTTTTGGTCAAACAGGATTGTCCCCTTTGGCTACAATATGACTGACCCATTTGGCCAAAATAGCATTTACCACTTAGCTCACCTATTGTTATAGATTTTTTGTATAGATTTGAGTACCCGAGTCCTGGTGTAACGGGGGCGATAATAAAATCTATACAAATGGATAAACGAATCAAAAGCATTTTAAGATGTTATGTGGCCGGCATGGGAATCAAGGAAACGGCGTCTACGTTTCATACATCCCGTAATACTGTCCGCAAGTATGTCCGCTTGTTCCTTTCAAGCGGCAAGAGCATTGAACAGTTCATCCAACTGCCCGATGGGCAGTTGGATGAACTGTTCGGCTATACGGAGTCCCGGTATCGGGAACCTTCTTACAGAAGGATCGAACTGGATGCCTTGCTTCCCGGATATGTATCCCGCCTGTCACGCAAAGGCATGAGTGTCCGAAAACTGTTCAAGGAATACCATGCCGAATATCCTGACGGCTATCAGTTGTCTTCCTTCAAACGGGCTGTCCGTCAGTACAAGTTTCACGTCAAGGTCGTCGGTCATGTCGAGCACTATGCCGCCGACCAGATGTATATTGACTTTGCCGGTGACAGGCTTGAAGTCGTTGATGAAATGACGGGCGAGACGAAGAAAGCCGAGGTGTTTGTCGCCATCCTTCCGTTCAGCCATTATACCTACTGCGAAGCCGTGTGGTCTCAACGCAAGGAAGACCTGATAAAGGCATGTGAGAATGCCATGCAATATTTTGAAGGCGTTCCTGCGGCTATCGTCCCCGACAATCTGAAGGCTGCCGTCACACGAAGCGACCGCAACGAGCCTGTCATCAATGATGATTTCGCCGCTTTTGCCGAATATTACGGCTGTGCGGTCTATCCCGCCCGTGTGCGTCATCCCAAAGACAAGGCTTTGGTAGAGAATGCCGTAAAGCTCCTCTACCGTTCCATTTACCTTGACATAGAGGGAATGACATTTTCCGGCCTGGAGGAACTCAATACCGCCATCCATGTCTCCCTGCTTGATTTCAATGAAAAGGTGATGGCCGGACGGGAGGTGTCACGCAAGGAAATGTTCCTTCAGGGAGAGAAGGATTATCTTCGGCCGCTTCCCGTGAAACGTTACGTAATGAAAGAGAGGAAGCTGATGACTGTCGGGAAGAACTCTTACGTCTCGTTGTTCAAGCACCATTACAGCGTTCCGAAGGAGTATGTAGGCAGGCGCATGACGATTCTCTATGATGCCGGCACGGTGGAAATCTACTGTGGCATGAACCTTGTCGCCACCCATGACCGCTGTGACATTCCCTACGCTTATTCCTGGAAAAAGGAGCACAACCTGCCGGGACACTATGGCCCCTATGACAAGGACCTGGAGGAACTCTTCCGACGCGCCTCGGAAATAGACAATATCGTATTGAACTATCTACGGGAAGTGGAGCGTGCCATGCAATATCCGCCAAAAGCGTTCAGGTCATGCCGGGGTATCTTGACGTTGGAGAAAAAATACGGTCGCGACCGTCTGGTGGCGGCTTGCGCATGTGCGGACCAGAAGTTGCAATACGGGTATCAGGCCTTGCGCGAGGTACTTGAACTGGGAGAAGACGCGGATTTCCTTCCCGATGAGGACGGGAAAGTACAGCCCGACATGACTTCCCCGGCTCCATTGACCCACAAAAACATACGTGGACGTGAATATTACAGAAAGGACAAACAATAAAACTCATATGTATGGAAGTAAACAATAAAACAGCTCCCGTTACGGGACAACAGGACCAGAATACCATATCGCTGGATTTAATGAACCGTATGAAATTGCATGGCATGGCAGAGGCTTTCAGGGAAA
>CAJKQZ010000021.1 GCA_905202115.1 uncultured Prevotellaceae bacterium | reverse complement strand
ATATTTTGAATTATCTCAGACATATTTTCGATTATCTCCCTTGTATTTTCAATTTTCTGCGGGAAGTTTTTTACCAAGTAAAAAAATAAAAAAATTTTTCGCGAGGCTTTTTCTGCAGAAAATAACTGTCTGCCGGTTTTCTGCCGGCCGGTTCTACCGGCAACGCACTAACGTTAGAAAAATCCCGACATTCAGAACTCCACATAAGGAACCAGACGCTGAATGTCCTTTTCGGCAAATACCGTATCGAGACGCATTTGCGCAAGTCCGGATATTCTACCTGACAAATCGCGGCGACGAATCACAGCCCGCACCTGCCGGACATTGAAATACGGGTGGCGCAACATTTCGGCGTATGTAGCCCTATTGAGATTTATCTTCCGCGGCGCAACATTGCCTACGCAAAACCATTTCTCCATTCCGGAAGATAAACCGTACACCTCGGCAGCCTGCGCAGGCGACACATACCCGCCCAAAAGCTCTCCGTAACGCACAATGCGGCGCGCCAACACGCTTCCCACCCCTGGAACGCGTTTCAAAAGCGAGGTATCGCCACAATTAAGGTCTACCTGTTCTCCTGCACTCAGTTTATGGATTACCTCATAGGAACCGACGTTCGCAGACTGCGATACGCGGTGTGAGTTAGAGCCGGCACGCGGCACAACGGCCGTACGCGAGATCTCTACGGGCACGGAGCCATGCATTGTGTCGGAAACGGAAACAGCAAAATCGCGAAGCTCCGCAATCTGTTCCCGAGCAGGAGGTGAAACACGGTGAACCCTACGGCCGGAAAGCGAGACGACAAGAAACACTGCGCACAACGCCGCCGCAATAACGGCGACGACCGCCCTGTCATGCTTTCCGAAACGCAAACCCCGCCACATGAAAACCTACAGAATGTTCAAAAGACCGAGCCCGTCGAGAAACACCACCGCAATAATCACCGGAACAACAAATCTGAGCGTGAAAACAAGCAGACCAAAGCAGCGCAGTTTAAGCGTACCCCCGTTTGAAATTTCGTCGGCAATAATATGGCGTTTCATTATCCACCCCACGAAAACAGAAGTAAAGAAGCCTGCCGCCAAAAGCAGAAGTTTTGCAGTAACGAAGTCGAAAAGATCGAAAATACTCATTCCCGCCACTGTAAATCCGCCAAGCACGCCGAGCGAAAGCGAGCAGAACACGCCTAAAACCAAACAGCAGCAAGTAACGTAGGAAGCCGCCCTGCGCCGCGATATTCCGCGCGTTTCGGAAAGGTATGCCGTCACCACCTCGTGCAAAGAAATCGTAGAAGTGAGCGTTGCCACCACTAAAAGCACATAGAACGCCAGCGAACAGACATAAGCCATTGCAGGAACACCGCCCATTGCAAGCTGGAACACGTTGGGCAGCGCTATGAACACAAGCGAAGGGCCCGCATCGGGCTGGAGACCGGCCACGGAAAACACTGCGGGGAATATCACAATGCCCGACATCACCGCCACACACATGTCGATTATTCCCACAGTAAACGCCGTCTTGGTTATGTTGGCATCACGCTTGAAATACGAAGCGTAAGTGCACATACATCCCATTCCGAGGCTGAGCGAATAGAACGCCTGAGCCATTGCCGACATAATCACGCGCGAATCTATCTTGGAGAAATCGGGAGTGAACAGGAATTCTATTCCCTGCGACGCCCCCGGAGTGGTGAGCGAACAGACAAGAAGCACTATAAGCAGGAGAAAAAGAAAAGGCATAAGTATCTTCGACGACCTCTCAATGCCGCTTTTCACACCGCGCACCACCACGAAATGCGTCACTACCATAAAAGCCGAAAGACACAGCAGCGGCAGCCAGGGATTGGCCACAAAACTGTTGAAGTTGTCGGCAAAAGCCGAAGCATCTCCCCCGCGCGCCATTACATTGAAGCGGTTCGTAAGCGCCTGAACGGCATAATAAAGCGTCCACCCCGCAACGACCGAATAATAAGCGAGTATGAGAAAAGCGGCGAGCACCTCGATTTTTCCCACAAAGCCCCAGCTGCCACGGGGCGAGAGAATTCTGTAGGCGGAACCGGTGTTGGCGTGCGAATGCCGCCCCACGGTAAACTCGGCTATCATCAAAGGAATACCCATTGCTATCACGCACAACACATATACCAGCAGAAAGGCACCGCCTCCGTTGTTGCCCGCCTCGGTGGGGAAACGCCAGATGTTACCGAGCCCTACGGCCGAACCCGCAGTGGCGAAAATTATTCCTATTTTGCTGCCGAAATTGCCTCTTTCTTCCATTTCGTTACGTTATGAACCTTATTTTCTTAAAATATATGGCAAAAGTATGAATTATTTGCCTTTCTCTGATTTTTTTCCGCATTTTATGGTGATAAACAGCAATTTTTGAAACCGAGAACGGCTTATACGAACGATTTCGCGCCGCGCCAGCATATATATTATTACGGAAATAACTACTTTCGCGCCGGAAAACAGCGCATTCGCCGCCACATTGACAAGAAAATCAAACAAAAAACCGACAGACATGATAAAGATACTACGCCGCTACCCCGTTACGATTCTGTTCGTGGCGGCAATTTTCACAATATGCCTCATTCCCGTTCCCGAAACGCCGCTCGATGATGTAAAGTTCATCGACAAATGGACGCACGTAGCTTTGTATTTCTCACTCGGCATTGTTTACTGGACCGAATACTACCACAGCCGCAGCACATTAAGCGGAATGCGCCTCTTCATCGTGGCGGTTATTCTGCCCGTGCTCATGGGAGGGCTCATCGAACTTATGCAGGAAAACCTTACCGACTGCCGCAGCGGCGAATGGCTCGACTTCGCGGCCGACGCGGTGGGAGTACTGTTCGGCGCGGCTGTGGGACGCTTCATAATGGGGAACCTGTTCCGCAAGGTGCGAGAAAAGAAATGAATCCAACCTGGCGCAACATCCGACAAAGCCGCACGGAAGAAACATTCGGCATAAAACAGAACGTCAATACATAAAAAGGAGTCCGTTTTTGCACACTGCAGAAAAGCTCCCGCACGTAAAAAAAAATATGTCTGAGATATTTTAAAATATCTCAGACATATTTCAAATTATCTCAGAGTTATTTTTTGCACACTCCCGCACCTTTATAAACGGGTGCTTTTTACGTTGTAATACAAACCGTGCGGCAGGCGAAAAAGCCCTTGCCTAATTTACAGTGGCAAGCGGCTGGTATTTCGACAGCACGGTAGGCAGTTCTTTCTTTATCTGCGAAATTCGCGTAGCGTCGCTCGGATGCGTGCTCATAAACTCGGGAGTAGAATTCGACGAGGCCGCCGACATCTTCTGCCAGAAAGAAAGCGCCACATTAGGGTCGTATCCCGCAAGACGCATGAAAATCAAACCTATGTAGTCGGCCTCGCTCTCGTGCTTGCGCGAGAACGGCAGAGTAACTCCATACTGCGTTCCCAAACCGTAAACCTGCCCTGCTACGTTCTGTATGGACGCGCTTTTGTTTGCGAGCGCGGCTCCGAGAATGTTCGAACCGTACTGCGCCAGCACCTGCTGGCTCATGCGCTCGTTGCTGTGTTTTGCCACGGCGTGCGCCACCTCGTGCCCGAGCACGACGGCCAGTTCATCGTCCGACGACATTATTTTCATCAGCCCTTCATAAACCACAATCTTGCCGCCGGGCATACAGAAAGCGTTCAGTTCATCGCTTTTCACAAGGTTGAACTCCCATGAAAAGTTCTGGATCTCGCTCTCTTGCCCGTTCATGCGCAAATAAGCCTCGGTAGCGGCCGCTATCTTCTTGCCAACCCTTTCCACCTGGGCCGTCTGTGCGGCATTGGTCGACTTCGTGGCCGTATTCATGTATTTCTGATATTCCGTAAGGCTCGACGTGAGCACTTCGCTGTCGCTCACGAGCAGCACCTGCTTGCGCCCCGTAACGGGAACGGTTGAGCAGCTCGCAAAAACCACGAGCGCCGCAAGAACAAGTATTATCGTTTTTCTCATTTTTAATATGTTTTTGTTGTTCAACGTTTTCTATACCGTAGGGCGGGCGCCGCCAAACGGCGTCTGCGCTTTCATGACTGCAAAAGTGGAAATATTTTCCGAAAATCCAAACAAAAACCCGCGAATAATAAAAACGCACCCGCTGCTCCGCACACCTCAGAAAAATATGTCTGAGGTATTTTAAAATATCTCAGACATATTTCAAATTATCTCTGAGATAATTTTTATTTCATGCGGAAACCAATTCCGAACTGTGGAATAGCACAGAAACTTTCTGTAGAAAACATTTTTTTGCTCTCCTGCCACAAACACACAGACAAATAAAAAGAAAAACAAACAGTCTATGCATTGAATACCGCGGCTGCACGCAATACTTTTGCCTGATACAACGCAACCGCCGACATTGAATCATCACAAAACATCAACAAAAGGAAAAGACATAACAGTCTGCAATCTCATCACATCTTGGAAAAACGGCAAAACAAGAAAGATTATTCTTGGAAAAACGGCAAAAATACCCTACTTTTGTATTAGAAAAACGACAGAAGTAATTACAATCTTCCAGAAACCAAATTAATTCAAAGGAATATGCTGAAAAGAAAAATCGACGACTACATCATAAATTATTACAAAAGTTCCCGTAACGCCCTGCTCATTACCGGCGCACGACAAACAGGCAAAACATACTCCATTCGTCAGTTCGGCAAATCATTTAAAAGCTTCATTGAGATAAATTTCATCGAAACGCCCGAAGCCGTGGAGTTGTTCAGAGGAACAAAAAGCAGCAGCGATATTCTGCTACGTCTGTCAACCTTGACCTCCACGCCGCTCATAAAAGGCGAAACGCTTGTTTTTTTCGACGAGGTGCAACAATGCCCCGACATAGTTACCGCAATAAAATTCCTGGTCGACGAAGGCTCGTACCGCTACATCTTGAGCGGTTCGTTGCTTGGAGTAGAACTGAAAGATCTGCGTTCGGAACCGGTAGGATACATGGGTGTAAAAAATATGTATCCGCTCGATTTCGAAGAGTTCATTACCGGCGTAGGAATAAACGGCAAAATAATAAAATCGCTGCACGAAGTATGGATTGACCGCAGACCTGTCGATGAATTCGTGCATGGAAAACTTATGGAACTGTTTCGTCTCTATCTCGTTGTAGGAGGAATGCCGGCCGCAGTAAACAAATACATCGAAAGTAACAATCTACAAGAGGTAATGACCGTACAACAAGATATTATCCGCCTGTACAAACGCGACATAACCCATTACGACCCGAACAACAAGCTATACATAGAAGAAATCTTCAACCTTATCCCGCCCGAGCTCAACGCCAAAAACAAACGCTTCATACTAAAACGGCTTAACGAGCACGCCAAGTTCGAACGTATTGAAAACAGTTTTTTATGGCTTACAAATGCAGGAGTGGCACTGCCTGTATATAATATCGAAGAGCCGAAAACACCGTTGCTGCTTGCCCGCTCACGCAATCTGTTCAAATTATTCCAAAATGACATAGGGCTACTGGCCTGCCAATATGCCGAAGGCATACAACTGCGTATAATCAAAGGAGACAAGGATATCAATTTCGGTTCCGTTTACGAAAACGCCGTAGCGCAGGAGTTGGTGGCACATGACATCATTCCTTATTATTATAACAACAAGAAGCGCGGAGAGCTGGATTTCGTAATAGAATGGAACGGGAAGATACTACCAATCGAAATAAAATCGGGCAAATACTATGAAACACACCGAGCACTCTCGAACATAATGGACTGCAAAGAATATGATTTGCCCGAAGCTATAGTATTCAACAACGAAAACCTGCGTGTGACAGGCAAGATAGTCTACGCCCCCGTATATATGGTGATGTTTCTCGAGAAAAACAACGCCGCACCGGCATATTATAAAATAGATTTATCCGGACTGTAACATACAATCCACGCAAAACACTTATTTCTCGTTTTTTCCAGGAATATTGCCTACATCCGAAAAATCATCTTCGAGATAATCGGTGCAAGGCTGATATAAACGGAAACAGTGCCGGTAAAAAATAAAAAAGGCTGCAGATTCGTTTCAAACCGCCTTGCATGAAAAAAAATATTTTTTTCGTGTGGTAAAAAACTTCCCGCAGGAAATTGAAAATATAAGGGAGATAATCGAAAATATGTCTGAGATAATTTAAAATATCTCAGACATATTTTTTGCTACATATACACCTGCTGATTTTCAAGTGCTTGCCAGCTGACCGTTTTTGTCTGCAAACTCCCACGACAAGACCCCATGAGATTTTCGGAATAGGCGGATGTACGAATATACAGACACGCACGCACAATGGTTGGCGTAAACGCCGGAAGTTCAGGGCAAGCGTTTTTTACAAGTAGCCTGCGCAATTACACAGGTTACGGGCCGGAACATTATCAAAAAAATATCTCCAAAAATTTTGCATATATGGATATTTACATAACTTTGCTTTCGACGGAAACAAGCACGAATACTAACGCAGCAGGCTTTCGGCAACGGATTTGCAAAAACACCCGTAAGCGCAAAGCCGCGCAATGCCAAACCGTAAACCATACAAAATCATTTTAAGAAATGGACGAATTCAGAAAATACGCCACCAAACACCTCGGAATAAACAGCATGGTGCTCGACGACGTGATAAACGCCGAGAACCAGTATCTCAACCCCTACATTCTCGAGGAACGGCAACTTAACGTAACGCAGATGGATGTGTTCTCGCGTCTGATGATGGACAGAATCATTTTCCTCGGCACGCAGATTGACGACTACACCGCAAACACATTGCAGGCGCAGCTGCTCTACCTTGATTCCTGCGACCCGGGTAAGGACATCTCGATTTACATAAACTCCCCCGGCGGTTCGGTGTATGCCGGATTGGGAATATACGACACCATGCAATTCATAGGCTGCGACGTAGCCACGATATGCACCGGCATGGCAGCCTCAATGGCGGCTGTACTGCTCGTGTCGGGCACCGAAGGTAAACGCTCGGCGCTGAAACACAGCCGCGTGATGATACACCAGCCTATGGGCGGGGCGCAGGGACAGGCTTCGGACATAGAAATCACCGCACGCGAGATACAGAAGCTCAAAAAGGAACTCTATACTATCATAGCCGACCACTCGCACACCGATTTCGACAAAGTGTGGGCCGACTCCGACCGCGACTACTGGATGACCTCGCAGGAGGCCTTAGAATACGGAATGATAGACAAAGTGCTCGAACGTAAGAAATGACAAAAGCAAAGGAAAACCATTGTTCTTTCTGCGGAAGGCCCGAAAGTGAGGTTCATCTTCTGCTTTCCGGTATAGACGGATTCATTTGCGACGACTGTCTGCACCAGGGAGTACGCATTTGCGACGAAGCCCTGCACACCGGAAAAAAGCAGGAGGAAAAGACCGAAGAAAAAGAGCTCGCCCCCGCTCCGAAACCGAAAGAGATAAAAGAATATCTCGATCAGTACGTCATAGGGCAGGACGAAGCAAAAAGATTCCTCGCCGTAGCCGTTTACAACCACTATAAAAGACTGACACAAAAGACAGAGGACGATTCGGTGGAGATAGAGAAATCGAACATTCTAATGCTCGGCCGCACCGGAACGGGAAAAACCCTGCTTGCAAGGACTATATCCCGCCTGTTGAACGTACCGTTCACAATAGTCGACGCAACCGTATTCACCGAAGCCGGCTATGTGGGCGAAGACGTTGAAAGCATTCTGTCGCGCCTGCTGCAGGTGGCAAATTACGACGTGAAACTTGCCGAACGCGGCATTGTATTCATCGACGAGATAGACAAGGTGGCCCGCAAGAGCGACAATCCGTCAATTACCCGCGACGTGAGCGGCGAAGGCGTGCAGCAAGGTATGCTCAAACTGCTTGAGGGAACGGTAGTGAACGTTCCGCCCGAAGGTGGACGCAAGCACCCCGACCAGAAATACCTGCACGTCGACACGAAAAACATACTTTTCATCTGCGGCGGGGCATTCGACGGCATAGAGAAGAAAATAGCCCAAAGGCTCAACACACATGTAGTGGGTTACGACTCAGTGCAAAACCAGATGAAGATAGACAAGGAGAATCTGATGAAGTACGTAACGCCGCAAGACGTGAAAAGTTTCGGACTGATTCCAGAAATAGTAGGACGCCTGCCGGTAATAACATATCTCAATCCGCTTGACCGCGCGGCTCTGCGGCGCATACTTACCGAGCCCAGGAACTCTATCGTAAAACAGTATGTAAAACTGTTCCGAATGGACGGAGTGGAGTTGAAATTCAACGATGACGTGCTCGATTTCATAGTAGAAAAAACAATAGAATACAAACTCGGGGCGCGCGGACTGCGCTCTATCGTAGAAGCCATAATGAACGACGCAATGTTCGAGATTCCGTCGGAAAACATAAAGAACTACACGGTAACTCTCGAATACGCAAAGGAGCAGGTAGCCAAATCGCAGAATCTGAATCCCGAATCGGCAAGGGCAGCAAGTTAAGGCACCGTTACGCAAACGTAAGCAGGAACAGCAACCGGTATCCTTTCCCTACCGCTGCCAACGTGAGAAAAAATATGTCTGACATATTTTAAAATACCTCAGACATATTTCAAATTATCTCAGAGATAATTCTGTTTTGCTCCCGAAGCGTCCGGAACATCTGCCCGCCCCACTTTCAGAAACCGTAGCCATAAACTGAAACAAAAAACATTAAAGAAACAGATCCGACAATACTTCGATATTTGACGTTTAACCCATTTATAAAACCAAAGAGTATGAAAAACTATCTGCTGACATTGTTTTTCGCCGGCATTGCACTCTTTGCCAAAGCGGAAACGACTCCGCATGCCTTAGGTTTCCACATCGGAGGATCGACTATTGACCTGGAATACCAGTACCACTTGAATCAAAAGAATTTCCTTGATTTCACCGTGGGAGTATTCGACATCGACGACGGCTTCCTTGCTCAGGGAATTTACAACTGGAATATCCAGAAATGGGGAAACTGGACTCCCAGCTTCGCAACCTGGAAAATCTGGGGAGGAATCGGTGCCGGCGTAGGCTATATAGACGCCGGCAAACACGACGACAGTATGATGCTGGGGCCCGTAGGAACAATCGGTTTCGGCTTCACGATGAAAGCCGCACCGATAACAATGGGAATAGACTACCGCCCGATGGTTGCAATAGCGTTGGGACATCACTCGGGCCTTGTGGATCACGGATTCCGCAACATAGGATTCACAATGACCTACAGGTTCTGAAAATCACCTGAAGTAAAACGCAAACACACAAACATAGAAATTTTCCGTTGCTCCCTAAAGCAGAGCATGAACGGACTTGTGCCAAAACACAGGCAGTGACACACTCCGAAAAACATGAAAAGTTCTATTTCGCCCCAAAGCCATACAAACAGACCGCAAAACCACACATAAAAATCTTTTTGTGCAAGACACAATATCAAAATAAATATATATTTTTGTTTTGCGACGAAAAAAAAACACACATAGCATAAGAGTTAACTATGGCGAAAGAGATTAACCTGACAGAACAACTGAAGCATTATTTCGGCTTCGACAAATTCAAAGGCGACCAGGAAGAAATTATCCGCAACGTACTTTCCGGCAAAGACACCTTTGTACTCATGCCCACGGGCGGAGGCAAGTCGTTATGCTATCAGCTTCCTTCGCTGCTTATGAAAGGAACTGCCATAGTAATATCTCCCCTGATTGCACTGATGAAAAATCAGGTCGACGCCATGCGGAACATAAGCGAACAGGACGGTATTGCCCATTTCATAAACTCCATGCTAAACAAAGTGGCGATAGAGCAGGTTAAGGAAGATATACTTTCGGGCAAGACTAAGCTACTTTATGTCGCGCCCGAATCGCTGACTAAAGAAGAGAACATAGAATTTCTACGTTCGGTAAAAATATCTTTCTATGCCATAGACGAGGCACACTGCATTTCAGAGTGGGGGCACGATTTCCGTCCCGAATACCGCCACATACGTTCTATAATCGACGAAATAAGACGCGCGCCCATAATAGCCCTTACCGCTACGGCCACCGACAAGGTAAGAAGCGACATAAAGCGCAACCTCGGGATTTCTGACGCAAAAGATTTCAAAAGTTCTTTCAACCGCCCAAACCTGTACTACGAAGTGCGGGCCAAAAACAAAGACATAGAAAAGGACATCATAAAATTCATCAAGCAAAACGCAGGAAAAAGCGGCATAATCTATTGTCTTTCGCGGAAAAAGGTAGAAGAACTCGCCGAAGTGCTTCGTGCCAACGACATTCCCGCCGAAGCCTATCACGCCGGCATGGATGCGTCGGCACGTTCGAAAACGCAGGATAACTTCATCATGGAAAAAATCGACGTGATAGTAGCCACGATAGCATTCGGAATGGGAATAGACAAACCCGACGTGAGATTCGTGATACATTACGACATGCCGAAAAGCCTTGAAGGTTATTATCAGGAAACCGGACGCGCCGGACGCGACGGGCGTGAGGGCAAATGCATTGCGTTCTACTCTCAGAAAGACATACGCAAGCTGGAAAAATTCATGGAAGGCAAGCCCGTGGCCGAACAGGACATAGGACGGCAACTGCTCCGTGAAACCACGGCCTATGCCGAGAGCTCCGTATGCCGGCGCAGGCTTCTGCTTCATTATTTCGGAGAAAAATACAAAAAAGACAACTGCGAAAATTGCGACAACTGCTTGCATCCCAAAACTAAAGTAGAAGCTAAGGAGCACTTGCTCAACGTGCTCACGGCAATACAGCTTACTAAAGAAAACTTCCGCGAAAATTACATAAAAGACATTCTTCTTGGCAACGAAACCGACGAGATACTTGCGCACCACCACGATGCGCTCGAAGTTTTCGGGGCCGAGGAAGACGAAGACGAGCACCTGCTCAACGCTGTAATAAACCAGGCTGTTCTGGCAGAATACATCGTAAAAAACGTTGAAGACTACGGTGTGCTCAAACTCACAGACAAAGCCTATAAGTTCATCAAAAAAACAACATCGTTTATGATAACTAAAGACAATGAGTTCAACGAAGAAGATGACGACGTAACTCTCCATGAAGGAGGCACGAACGCGGTAGACCCGACCCTCTACCAGATGTTGCGCGACCTCCGCAAACATATATCGAAAGAACTCGACATTCCTCCCTACGTCATATTCCAGGACACATCCCTCGAAGCTATGGCGACTATCTATCCCGAAACAATCGATGAATTGCAAAACATTCCGGGTGTCGGGGCAGGTAAGGCAAAACGCTACGGAAAAGAATTCTGCGAACTTATAAAACGCCACTGCGAAGAAAATGAAATAGAGCGTCCCGAAGACATGCGGGTGCGCATGGTGGCGAACAAGTCGAAACTCAAAGTAGCAATAATCCATGCCATAGACAGGCAGGTTGATCTTAATGACATAGCGCTTGCCAACGGAATTGATTTCCTCGAGTTGCTCGACGAAATGGAAGCAATCGTTTTTTCAGGAACACGTATCAATATCGACTATTTCCTGCTCGACAACATCGACGATGATAGAATAGACGAAATTTACGCCTATTTCAAAAGTTCTGAAACAGATTCTATTCCCGATGCCGTAGAAGCGTTAAGAGATGACTTTTCCGAGGAAGAGATACGTCTCGTAAGAATAAAATTCATTTCAGAAATGGCAAACTGACGGGCATAGAACAATTATTCCCACGGCAACACCTAAACAAACTAAGCTACGGTGCAGACGCATACAATCTCTGCACCGTAGCTTTGTCATTACCTCACCATACAAATATCACACCTGAACAAGCAGGAAAATATTGCTTCCTGTAAATAACGCTATACTTTGCCGGAAGAGTTTACAGACAAAAACGGTCACCCACCAAGTATTTGAAAATCAGCACGTGTATACATGGCAAAAAATATGTCTGAGATATTTTGAATTATCTCAGACATATTTTCGATTATCTCCCTTGTATTTTCAATTTACTGCGGGAACTTTTTTACCACACGAAAAAAAATATTTTTTTTCGTGAGCTATACGATCCGGAATAAAAAACTTACCGACGATTTTCTAAAGGCCCGTTTCAGTTTGCATCCTGCTTCCGCTAAAATATCTCAGGCTCATGTTTTATAAAGAAAAAAGTATTTTCAACAAAAACTCCGGAACACTATAAACAACAGGAAACACCTCCGGACAAAAAAGCACTTATGCAGCCGCTGCAAAGCCGCACGTTCATCAACCGCCCGACGCCTTCGAGCTCAATAAGAAAAGGGCCGTTCACATTGCGTTAAAAAGGCTTCAGTGTACAACGGATGTCATTTTTTTTAAGTATTTTTGCGCGCAATAAAAACACAAACAATTATGGCTTCATTTATTGCAGATAAAATCGTTATGGACGGTCTCACGTTTGACGATGTCCTTCTTATTCCGGCCTACTCGGAAGTACTGCCGCGCGATGTTCAACTCTCAACACGCTTTTCACGCAATATTGAACTTAAAATACCATTCGTAACCGCCGCAATGGATACGGTTACAGAATCGAAAATGGCCATAGCCATAGCGCGCGAAGGCGGAATCGGCGTAATACACAAAAACATGTCGATAGAGGAACAGGCGCGCGAAGTAGCCATTGTAAAACGTGCCGAGAACGGCATGATATACGCCCCCGTAACAATACTGCGCGGCTCATCCGTGCGCGCCGCCCTCAACCTTATGCACGAATTCCACATAGGTGGCATTCCCGTTGTCGACGAAGAAAATCACCTCGTGGGAATCGTAACCAACCGCGACCTACGTTTCGAGCGCGACATGAGCAAGAAGGTGGACGAAGTCATGACCAGCGAAAACCTCGTCACCACCACACAGAAAACCGACCTCGAGAGCGCGGCGCAGATACTGCAGGAAAACAAAATCGAGAAACTTCCGGTAATCGACAAGGACAACCGCCTTATAGGACTTATCACCTATAAGGACATAACAAAGGCCAAAGACAAACCTATGGCCTGCAAGGATGCCAAAGGACGCCTGCGCGTAGCGGCAGGTGTAGGAGTGACAGTCGACACGCTCGACCGAATGGACGCTCTGATAAAGGCCGGCGCCGACGCAATAGTAATCGACACCGCGCACGGACATTCCAAAGGCGTTATCGACAAACTTCGCCAGGCAAAAGCAGCATATCCCGGCACCGACATCGTAGTGGGCAACGTAGCCACGGGAGAAGCGGCCAAAATGCTCGCAGAAGCCGGCGCCGATGCAATAAAAGTAGGTATCGGCCCAGGCTCCATATGCACCACACGCGTAGTGGCAGGCGTAGGCGTGCCCCAGCTTTCGGCCATATACGACGTAGCCAGCGCACTCAAAGGAACAGGCATTCCGATGATAGCCGACGGAGGACTGCGATATTCGGGCGACATAGTAAAAGCTTTAGCCGCCGGAGGCAACTGCGTAATGGTAGGCTCGCTCGTTGCAGGAACAGAAGAATCTCCGGGCGAATCGATTCTGCTGAACGGTAGAAAATTCAAAGCATACCGCGGCATGGGCTCGCTCGAAGCAATGGAAAACGGCTCGAAAGACCGCTACTTCCAGGCAGGAGTGAATGACACGAAAAAACTCGTACCCGAAGGCATTGCAGGGCGATTGCCATACAAAGGAACCGTGCAGGAAGTAATTTACCAGCTCGTAGGAGGACTGCGCTCAGGCATGGGATACTGCGGAGCTCCCACTATAGAAAAACTGCACGACGCCAAATTCACAAGAATAACAAACGCAGGAGTCCTCGAAAGCCACCCGCACGACATAACAATAACCAGCGAGGCTCCCAACTACAGTTCCTCGATACAATAAACAGCCGGATTTTCCCCAAAAACAAGTCACAACAAAATGAAACGACTTATCTGTATTCTATACATCTCGATACTGCCGGCCTTTATGCTCGCACAATCGGACTCCGACCCCATAATCATGAAAATAAACGGAATCGACATTCCGCGATCGGAGTTCGAACACTCCTACAACAAAAACAAAGCTGCGGGAACGAGCGTAAAAGACTACGTGGACCTTTATATAAACTACCGTCTCAAAATACAAGAAGCAAAAAAGCAACAGCTCGATACCGCCACCGCATTCAAGCAAGAATACAGAACATATCGCGACGGACTTCTCAAAAAATACCTCACCGACGAAGCCTATGAGGATTCCGTTGTCAAAAGCGTTTACAACAAAATAAAAGAACAGGTAGGCGATTCCGACATCTTAAAAGTGGCGCACATATATATTATGGTGCAACCCAAAGCCACAGAATCGCAACGCAACGAGGCAAAAGCGAAAATCGACTCTATTTACAACTTGCTCCGTAACGGCGCCGACTTTGCCGAAACCGCAAAAAAATATTCGCAGGACTACAACTCCGCACGCTCCGGCGGGGAACTTCCCGAATTCGGTCCCGGAGCAACTTTGAAAGAATGGGAAGATGTTTGCTATTCCCTTCAACAGGGACAGATGTCCGAACCGTTTCAAACGCGAGCCGGCTATCACATAGTGCTGATGAAGGAACGCCACAAGCTCGAACCGTTCGAAGAAAAGAAAAAAGAACTCCAGGAAGCGCTGAACAAGCAGGGACTTCAGAAAATGGCATTCAACAATGCCATACAAAAGCGGATAAACGCCTCGGACGGAAAGCTTACGCGCGAAGACGTGCTCGAACAAGTGCAAAAAGAACATGAATATGACGATCCCGAAACAAAAAACCTGATACGCGATTATCACGACGGACTGTTGGTATTCGAAGTGTCCAAAAGCAACGTTTGGGATCCCGCCGAAACCGATACGCTCGGCATAGAAAAATATTTCAACTCCCACAAAAAAGATTACCAATGGGATTCCCCGAGATACAAAGGCTTTGTATTTCACACATCCGACGAAAGTCTCATCAAAGAGCTGAAAAAAGACCTCAAAAAATACGAGCACAAAAACTGGAGAGCCCTGATAAAACAGAAATACAACTCCGGCGACAAGCCCAAAGTAGCAGTATCATACAATATCTGGAAAGAAGGCGATAACAAAATCGTCGACAAATACATTTTCAAGAAAGATGATGTAAAAATTCGCGAGAACAAAACCCATCCTTACTTAGGGCTGCAAGGCCGCGTACTGAAAAAAGGGCCGGAAGAAATGGCTGATGTGCGCGCACAGGCAACATCGGACTACCAGGATTATAAAGAAAAAGAATGGCTCAAGAAACTGCGCGCCGAAAGCAATATAGAAATTTTCGACGACGTAGTAAAAACAGTGAACAACCATTAATTTTCAACAGAATTTCTATCCGCCAGACATCAAACCAGAAAACCCAAGAAAAAAGCGAATGAACAAACTACGCACATATCTTCTTGCAACGGCAACCGCGCTAATATCCGCAACGGGGTTTGCACAAAATAATATTATAGACGAAGTAGTATGGGTTGTAGGCGACGAACCTATACTGAAGTCAGAAATCGAGGAGCAGCGTCTTGCGGCCGAAATAAACGGAATGCAGCTTGACGGAAATCCCTACTGTGTGATTCCCGAGGAACTGGCGATACAAAAGCTCTTTCTCCACCAGGCAATCATAGACAGCATTGAAGTAAAGGACGGCGACATTCTCGCAGAACTTGACTACCGTATGAACTATATGATTCAAATGGCCGGTTCGAAAGACAAGCTCGAAGAATATATGCGCAAGCCTTTGGCACAGATTCGCGAGCAGACAATGGAACAGCTGCGCGATCGTATGATAATGGAAGAGGTGAAACAAAAAATCGCAGGCGACATAAAGGTAACTCCGGCCGAGGTGCGCCGCTATTTCAAGGACATGCCCAAAGACAGTCTGCCGCTGATACCCACGCGCTACGAAGTGCAAATCATAACCCAGCAGCCCGAAGTGTCGCGCGAGGAAATCGAACAGATAGAAAGCGACCTGCGCGACTATACTAAAAGAATAACCTCGGGCGACAGCGACTTCTCCACGCTCGCCATGATGTATTCCGAAGACGAGGCAAGCCGCAGACAAGGCGGCGAACTTCCTTACAGTGGCAAAGGCGAGTTTGTTCCGGAGTTCGCCAACGTTGCTTTCTCGCTTACCGACCCCAAAAAAATCTCGCGTATCGTAAAAACCGAGTACGGCTACCACATCATCCAGCTAATAGACCGCAGGGGAGACAAGATAAGAGTGCGCCACATTTTACGCAAGCCTCACATAGAGCGCTCGGCCATAGAAAGAAGCATACAGAATCTCGATTCTTTAGCAAACGACATACGCGACGACAAGATAAAGTTTGAAGACGCCGTAATCTTTTCCGACGACAAAGACACCCGTAACAACAAAGGCATAATGGGAAAGCGCGTATCGCCCAACAATCCGCGCTTGGGAATGACGCCGTGGTTCGAATTGCGCGACCTGCCGCAGGATGTGGCAAAAGTTGTAAACAAAATGAAAGTCGGCGAAGTATCCAAAGCATTCGAAATGATAGACGCCAAAGGGCAGCAAGTGTGCGCCATTGTCAAACTAAAGAGCCGCAACGACGAGCATTACGCCTCGATGACCGAAGATTTCCAGACACTTCAGGAGATTGTGGAGCAGGAACAGCAGACAAAAGTTATCGACGAATGGATTCGCGACAAGCAGAAGAACACATACGTCCGCATAAAAGAAGACTGGCGCGACTGCGATTTCAAATACCCCAACTGGATCAATAAATGACAACGCGCAAAACGGGAAAAACAAACACAAGGCACGGACTGCACATTTGCAGTTTGTGCCTCGTAGCATTTTTATCGTTCCTGTTTTGTGCCGCAATACAGGCCGCCGATCCGGTAAAACAAAACAAGCCCCGGCCCAAAGGCGAAAAAATATTCCTTATCCACACCGACAAGCTGAGATACAACATGCAGGAAAATCCCGACGCCAACATTCTTAACGGCAACGTGGAATTTCTGCACGGCAACGTAAAACTGTTCTGCGACAGCGCATATTTCTACAAGGAGACCAACTCGTTCGAAGCTTTCAGCAACGTAAAGATGCTCCAGGGCGACACGCTTTCGCTCACAAGCGAATATCTCAAATACGACGGTGACGCGCAGATAGCCCAGGCGCGGAAAAACGTGCACCTCAAGCACAGAGAATCGCTGCTCATAACAGACAGTTTGAATTACGACCGCCTTTACGACTTGGGGTACTTCTTTGACGGCGGCAAGCTGTACGACGGAGACAACGTGCTCATTTCCGACTGGGGAGAATACTCGCCTCAGACAAGAGAAGCCATATTCAATTACAACGTGAAGCTGACCAATCCCAAGTTCGTGCTCACGTCGGACACCCTGCACTACAACACGCTCACCAAACTCACCCACATAACAGGCCCGTCGAACATCGAAAGCGACGGCAGCCGCATTTACACCGAGCGCGGATTCTACAACACAAACACCGACTACGCCGAACTTTACGACAGGTCGGTCGTTGTAAACGGCAACAGCACAATGACGGGCGACAGCATGTTCTACGACAAGGAGAACGGCGACATGCGGGCATACCGCAATATCATATATAACGATAAAGGCAACAAAAACCTGCTAACCGGCGACGTGTGCATCTACAACGAAAAGACAGGGTATGCAATGGCTACCGACAACGCAGTCGTCCGCGACTATTCATCGGTCGACACCCTTTTCATGCACGCCGACACTTTCAAAATCTTCACCTACGACATCGAAACCGACAGCGTTTACCGCGTTGTGCACGGATACCACCACGCCAGGGCATTCCGCGAGGACGTGCAGAGCGTATGCGACTCTCTGAAATACGATTCGAGAGACAAATGCATGACCATGTACGGAAATCCTATAGTGTGGAGCAACAACCAGCAGCTGCTCGGCGAGGAAATCTACGTCTATATGAACGACTCGACCGTTGACAGCGCACATGTGGTGAGGCAGGCGCTTCTTGCCGAAAAGCTCGACAGCACATTCTACAACCAGATAGCAGGACGCGAGATGTTCGCCTATTTCAAAGACGGACAAATGGACTGGAGCAAAGTGATAGGCAATGTCGATGTGGCCTATTATCCTTACGACAGCGACAGTATTATAATAGGTCTCAACCGTATGCAGACTTCCGAAATGCGCATGTTCATGAAAAACCGCAAGATGAGCAAAATATGGAGCGCGCCGGCCACAGGAACACTCTACCCGCTCAACTTCGCGTCGGAAGACCAGTTTTTTCTGAGTAACTTTGCATGGTTCGACTACATACGGCCCAAAAACAAAGACGACATATTCGTTTGGAAAGCCAAAGCCGAGGGAACGGAACTGAGAGAAAGCATCCGGCGCACCGCTCCCCTGCAAACGCTGTCGAACATTCTGCAGAAAAAGATGAAAGCCGCGCCAAACGCAAACACATCTCCATCCGACTGACAACCGCATGCCTCAACCGGCACATGAACCTTTCAGAACATGACATTTTGTCAGGTCTCTCAAATGCCCGTCCTATGGGAGATAAAACCCTCCCGCATGTAGAAAAAAATATCTCAGACATATTTTGAATTATCTCAGACATATTTTAAAATATGTCTGAGATAATTTTTTCAAGGTACTTTTCATCTCTCTCAAAAACCACCTGACATTTTGTCAGGTGGCCTAAGAAAATATCGTTTCCGTTCCCAGCCCATTGATTGCCTCACCTTATTTTCCACAAACGGGCAACCATACTACGGATTCCTGCACCCCACACAGAAAACAGATTATTACAATATATAAAAAATGAACAAGTCCGTTTTGTGCGGCACATGCCTTTTCGTAACTTTGTAAACAAATTCAAAATCCCAAGCCCGCACAGCCAAAAGCAAGGCGGCACAAATCACAAATGGCCGATATAATACATCTCCTCCCCGACTCGGTAGCCAACCAGATAGCCGCCGGTGAAGTAATACAGCGTCCGGCCTCGGTTGTAAAAGAACTCATCGAAAATTCACTCGACGCAAAAGCCGACAGCATAGACGTAATTACAATCGACGCCGGCAAGACAAGCATACAGGTTGTCGACAACGGCAGCGGCATGTCGGAAACCGACGCACGCATAGCCTTTGAACGTCATGCCACATCGAAAATTAAGAAAGCGTCCGACCTGTTCGCGCTCCACACTATGGGTTTCCGCGGCGAGGCACTGCCCTCGATAGCAGCCGTAGCACAGGTGGAACTGCGCACACGCACGGCCGACGAAGAACTGGGGTGCAGCATATCGCTCGCAGGCTCGAGAGTAACCGACCAACATCCTGTGAACTGCAACACGGGAGCGAACTTCATAATAAAGAACCTTTTTTTCAACGTTCCGGCACGACGCCGCTTTCTAAAATCCAACCAAACCGAACTCAACAACATAATAAACGAATTCGAGCGTGTGGTCCTTGCCCGCCCCGACGTGCGGTTCACTCTGAAAAACGATGACAATCTCATTTACGAACTGCCCAAAGGTTCAAGCCTGAAACGCATAGCCGACGTATTCGGCAAAAAAATGAACCAGCAGCTCCTGCCCATAGACGTCGAAACATCTATCGTAAACATCAAAGGCTTCGTGGGCACGCCCGAAAGCGCAAGGAAAAAAGGCGCGCACCAGTTTTTCTTCGTCAACGGCCGATACATGCGCCACCCCTACTACAACCGCGCCATAATGAGCTCATACGAAAGGCTCATACCCGCCAACGAACAGATAAGCTATTTCGTGTTCTTCGACGTAGACCCGCAAAAAATCGACGTCAACATACACCCCACAAAAACCGAGATAAAATTCGAAGACGAACAGGCCATTTTCCAGATTATCATGGCCGCAGTAAAGGAATCGCTGGGAAAATTCAACGCCGTCCCGTCGATAGACTTCGATACAGCCTCAAAACCCGACATACCCGTATTCGACCCCGGGAAAAAAGTATCTGTACCACGGATAACCCTTTCCGAAAACTACGACCCTTTCGAAAACAGCGGCGGATATCCCCGCAAAACCGCAGCACCCGACAATTGGGAAAAGCTATACGAAGGAATCACACGCAGGGGAGAAGCTGCCGTCGAAGCCTCGCTCTTAGAACAGGAACCAATCCCTGCGCACGACGAAAAGTCATCGGGACAAACAGAAGGAAACACGCTCGAACACTATCAATATAAAAAGAAATATATAGTGACATCCGTACAATCGGGCCTTATGCTGATAGACCAGCACAGGGCACACATGCGGATACTTTACGAAAAATTCCGCGAACAGCTCTCCTCGCGAAGCGGAATGCAGCAACGCATAATGTTTCCCGAGCTGATACAGCTTTCACAGCAGCAACGGGTAATACTCGCAAACACAGCCGACGAAATAATCGCCGCAGGCTTCGACCTCTCCGACCTCGGCGACGGAAGTTTCGCCATAAACGCCCTGCCCGCCGGAACGGAAACACTCAACGCCGCCGAACTGCTCAGAAATGTGCTCGATGACATAACGGAAAACACAAAGATAAAACAGGAAGTAGACAACAGAATAGCCCTGACTCTCGCCCGCCATGTGGCAATACGCCCCGGTACAGAACTTTCAAACAAGGAAATGAGTTCCATAATAAACGAACTTTTCGCCACGTCCTCGCCCAACTACACACCCGACGGAAAGCTGATTGTAACAATAATTTCCCAGGAAAAAATAGAAAAACTATTCTCTTGAGAAGAAAAATAGTAATTTTTAAATAACAACAAGCCCGAAAATTCAATTTTTATTGAGATTTATTTGCAACAAAAACATACCATATCAAAACAATTACTATTTTTGCAAGTGCTATAATAGCAATTAAGTAGTATTAAAAAAGATATTAATCAATACATTAAAATTAGTATTTATGAAAAAGTTAATGATTGCACTCGCATTTGTAGGCATTTCTGCAAATGTAATGGCGCAGGAAAACGAAATTCCTACGCAGAAGTACAGTGTCGCAACGAATTCATTCTGGGCTAATTGGTACGTTCAGGTCGGCGGTGAATTCAATGCAGCTTATTCAAACCAGGAAAACCTGGGCAA
>CAJKQZ010000020.1 GCA_905202115.1 uncultured Prevotellaceae bacterium | reverse complement strand
AACGATGTGCGGAAAAATATGTCCGATGTATTTTAAAATATGTCAGACATATTTTTCCCCGCATGAGCAAAGGGCTTTGCGGCGTGCGAGGAGAGGTGATTTGAAACGTTAAATATATTTAAAGAAAAGTATCTCTGCTCCGCTCTTTCCGACAGGAATTTTACGGCAGAGGATATAAAACCAAGAAACATGGCAAGATTCGATAAAATTCAGGTATTACAGAAAATGGGCAGCACAGGCATGGTGCCCGTGTTCTACCACGCCTGCGCCGAAACGGCCGTTCAGGTTGTCAAGGCGTGCTACGACGGAGGCGTGAGGGCTTTCGAGTTTACTAACCGCGGCGATTTCGCCCACGAAACGTTCACCCGTATAAAAAAGTATGCTGCTGCCGAATGTCCCGACATGGCGATAGGTGCAGGTTCGGTTGTCGACGCTCCTACCGCCGCGCTCTACATTCAAGAGGGTGCTGACTTCATCGTTGGGCCGCTGTTTAACCCCGACATATCAAAAGTTTGCAACCGCCGCAACGTGCCCTACGTTCCCGGTTGCGGCAGCGTGAGCGAGGCGGGCTTTGCGCTCGAGGCGGGCTGCGACGTGGTGAAAATATTTCCCGGCGATGTGCTCGGGCCTAAGTTCGTGAAAGGGTTGCTCGCGCCTATGCCGTGGACTAAAATCATGGTTACAGGCGGAGTGGAGCCTACCGAAGAAAATCTCAGGGCCTGGAAAAAATCGGGAGCCTATTGTGTGGGCATGGGCTCGAAGCTCTTTCCAAAAGAGCGCGTCGAGGCCGGCGACTGGAACTATATAACCGAGAAATGCAAGGAGGCGTTAAGTTATCTGTCATGAAACAGTTTATGGACAAGGATTTCCTGCTGCAAACCGACGTTGCGCGGGAATTGTATCACAGCCATGCGGAGCGGCTTCCGATAATCGACTATCATTGTCATCTTAATCCGCGCGAAGTGGCCGAAGACCACCGTTTCCGCTCCATAACAGAGCTTTGGCTCGGAGGCGACCATTACAAGTGGAGAGCCATGCGTGCAAACGGAATAGACGAACGCTACATCACAGGTGGGGCCGACGATTGGGAAAAATTCGCCAAATGGGCGGAAACCGTATCTTGCGCATTCCGCAATCCGCTTTACCATTGGACGCATCTCGAACTGCGCACGGCTTTCGGCGTGAACGATTTGCTTAATCCCGACACGGCGAGGAAAATATACGACATTTGCAATGAAAAGCTCGCTCAGCCGGAATTTTCGGCGCGTGGACTTATGCGCCGATACAATGTCGAGACCGTCTGCACTACCGACGACCCGGCCGATACGCTCGAATATCACGAACAGACGCGCAACGGCGGATTCGAGATAAAGATGCTTCCCGCCTGGCGGCCCGACAAGGCTATGGCGGTGGAGAATCCCGCCGATTACAAGGCATACGTCGAACGGCTTTCGGCTGCGGCTGGTATGGAAATCCGTTCCTATTCCGATTTGCTCGAAGTCCTGCGCAAGCGTCACGAATTTTTTGCTGCGCATGGCTGCAAACTTTCCGACCACGGTATAGACCGCTTCTATGCCGACCCTTATACTGACAGCGAGGTGGCTCGCATTTTCGACCGTGCCATGAACGGTGTCGCTCCGGACGAAGAAGAAACGGCCAAATTCCGTTCGGCCATGCTTTATGAGTTCGCCGTTATGGACGCCGAGGCCGGTTGGACGCAGCAGTTCCACTACGGGCCCATACGTAACAACAATTCGCGCATGTTTGCCCGCATAGGGCCCGACGGAGGTTTCGACTCGATAGGCGAATTCGTTACGGCGCTGCCTATGGCGCGCTTTTTCGATCGCCTCGACAGCGAAGGACGGCTCGCAAAAACCATTGTATACAATCTTAATCCCGCCGCAAACGATATGGTGGCCACAATGATAGGAAACTTCCAGGACGGCAGCGTGCCTGGTAAAATGCAGTGGGGCTCGGGCTGGTGGTTTGCCGACCAGAAAGACGGAATAGAAAAACAAATCAACACGCTTTCGCTCCAGGGGCTGTTGAGCCGCTTCGTGGGTATGCTCACCGACTCGCGTTCGTTCCTCAGCTATCCGCGCCACGAGTATTTCCGCAGGGTGTTGTGCAATCTTATAGGGCGTGATGTGGAGAACGGCGAGCTGCCCGCCGATGAAATGCCGCGCATAAGCCGCGTGGTCGAGGATATCTGCTACTACAACGCGAAAAGATATTTCGGTTTCTGATTTGCCCGCGGAGCTGTTTGCAGGGTCTTTAATGTCATTAAACTTTTTTAAGGTCTTTAATGTAGTTAAAGACCTTGTTTTTTGCTACGGTTTTCAGTGGCGGAAAAATATGTCTGAGATATTTTGAATTATGTCTGACATATTTCAAATTATCTCAGAGATAATTTTTATTTGCTGCGGGAGGGTTCGTTCCGTTTTTGTGCGTATTTTTCCTTTTTTCTGTCCGTGTCTTTATTTGCGGTGTTGTGGTGTGCTGAAAAAGTAATCCCCCTGTCGCCTTTGGGGCGGCAGGGGGATCGGAGTTTGTAATGTCGTTCCGTCAGGCGCGGAACGGCGCGTATTTTTTATTATCTAACCATCACTTTGTCTTTTCCAACGATGTAGATACCGCGTGCAAGTCCTTTGGTTGCCTCTGCGGGCATTACATTGCGGCGTATGAGCACTCCGTCGGTAGTGTAGACGTTCACGGGCTTGTTCGCGTCGAGCATTACGTCTTTGATACCGTTTACGAGTCCTGCTCGTCCTGCCACGTAAACCACCTTGTCCCCCTTAGCGTCGGGGTCGTTTACGATCTTGTTTACGTCGAGGTAAACGCAGCGCTCTACGATTGTGTAGCCTTCGCTCTTGACGAATGCGGAGTCTCCTGAATCGAACTGTATCATTCCTTCAGCCAGTGCGAGTTGGCTGAATGTACCGATAAGTCCGTTAGCGGGTTTCATTTCCTGCGTCACTTCGCTGTGAACGATGGGTTCCATGCTTACTTTCACGAGCGTGTTTGCGTCGAATACGTCTTCGGGGTAGGGCACAGTGAATATGAATGGCGTAGCGGCGGGAATGTTTTCATCGTCAGCATACTCGGTGAGGTTGATAGCGGTGACCTCCTTGCCGTCTGCCGAGGTCTGGTATCCGCTCACTTTGTATGCGCTGAGCGTGGTGAAGTCTTCTCTTACGTAAGGCCTGTAGGATTCGTATGGCAGCACTGCGCTGGTGATTTCACCCTGGTAGCAGGTGTACTTGTCGAGCAGCACCTCGGGAGCTTCTTCGATAGTCCATGCTGCGGGGCCGTTAACCGTGAGGCTGACGTTGTTGAGGATGGGCACTCCCGGAAGCACGCCTTGATTTACGTAGTAGTATCCATTGTCGTAAACACGCTTGAGCGCTACCTGTCCGTCGCCTATCGGCACGAGTTCGAATAGGTTTCCGCTGTCCATTCTCCAGCCGCTCCAGCAGTTTGCAATATAGTATTGTCCGGCAGTTTCGGTAGGTATGAACTTCCATGTAGCCCTAGTTCCGAGATCTTCGAGTGTAGCTCCGGTAAGTCCTGTTCCGTCAACGGAAGAAAGGCCTCCGATGTAAGCGCACTGTCCGCTTATGGGCGAGCCGTCGGGTGCTGTCGATGTTTCGTCAGCGCTGAGAATGTTGTACCATTTGTCGGTATCAATGTTGTGCATTGAAGCTTTGAGCTCGTTGAACGCTTTCGTGAGTGCGCTGTCGAGCGCTGCAACCTGGCGCTGGGAAATTTCGGTGAACGGGCGTGCGTCTTCAACTGCGAAGAACGCGTCTTCGAATGCAATCACCTTGTCTTCGGGGAATGTGAAGGGTTCGTATTCGTCACCGATAGAAACTCCCACGTAGTATTCGGCTGCTTGGGTGTAGACGTTGTAGAGGTCAGAGGTGTCTTTATAAACGAGGAGTAGTTCGTTGTAGACGTTGCGGAAGTCGGTTATATCCTGCGATGTTACGCTGTTTGCGTTGATTTTCTGCTGAGCTGTAGCGATAGCCGCCTCAACTGCTTCGACAGCTGTCTTGACTTCGGGGTCGTTGATGGGCGAGCTTTCCAACACTCTCTTGACGGGATAGAGATTGAACTCGGAGAAGGTGAAGAAGGGATAACCGTTTAGACCCATGTCTTGGGTGTTTGTCTTGAGCACGGTGAGTTTGAAGTATCTGTATCCTCTTCCGGGAGCGATGGCCGTTTTCGAGGTAAACTCGGGCTCTTCGGCCGTAACGGGGAATCCTGCCGCCGGATTGGCATCTTCGCCGAGATCTATCCAGTTCTGTGCGTCATCGCTGACGGAATAGATTACATCTACGGGGCGGTACAAGTTGTTCCATACGCTGCCGCGGGTGCGCCAGTGCATTCCGAACTTTTCGGGCAGAGTATTGCCTTCGCCTGCGTCGACGCGCAGATAGTGGTAAGCGTTCTCGCTGGTAATTGCCGAGGCATTGTAAGCGGAGATGAAGTGTGTGTCGAAATTGTTGTCGATAAGATTTTCGTATGAGCCTTCGGTCGACATGTTGTTACAGTAGAACTGCGACGCGTCGGTAACTATCGGGCTTTCGAGGTCCAGTTCGTACTCGGTAGTATTGTTGGCCTTGTTCATAGCTTCCTTAATGAGTCCTTCGAGTTCTTCGGTGAGCAGTCTCTGCGGGTAAGCCTTGATAATCGAGTCGGCTTCGGCGTCGGTGTAGCGGTGCAAGCTCCATGTTACGTGGCTTCCGTTGTTTACGATATAGACGTTTTCACGCTTCGTGGTGTTGCGTCCGCTGTGGTAAAGGAAGTTTGCGGCTGCAGTGTTGGAGATTTCGAATCTTCCGCTGTACCAGTTGATAGTCTGCTCTACGTTACTGCTTGTTGCCACTGCGATAGACGCGCCTTCCTGCATGAGCGATGTGTTGTCTACGAATCTTTCGTCAACTATGTTCTGTATTGTGAAGTTTCCGCCGGATAGTTTTGTTACTTTCCAGATGTAGGCGGGATTTCCTATTTCGAGCGGAGCTGTCTGCAGGAAATCGCTTTCCGATACCGTTGTCCAGGCAGCGGTGTTGTTTCCCGATGATGAAATTTCCGCCCACTTCTTGTCGGTTATTACATAGTAACCTGTCTCGACTTCGTTCTTTCCGTTTTCGAGTGCTTCGATAGCGGCCTTGAGCGCGTCGTAGGCTGCCGCGTATTGCTCTTCGGTGTATTCGTTGCTGTCTTCGAGCATTGCTTTGGCTTTAGCCACTTCGGTTATTGCTGCCTCGTAAACATCCTTTCCGTACTGGCCTGGGTCGGTACCTACTTCGTAGTTGTCGACAAAAGAATTTGCGAGCGCCGTGAGGCGGTCGTGGTTAGCATTAGCGAGCATTGCGGTAAGTTCCTCGGCGGGAACTTCGAGGATGTACCATGCACCCTCGCTGCTCAGGCTCTTGTCCGTCCAGCTTGCAATGGGGCCGTCGTTTGTTTCGCCGGTGCCTGCTTCCTGCGAGTTATAGTAGCGTGTCGCAACCGAAGCGCGGATGTTGAACTGGCCGGTGTAGTTGATGTTAATCAATTCCTGGTCGGTTTCGAGGCTGTTCGACATGATCAGCGGTGAGTTGTTTGCATCGATTCCCTCGGTGTGGTTGATGTAAGTGCCAGTAGCGGCGTTCTTAATGGCGTAATATCCCGAGGGCTGCACTTCGATAGTCCATGCTTCGTCGATACCTTTTTGTTTTACGTGCCATCCGGGCTGGTTTCCTTTGCGCGGAGCAAACCAGTCGACAACTTTTTCATTGTCGCTGAAAACTTTGTTGGCCGATTGTATGTAGTAATATTTTCCTGCTTCGGGAACAATAATTCTCGCTTCGGCCCTTGCTTTTGCCTGCTGCAGTCTTTTCGACATTTCGAGCTGCTGTTCTTCGGTGGCCGAGCCGTTGCTGAGCGCCATGAGCGCATTGGTGTAGGCGTTGAATAATTCTTCGTACACTTCGTAGTCGCCAACGAAGCCGGGGTCTTTGCCGTATTCATAATCCTCGACTCCGAGTGCGTAGCTGTCGACGAGCGCCTGGAGGGGCATGTCGAGAATCTCGGTTGCGGGCGAGACGTTGAATTCGGCTATGTTGAGCGCGAGGCTTCCCACGGGTTCGGGATTGCTTTCGGTAGCTTCGGGCACGAGCCTGATGTATTTGTATTTGGTTCCCAAATCAACTACTATGAATCGCGATACTGGAACGCCGTTTCCATTATCTTCGGGAGTGTAGCTTCCCTGCAAGGTCCAGTTAATGCCGTCGTTCGAAACGTAAACGCCTGCTTTGGTTATCTTGTCGTAGGCGCTGCCTTCAACCCAGGTTATCGCAACGCTTTGGCTGAAACCGTAGGGGCGGAATGCCGATATGTGCGAAACCATGCTCTCGCCGGCTTTGGTGGTAATGGAGGTTGTGGTGTTGCTGTCGATAAGGTCGCCGGCTTCGCCCGAGGCGAGGTTGCCTATTGTCAGACTGGCTGCGTCTTTAACGAAAAGGATTTCGTTGTCAATGAACATTGAGCTTTCCACTTCGATAGGCGAGTACATCTGAAATTCGGAAACGTTCCATGTTATGCCGGTGATGTCTGGAACGGCGAACATGCGGCTGTCCACCTTGTTCTGGTGGGTTGTGCCCTTTATTTCGAAACGGATGTACTTGTAAGAATCGCCGAGCTCTATCAGAGGAGATTCATAAGGTTGGTCGATTACGAAAACGTCGCCGGGGAAGTTGGCGTTTTCGGGCGTGAGTTCGATGATCTTTGTCCATTGCTCCGACTCGGCCGAAATCGTGCTTGCGGCGAGTGAGGCGTTGTTGGTGGCGTAAATCACGATGTGGTTGGGATTGTCGTGCCATTCGCTGTTTCGGCCGTAGTACTCGAATTTGAAAGAACTCACGGGCTCGTTGAGCGCCACCTGAAGATTATGATATCCGGGGTCGCTGTTTATTCCGCCCGAAATGGTAGAAAGCGTTTGCAGCCACGAATCCTCGGTGGTTGCCGAACTTGCCATGCTGGCCTCCCAAACGGAGTGGAACACCGTTTCCTTGTTGTTGTCGATAAGGTTGGCAAAGCTCGAACCGTCCGCGGGCGAGGTACTGTTTGCACTAAACTGCGAAGCGTTGGTGATAAGCGTCTGCCAAATCAGACTTGCGCCGAGTTTCTTGCCCGTAGTGCCAGTATCGGCTTGCAAGTGGCTCGGCCATGCCCAACATGCGAATGCGCACGCGAGCATAAGTAAAAGTTTTTTCATAAATTAAAGGTTTAAAATAGGTTTATACTTGTATAATAGCTTTTACGCCTTAAAAATATGAAATTTTTTAATTATGACATTACCCCCCCCCATTTTTAACTAAAATTAATACGGATAAGGGAGGTTTTCTTCCGTGGAATGAAAAAAATACCTCTGATATATCCGAAATATATCAGAGGTGTTTTTTCTGGTGAGGGAGGTTGGGCGGCCTCGTCGCCTTTCTGCGATTCAGGGAGGGCGTTGAGGTTTGTTATGGTTTATGTGCCGGTGCGGCAGAGCTCTGAAAGCGTGGCCGTCTTACTCCACCGGCTTGTAGCGCGGCACGAGCGATTTCATTACCGTCCATCCTACGAGGTATGCCACGGAGCAGCCGCAGAATATAATGAAGTAACCCGCTTCTTTGCCCTGAAAGCCCATGAATTCGAACTGCACTGCCTGCACGTGGTCGAGCAGCCGGCCCGAGCCCACGTTTATGAGGAACGAGCTCACGCCGCCTGCCATGCCGTTGAGGCCGGTGATTGTCGCCACGGTGCTTTTGGGGAAGAGGTCGCTGCCCACGGAGTAAAGATTGGCCGACCACGACTGGTGCGCCGCTCCTACGATACCTATCACAACCACCGTAAGCCAGCACGAGTATCGCCCCAGCGGCTGCGCCAGCAGTCCAAGTAGCGGAAACACCGCGAAAATGAGCATTGCGCGCATTCGGCAGTCGTATGCGTTGCCGCCGGTGCGGTTTATGAATATCGTGGGCAGTTTTCCGCCCAATAGCGATAGCATGGTAATGGCGTAGAGCACGAAGATGAGCATTTGCGCCGTGAGCGTGTCGGACGTGTAGCCGTAAACGTCGCTTATGTATGCCGGAGTCCAGAACAGAAAGAACCACCATACGCCGTCGGTAAGGAATTTGCCCAATACAATGGCCCATGTCTGGCGTTTTCTTATGCATTCGAGAAAGGGAATCTTGCGCCCGCCGGCCTCGTTGCTTTCCGTGTCTCCGCTGTCGCTTAGAATGTAGGCTTTCTCGGCCGCATTGACGTGCGGGTTGCGGTCGATATTCTTGTAGGCGAACAGCCACAGGCCCATCCACAGGAATCCTAAGCCGCCGATAATCACGAACGCCATTTCCCAGCCGTTGCCCATGCCCATGTTCTTGAAAACGCGTGCCAGCGAGGGGATTGTTAGCGGGGCTATGAGCGCGCCTATTGTTGTGCCCGAATTGAATATCGCCGTGGCGAAGGCGCGGTCTTTTTTAGGGAAATATTCGGCCGTCACTTTTATCGCCGCAGGGAAGTTGCCTGCCTCGCCCGCCGCCAGTACAATGCGCGCCGCCATGAAAAAGTATACGCTCACCATTGCAACGGTCGAGGCCACGGCTCCCGTGGCGCCTACAAGGCTTGCCGCGCTTTCAATGCCTGTTACCTGTTCCGTGGCCCAGCCGCACAGCGCGTGCAGGCACGCTCCGGCCGACCACACGCCTATGGCGAGCAGGTAGCCTTTCTTTGTTCCGAGGCGGTCGATAAAGCGGCCGGCAAACAGGTTGGCTATCGCATATACGAGGGCGAATACTCCCGCCACGTTGCCGTAGTCGGTGTTGCTCCAGTGGAATTCGGGAGCGATGAAGTCTTTCCATGTGAGCGACAGAACCTGCCTGTCCATGTAGTTTACGGTGGTTGCGAGGAATAGCATTGCGCAGATTACCCACCTGAAGTTGGTCATTTTCTGTTTGATTTGTTGTTCGTGCATTTTGTTTGTTTCGTTTTTTGAATGGAGGCCGGAAGCGACGACCGTTAACTCTCGGTAAAGATACGTTGTTTTCTTTTCTTAACAAAAAGAATGTTATATTTTCCGCCTGCTTGCCCGGAAAGGACGGTTACCTGCATAATGTTGTCGCAAATGTCTGCAAAATGATTCCCTCTTTAAAAGGGCGTAAAAAATATGTCTGAGATATTTTAAATTATGTCAGACATATTTCAAAATATCTCAGAGATAATTTTTTTTACAAGCGGGAACTTTCCAAGCCCGTTGCAGCCGCATGTTGCAGACTGCTGCTACTGGCTTGCCGCACGGCGGATGAATTACGGTTTGCTGCTGTATGATTCCGCGCAGTGCGTTTTGCGTAAAAATAACTAACTTTGCAACTCTTAAAGAATTTGTTCTTACACTATAACGAACGCCCGAAATGTCGATTGAAATACGAAAAGTTGCCAGCAAAGGCGAGCTGAAGAAATTTATAAGGTTCAATTACGAACTTTACAAGGATAACGCTTATTCCGTGCCCGACTTGTACGAGGATATGCTTAAAACGTTCTCGCGCGAGAAGAATGCGGCTTTCGAATTTTGCGAGGCCGAGTATTTTCTGGCCTGGCGCGACGGAGAAGTCGTGGGGCGCGTGGCGGCGATAATAAACCATCGCGCCAATGAAACGTGGAACACCCGAAGTGTGCGCTTCGGCTGGATAGATTTCGTGGACGACCGCGAGGTTTCGGCCGCGTTGCTCGACGCCGTGGCGCAGTGGGGCAAGGAGAAGGGCATGACCGAAATCGTGGGACCGCTCGGTTTTACCGACCTCGACGCGGAGGGTATGCTGATTTACGGGTTCGACCAGCTTTCCACCATTTCCACAATATATAACTATCCATACTATCCCGAACACATCGAGGCGCTCGGTTTTGAGAAGCAAACCGACTGGATAGAAAAGAAACTGCTTGTGCCCGACAGCCTGCCCGAGGGTTACAAACGCCCCGCCGAGATAGTGCTGAAGCGTTACAATCTGCACATTCGCAAGATAAAGTCGCGTCGCGAGATAAACCGCACCGGAATAGCCTACAAGATATTCGATCTTATCAACGAGGCATACTCTCCGCTGTTCGGTTTTTCGAAAATGACGCGACGCCAGGTAGACCAGTACGTAAAGGAGTATTTCCCCATGCTCGACTTGCGCATGGTAACGGTAGTTGAGGACGAGAACAACGAACCTGTGGCGGTGGGAATATCAATGCCGTCGATTTCGCGCGCAATGCAGAAGGCCAAAGGCAAACTCTTTCCTTTCGGGTGGGTGCACCTGCTCAAGGCTCTCTTCGTGAAACATTCCGACACTCTCGACCTGCTGCTCGTGGGCGTGAAAAAGGAATATCAGAGCAAGGGCGTAAACGCGCTTCTCTTTACCGACCTCATTCCTATCTATATGGAAATGGGATTCAAATACGGCGAGACCAATCCCGAACTCGAAAGCAACAGCAAGGTGCAGTCGCAGTGGAAATATCTTGACGGCGAAATCCACAAACGCCGCCGCTGCTACCGCAAGAATATCGGTTGAGGCCGCCGCGGAGCGCCCTATGTGCGAATTTTGAGTTAATTTTACAGCAGGCCGCGCGGCCAAGCATTCTCACAAGCAATATAAACAATGGCAGAAGATATATTCAACCCCAGTTCCGAAACGCCGGCACAGACAGCGGCCTATTCGGACGAAAGCATACGCCACCTGTCTGACATAGAACATATACGCACCCGCCCGGGTATGTATATAGGTCGCCTCGGAGACGGTTCGCACGCCGAAGACGGCATTTACGTGCTTCTGAAAGAGACTATCGACAACTCTATCGACGAGTTCAAGATGAATGCCGGCAAGCGCATAGAAATAGAACTCGAGGACAACCGTCGCGTGTCGGTGCGCGACTACGGGCGCGGCATTCCGCAGGGAAAACTTATCGAGGCGGTGAGCGTGCTCAACACGGGCGCAAAATACGACTCCAAGACGTTCAAGAAAAGCGTGGGACTGAACGGCGTGGGCGCTAAGGCCGTCAACGCGCTGAGCCTTACTTACGAGGTCAGGTCGTATCGCGACGGCACGGTTCGCGCTGCAAAATTCGAGCGCGGGGTGCTTGTGAGCGATACAACCGAAAAAACCGACGAGGAAAACGGAACGTTCACTTCTTTCGAGCCCGACGCGACGCTTTTTCTCAATTACCGTTTCCACACGGAGTTTATAGAAACGCTTCTGCGCAATTATACTTATCTCAACACCGGACTTGCGATAATCTTCAACGGCAACAAAATCCAGAGCCGCAACGGTCTCGAGGATTTGCTTACCGACACGATGACCGCTCCTGGGCTTTATCCTATCATTCACCTTAAAGGCGAGGATATAGAGGTAGCTTTTACCCACACCGACCAGTATGGCGAGGAATACCACTCGTTCGTTAACGGCCAGCACACCACTCTCGGCGGCACTCACCAGAGTGCTTTCAAGGAGCACGTTGCCAAAACGATAAAGGAGTTCTTCAATAAAAACATTGAGTACCAGGACATTCGCAACGGGCTGGTTGCCGCAATCGCTGTCAACGTTGAGGAGCCGCAGTTCGAGAGCCAGACGAAAATCAAGTTGGGAAGTCTTACGATGTCGCCTGGCGGGGTTAGCGTAAACAAGTTCGTAGGTGATTTCATCAAGGAAAATCTCGACAATTATCTTCATAAGAATTCCGACATAGCCGAGGCGATACTCGAGAAGGTGCAATCGTCCGAGCGCGAGCGCAAGGCGATAAGCGGCGTCACCAAGCTGGCGCGCGAAAGGGCCAAGAAAGCCAATCTGCACAACCGCAAGTTGCGCGACTGCCGCGTTCATTTCAACGATACACGCGGCGACCGCCGCGACGACAGCAGCATTTTCATCACCGAGGGCGATTCGGCGTCGGGAAGCATAACCAAAAGCCGCGACGTAAACACGCAGGCGGTGTTCAGCCTGCGCGGAAAACCGCTCAACTCCTACGGGCTTACAAAGAAGGTGGTTTACGAAAACGAGGAGTTCAACCTTCTGCAGGCCGCGCTCAACATCGAGGACGGGCTCGACGGACTGCGCTACAACAAGGTGATTGTGGCCACCGATGCCGACGTGGACGGAATGCACATACGCCTGCTGATGATTACGTTCTTCCTTCAGTTTTTCCCCGAGCTTATCAAGAAAGGGCATGTGTACATACTCCAGACGCCTTTGTTCCGTGTGCGCAACAAAAAGAAGAAACAATCGCGCAGCTCGTCCGGAAATGTGAGCGACGAGGCCGCCGGAGCGTCAATCCTCAAGAAAAGCCGCAGCGCCGACCGCTCGGAATTCGAAACCGTTTACTGTTACAACGACGAGGAAAGGCAGGCTGCCGTGAACCGTCTGCAGCCAAATCCCGAGATAACGCGCTTTAAAGGTCTCGGCGAGATTTCTCCCGATGAGTTCAGGCATTTCATCGGTCCCGAAATGCGTCTCGAGCAGGTTACACTGCAGAAAAGCGACAAGGTGAACGAGCTCCTGGCCTATTATATGGGCAAGAATACTATGGAGCGCCAGAACTTCATAATCGACAACCTCGTGGTCGAGGAAGACAGGCCTGAAGACCTTGACGGCACTGAGAAATAAAGTCCGTATCTACCGAAAGACAATGGAATCAAAGAAAATAGCGATATTCCCCGGAAGTTTCGACCCTTTCACCATAGGTCACGCCGCAATAGTGAAGCGCGGTTTGCATCTGTTCGACGGCATAGTTATAGGAATAGGCGTGAACAAACAGAAAAGAATGCTTTCGGAGGTGGCAAAACGCGCGGAGGTGATAAGGAGCTACTATTCCGACGAGCCGCGCGTGAGTGTGGAGAGTTATGATGACCTTACTATCGACTTTGCCCGCCGCATGGGGGCGCAGTTCATACTTCGCGGCCTGCGCTCGGTAAAGGATTTCGAGTACGAACGCGACATGGCCGACATGAACCGCCGGCTCACGGGCATAGAAACCGTGCTGCTTTTTACTGAGCCGCCTCTCGCGGCGATAAGTTCGAGTGTGGTGCGCGACCTTATCTATCACGGGCACGACGTGTCGGATTTTCTGCCACGCGTTCCCGAAAAATCCGGCAAGGAGTAGCGCGTGGCGAAATCGCGGTGCTTTGCCGGAGGTTTTTGCAGACAAAAACGGTCAGCGGCCAAGCACTTGAAAATCAGCAGGTGTATATGTAGCAAAAAATATGTCTGAGATATTTTAAATTATCTCAGACATATTTTCGATTATCTCCCTTGTATTTTCATTTTCCTGCGGGAAGTTTTTTATCGTGTAGAAAAAATTTTTTTTTGTGAAAATATAATTTGAAATTAAATCTTTCTCCCGCTGATTCTCTCCAAAGTCGGTAAAAATATACCTGCACAGCTGTTCCCGAATGGCAGGGCATTTCTCGTTTTGCAGTGTAAATTCTCTATTCGAATGTGTATTTAAAAATATAAAAACGCTTTCCAAACAAATTTAAGTTAAGAATAGTATCCCAAATCAAAAAACATTTAATTTTGGAACGTGCAATTGAACGTAATTGCACAGATAAACTTAAAGCCGCTTTGAAAATTGTTGAAACGGCGGTGTAGTGGAATCGGAATAATATATAAGCGTTGCAAGGCGTAATGAACGTACCGCCGCCGGCAGACGCGATAACACGGCCGGTGCGTCATAACTGTTTAATGAAAACAATCATTCGGTATTTTACAACTGTCTTTTGCATGTGGGCAATGTTTGCATGCCTGTCGACTGTGGTTTCGTGTTCCGATGATGTGGACGATTCGAATCTTTACGTATTCGACGGGAGTACGGTTACCGATTTGGTAAAGGAAGCTCCCGACCTCGGATATTATTATTCGCTCCTTAAAAAAGCACGCTCGGGAAAGAAAGGTTCGACGATGGATCATCTTCTCGAAACAAGGGGAAACTATACGGTTTTCGCGCCTACAAACGATGCCGTACAGCATTTCGTCGACTCTATTTATGAAACTACAGGCTACAATGTGGACGAGGTGCCCGACTCGCTGGCACAGCAGATAGTTTTCAACAGCATAATAGATACCGACATGCAGGAGGGCTACAGTACTGTCGGCTTTCGCGAAGGCGCGTTCGATTACAAGACAATGGCCGACCGCTTCGCCACCGTAAGTTTCGCTGCCGGAGACACCACAGGGCGGGCGCGCATTTTTATAAACGCCTTTTCCGAAATAATTCGGCCCGACAACGAAGCCGGCAACGGGTGGCTGCATGTCGTAAACAGAGTGGTTATGCCTTATGCCAGTTCTTTGCCCGATCTTATAGCCGGCCAGGACAATCTTCAGATATTCGGCCACCTTTTGTTCGTCACTTCATGGCGCGACAGCCTTAATGAATATCGCGACGAGGAATACGAGGAACAGGTAAAGCCTGAATACGGGTACTCTCCCTCATGGACGGGAATTTATCCCCAGCACCGTTATTTAGGATATACGGCTTTCGTCGAAACAGACTCGTTGCTGTGCAGCCGCTGGGGCATTACCATAAAACGCGAAAACGGAAACATCGTAAACTGGAGCGAGATAATGGAAAGGGTGAACGAGGCGTGCCGCACCTATTACCCGCTGGCTACGAGCAACGACCTTACAAGTCCCGACAACGCCGTGAACCAGTTTGTGGGGTACCACCTGATACGCGGCGCCTTGTCGTACAACAAGCTCGTGATTCATTACAACGAAACGGGATACTCGTTATCAAACCCCGACCGCTTCGGAATAAACAAAATGCAATATTACGAATCGATGGGCAAGGACAACCGCATTATCAAGGTTATGGAGGGCGAGCACACCGAGGGGAAACGCATAAACAGATATGTGAGCAAGTACGATTGGGACACTTATGAGGAAATAAGCGTTCCACGCAAGGGAGTACTTGTCTATCCCGACAACGGACAGCGCGACATTCAGGCTCTCAACGGTTTTTATTACATTATCGACGATGTGCTTGTTTATGATAACGACGTGCCCGGAAAAGTGTTGAACGAACGTATGCGCTGGGATGTGCTTTCGTTCCAGCCCGAACTATTTACCAACGGTCTGCGCGCGCTGCCTAATCAGAATTTCTACTTTATTCCGCATGGCTATCTTTCGGGAATTACGTTCAACGAAGAAACATATCTTACCATACTCCAGGTATACGCTTCTGTGGGCAACCGCGCCTACGAGCAGGATGAACCGATGTTCGAGGGACCTTATGACGTGACATACCGTCTGCCGCTCGTTCCTAACGACGGAACCTACGAGTTGCGTATAGCCGTAGGCAATGGGTCTACATGCGGTATGATGCAGGTTTATTTCGGAACCGACAAGAACAACCTTACTGCTATTGGCTTGCCGCTCGATATGAGATATGAGGAAAACACACCGTGGATACAGTATTTTCTCGATACCGACGATCGTTACGAGAACTCACGCCTTGAACGCAACATGAGAAACCACGATGTAATGAAAGGCTCCAATTGTTATGGCGACTTTAGCTATTCGGCCACCGTGGGAGGGCGTAACAGCGGCTTCGGACTTCATAAATTGCGCCATATCATCTATCGCGGGTCGGTTGTAGGAAATACGAGGTATTATCTGCGTTTTAAAAACGTGCTTGACAATCCTACCGCACACCTCGACATAGATTATATCGAATGGGTGCCTAAGAGCGTTTATGACGGAGTTACTCCGGAGGACTATTATTAGAATGCCGGCTCCGCGCATTTTGGGGCAGCGGGAAATGGATTAAGTGTTGTTGCGGTGCGGTTAGTGGGGATTGCACCGCAATTTTTTTATTTTGTGCTTGTCCGGCCTGTTATATAATGAAAGGTGCTGATGTTTTCAGGAAAAATGGAAAATGCGTTTCATTGCGGTGAAAACCTCCCGCACGTAGGAAAAATTATCTCTGAGATAATTTGAAATATGTCTGACATATTTTAAAATATCTCAGACATATTTTTTGAGGCGGTGCAAACGTCAGTTCCGGAGTTGTGCGTGTCGGTCTGTTTGTGACCTGCGGTTTGCGCTGCACGCCGTATGTTGCGCCGCGTTCAGTTGCCCGAAATGCGTATGTAGCTGTATTCTCCGCTCTTTTGCCTTATCACCTGCACTTGCGGGTGAATGCTCTCGCGAATCTGCGAGGTGTGGCTTATTATTCCCACTTTGCGTCCCTGTGAGCTTTGCAGGTTTCCGAGAGATTTTATCACCATTGCAAGACTTTCGTCGTCGAGGTTTCCGAAGCCCTCGTCGATAAACAGACTTCCTATTGAAAGGTTGCTGCTCGAAAGCGAGGCAAGTCCTAAGGCAAGACCGAGGCTTACGACGAACGTTTCGCCTCCCGAAAGGCTCGATACGGGGCGTTTCCTGTCGCACATGTAGCGGTCTATGATTTCCAGTCCGAGCGAGTCGGGAATACATTGCAGCCGATAGCGCGGGGAGAGGTTCGCCAGCTGCACGTTGGCATGGTCTACAAGCAGTCTGAGCGTAAAACACTGCGCCTGTACGCGGAACAGATTGCCGTCGGCCGAACCTATAAGCGCATTCAGCTTTGCCCAGTCGCTTTTCTTTTTCTCCATAGCTTTGAGTTCGGGCTCGAATTGTGCTATTTTGGCCACGCTTACTTCGTGTATGTGCAGACGGGAAAGGATTTCGTTCAACGCTTTGCTGGTCTCTTCTTTCTGGGATTCGAGACGTGTGATTTCTTTCTCTATCGTGCTGCGCACTTCTGTAGCCCTGTCGGGATGTTGCGGCTGCGCCTGCAGATCGCTGAGCTTGCGTTGCGCCACGTTCAGGTGATCTTCTGTCAGTATCTTGGCCGTTTTTGCCTTGTCTACGTTCGAACGCAGCTCGTTCCAGTTGCATGTTTCCTTGAAAATGCGCTCGAGCTCGCCGAATTGCACCGGCGAGTGGGTGTTGTTGAAAGTGAAAATCCAGCGGTCTATGTCGTCGCGCAGTTGTGTGGCGCTGGCTTCCTGTTCGGCCGCATTCTGTTCGGCGGTTTCGCGCTTTTGGCGTATAGCGCGCAGTATTCCGTCGTTATCCTGCAGAAGTTTGTTTTTCCTGTCGAAATTCTCGCGTGCAATCCTCACGGCTAGATTCATTTTCTGTTCGGCTTCGTCGGGATCTTCGGTTCCGAACATGCCGGAAATGATATTTTGCTTGTCGTTTATCGAAACGTTCAGCGTTTCAATCTCGTCGCGCAGTTTTTGTATGCTGCGCTCGGAATCGTCGCGCATTTCGTTGAGCAGTTTTATGTTGTGCTCCCCCTCGGCGTGGCGTGCTTTGAGTTTTTGGAGCAGTTCGAGGTTGTTTTTCCGGTTGCTCGTCATTGTTATTATCCGGCCCACGAATTCTTCGGCGTTATCGCGTATCAGGGTGTGCCAGTTCGAAATCGTGATAAGGTTCTCCAGGTCGGAATAAAGCTCGTTTTCGGTGGCGCTGTTGCCGTTGGCTTCTTCGGCGGCCTTTTCGAGGCGGCTTTCCACCTGTCCCATATTGCGGAGTAGGTTGGAGCGCAGACGTTGCAGCTCGTCGGTCTGACTGCCGAGCGTTTCTATTTCCGCGGTGAGCGTTTCTATGGTGTTGCGGTTCTTGTTATACTCGTCGAGCCGGTTTTTGGCGTTGTTTACAGTGCGGTCGGCGTTGTCGGCAATCTGTTCTATCATTATACGCCTTGCAGAGCGGTTTACGTTTCGGGAACAGTCGGCGAACGAAGGGTCGAGAGCCGAGTATTCCCGCCATTCGGCTATGTTGTTTTCGAGCAGTGCGCGTGTTTTTTCCGTCTGTTCTTCTATGGAACGGAGGCGCACCTCGTCGGCGCTTTGTTTTTGTCTCATTTCATTGAGTTCGCCGGTCTTGCGGTTGAGTTGCGCCTCTGTTTCGTGGAATTCTTTTTCGATAAGTGTCATCAGTTCGCCGAAATGCTGCTCCGTTTCGGTGTGGTAAGGGTGATGTGTGGCGCCGCATACCGGACAGGGAGCGCCTTCTTTGAGGCCCTGGCGCAGACCTTTGATGTCTTCGCTCTGGCTGAGCATGTAGGCTTTCAGGCGAACGTCGTAGATTTCGCGCAGCTGCGCGATTTCTTTTTCCATTCCGGCTGTGTCGCGCGCCAGGTAGGACAGCGCGGTTGCGGTTCGTCTTCTTAGGTCTTCGAGTTCCTCTATTTCGGAGTATTCGTCGGATATGTTCTTCCACAGTTTGCGTGCTCCCCGCAGTTTTTCCTGGAGCGAAAACGCCGTGTCGTAGCTTTTTTGCAGCACGTCGCCTTCGAGGCCGATATTTCTCGTTTTGCACACGTCTCTTTGCTCGGCGAGCGATTTTTGTTTCTGCGACAGAACGTTCAGTTTGGCGTCTATGCCGGATGATTCCTTTCGCAGATTGTCGAGTTCGCGTTGCAGGTTCTGCTGTTCGGCATTCAAGCGTGCGCCCGCGGTTTGTGTTGCCGAATATATCTTGAGTTTTTCGATTATCGCGGCCGACTGGTCGAGCATTTTCTGATGTACGGAAAGTTCCTGCAGGATATTTTCGCAAGTGTCCTCCTGTTTTTTTACCGCTGCCAGTTCCTGTAGCTTTGCTTCCTGTTCTTTTTTCCGTGCGGTGGCGTATGTTTCGGCTTCTTTTATTTTATTCAGCCGTTCGTTTATGGAATTTTTGTCGTAGAGTATGTCGCGTTTCAGGTCATGTCCTTTTTTCAGCGAAGGGAGCTGCTGTTCGAGCTGTGTTTCTGCTTTTTTCAGCGAGTTTTTAGCCTCGTCGAAATCTTTTGCAGCGGCAGTGCATATTTTTTCTTTCGTTTTTTCCTGTTCGCGGTATATTTCCGCTTTCTCCTTGCTGATGTTTTTTTGGTTTTCGGCTTCTTTCAGGAAAAGAAACTTGCTTTTCACGGCTACCACTTCGTCGTATCGTGCGAGTTTCTCCCTTTGGTCGCGCATTTCTATGAAATGCCGGTTTGCCTCGTTGTATTTTTCGGTTGCCTGTGCGAGTTCGTCCGACAGTTTGTCGTATTCGTCATACCAGGCGAGCTGTTTTTTCAGATAGTTCAGCTGTTCGTCGGTTGCCTGTGCCGACGATTCGCGCAGATGACGTTCGTTTTCCAGGCGCGCAAGGTCGGCGTCGTCGAGGTGTCCGGCGGTGAGGCCTTTGAGTTCTGAACATTTCACGTCGTATGCTTTCTGCGCTTCCTGGTTCAGGCGGTAGACTTCTTTCGATACGAGTGCGTATATTTCCGTGCCGGTTATTTTCTCGAGCAGCGCCGATTTGTCGTTCTGGTGTGCTCTGAGGAAATTCGCGAAACTGTTTTGTGCCAGTATCACTGTGCGTGTGAACTGTTCGTAGTCGAGCCCCACGATTCTCTTCACCTCGCGGGCAAAGTCCTGCGGATTTACCGTGCGGCGGTTCGGGGAAAGCTGCTCGAGCGTCTGCTCCGGACGGGCGTAGCGTCCGGTTCTTTTTATTCTCAGCTGCCATGTGGCGCGGAACGTTCCCTCGTTTGTCGAGAACTCCACGCTGCACATTCCGTCGCTCGCGCCGCGCCGGAGCGCGTTGCGCGTGTCGCTGCCGCGCAGTTCTATGTCGGTGTCGGGCGACTGGCCCGTTATGTACTTCAGCTGCTCTCTGTCGTCGAATCTCGGGGCGCGGTTGTAGAGTGCCAGGCACACTGCGTCGAGAACGGTCGACTTTCCCGCTCCCGTGTCGCCTGTAATGGCGAAAAGTCCTGCCGAGCGCAGCGGTTCGGCCGTGAAGTCGATTGTATGTTCTCCTTTAAAGGAGGTTATGTTTCGGATGTATATTTTTCGGATTATCATTTTCGGGAGTGTTACAGTTCTTCCTCGGCTGTCGTTGCGGCCTGTTCGGCTTGCTGCAGCATTTCGAGAAGCTCGGCCGGCATTTCTTCGCCTCCGAATCGTTTTTTGTATATGGTCTGTGCCACGCTGCGGGGTGTAAGCCGCCGCAGCTGTTCCGAAGTCCTTATTTCGAGTTCCTTGTAGTCGACAGCTGTTTTTTCCACACGTTTTATCGAGCAGAGTATCGCCGCCTTTCCTTCAAAGCGTTCCTTTATTCTGTTCGGTATTGCGGGGTCGGGCTCTGTGGCGTCTATTTTTATTTCCACATAGGGGAAATTCGTGCGAGGCTCGTGCTTGCCGGCGTCCGGCAGCCGGTCAATCTCGTCTATGGCCTGCTCTATGCTCAGTGCGCCTCGGGCGGGAATGCTCAACAGCGGGTGTGGCGGACTGAAAGGTATGGATGTTATCGTTATGTCGTCCCCGTCGCTCAGTTCCACGCACTCCACGCCGTGGCGGTAGTTCTTTTCGCTGAACGACATGGGGAGGGCCGAGCCGGAGTATCTCGCGTTTTCCATGCCGCCCACGCTCTGGGCCTTGTGTATGTGCCCTAAGGCCACGTAGTCGAAGTTGCGGCCGAATCCCGATACGTCCACGCTTTCCTCGCCTCCTATTATAATGCGTTCGCTGTGGTCGTCGTCGGCTATTTCGCTGCCGGTGGCGTAGAAGTGTGCGGCAAGTATCATAGGCAGGTGTTTGCCGTAGCGGTGGTGTGCCTCGGCTGCAAGGTTGCCGAAGAATTTCGCCATGCTGTCGGCAAACGATTTCCCTTCGGGAAGCTCGTAGCTTCTCAGAAAAGGCACGGCCAGGCACACCGCCTCGCATTCGTCGCTTCCACGCCTGTGCAGCGGAATCATCATGCGGTTCATGTCGGGCTCGTTGTTCTCGTCGCGGCGTATGCTTCCGCGCACGGTTATGTTGTCGGCGGCCAGTATCGGTTCGGGCGCTTCGAGCCGTCCCGCCGAGTCGTGATTGCCGGCTATGATTATTATCTGCATACCGTCGTTCTCTTTTGCGGCGCGGTGCAGAAAGCTGTAATACAGTGCCTGTGCCTCGGCCGACGGGTTGGATGTGTCGAACACGTCGCCCGCCACTATCAGTGCGTCGGGGTGTTCGCTGTTTATGGTGTCGAGCAGAAAATCGAAAAACGCGCGGTGCTCTTCGGCGCGGTCGTTGCCGAAAAAGGTGTTGCCTATGTGCCAGTCGGCGGTATGAAGTATTTTCATTTCTGAGCCTTATGCTGAATTGTTCCGCAAATTTAAACGTTTTTTCAATGCGGTTGCACCGGTGCGAGTGGCAATAGCAGGAAAAACGGAAGAGGGTGCCCGATATAGGAAAACGGACACCCGATCTTACGAACAAGATACATAACAATTAAATTCCTTATGAGCGGAAACAGGCCTTACGGCGGTTTGCGGCGTTTCGGCCGCTATTGAAAGCCTTACGATATGAAGTGTTTCATATCATGTGCAAAGATATTCCTAAGCGTAATGGCCTGCAATACCCTGAAATGGGTATTTATGGCTTGCCGGCGGGTGATTCGCTCTTTTTCGCGTTTCGGGCGGGTGCACGGGTGCAAAAAATGCGGTTCCGATTAAGGTCTTTAAGGTCGTTAATGCCATTAACGACCTTAAAGACCTTAAATCAATGTGTTTTTGCAGACAAAAACGGTCACCTGCCAAGCACTTGAAAATCAGCAGGTGTATAT
>CAJKQZ010000019.1 GCA_905202115.1 uncultured Prevotellaceae bacterium | reverse complement strand
CATATTTTCGATTATCTCCCTTGTATTTTCAATTTGCTGCGGGAAGTTTTTTACAGTGTAAAAAAAATATTTTTTTTCGTGTGGGGTATTTTTTTATGTGAAGTCTTTCCTCGCACTTTTTTCACTCGCCCCATGTGGAGCGGTCGAGATTGCGGTAGCCTATGGCTTCGGCTATGTGCGGGGAACTTATGTCGTGGCTGCCGTCAAGGTCGGCTATCGTGCGGGCTACCTTGAGAATCCTTTCGTATGCCCGCGCCGACAAGTCGAAACGTTTCATGGCCATGTCGAGCAGGTTCATGCCTCCGCTGTCGGGGAGGGCATATTCGCGTAGCTGCCGGCTCGACATCTGTGCGTTGCAGTAGGTGCCGCTGATGCCGTTGAAACGTTGCTGCTGAATGCTGCGCGCGGCCATTACGCGGGTGCGTATGTCGGCACTTGCCTCTCCGCGGGGAGCACGGGCAAGGTCGTCGAACGGAACAGGCGTGACTTCTACCTGAATGTCCATACGGTCGAGCAGAGGACCGGAAATGCGGCTCATGTAGCGTTGAATTTGCCCCGGAGAACAGACGCATTTGTGCGTGGGGTGGTTGTAGTATCCGCAAGGACAGGGGTTCATCGACGCCACGAGCATGAATGAGCACGGAAGAGTGACGCTGTATTTGGCGCGGGTAATGCTGACGGTGCGGTCTTCGAGCGGCTGGCGCAGAGTTTCGAGAGCGCTGCGGCTGAACTCGGGAAGTTCGTCGAGAAAAAGCACGCCGTTATGGGCAATGCTTATTTCGCCTGGCATGAAATTGGTGCCGCCTCCTATCAGTGCCACATCGGAAATTGTGTGGTGGGGGCTGCGGAACGGCCGCGAGGCGACGAGCGACGTTCTTCCGTCGAGGAGGCCTGCAACGGAGTGTATCTGTGTGGTTTCGAGGCTTTCGGCAAGTGAAAGCGGTGGAAGTATGCCCGGAAGACGCTTGGCCATCATCGATTTGCCGCACCCTGGACTGCCCACGAGCAGTATGTTGTGTCCGCCGGCGGCGGCAACCTCGAAAGCACGCTTTACATTCTCCTGGCCGCGCACGTCGGAGAAGTCGGTGTCGCACTCCGTGCGGCGGGAGTAGAATTCCTCGCGCGTGTTTACTATAGTCTGTTCGAGAGAGTGCCGGCCGTTGAGAAAATCAACCACCTGGCACAGATTTTCGGCACCGTATACTTTTAGCGTGTCTACGGCGGCGGCTTCGTGAGCGTTGGCCGAGGGCACGATAAGGCCTTCGAATTTCTCGGCGCGGGCATGTATGGCTACGGGCAGAGCACCGCGCACGGGACGTAACGAACCGTCGAGCCCGAGTTCGCCTACGAGCATGTAGCGTTTCAGACGCTCCTGGTTCACTGCGCCCTCGGCCGCAAGGATTCCTACGGAAAGAGGCAAATCGTAGCCGGAACCTTCCTTGCGGATGTCGGCAGGGGCGAGATTTATTGTAATCTGGTTGGTGGGACGGGCGTAGCCGGAGTTCTGAAGTGCGGTTCTTATGCGATAATAACTCTCGCGCACGGCGCTGTCTGGCAGACCGACAAGGCTGAACTTGGCGCCTTTCGAAACGTTTACCTCGGCTTCTACTGTTCGCACGTCGAGGCCGTTGACGGCAGCGGTGAAGAGTTTTACAAGCATGAAGCTATTGCTTTTTCATGAGTTCCGATATGCGCCTGCGGAGCTCGGAAAATTCAAGATCGCGGGCTACGATTTCGCCTTCGGGCGATACGATGACGTTTCCTGGAATGTAGTTTACGCCCAACTGCTTTACAATAGGGGAAGACCAGGCGAGTTTGTCGCAGACGTTGTGTTCGCGCAGGGAATCGCGTCTTACGTTATTGAGAAAAGTGCGGTAGTTGTAATCAAGGCTCACACATACGAGCCCGAGACGGTCGCTGTATGGCGAAACTATGTTTTTCAGACCGCGGACTTGCTGGAAACTTTCGTATTGCCAGGAAGCCCAGAAATAAATCAGGAGATAACGGCCGCGGAAATCCTTGTCGGTAACCGTTTCGCCTTTCCATGAGGTTACGGTAAAGGGCGGGAGTTTGTTTCCGGGCGTGGTTTTTAAAAAAGGAATGAGCTTGCCGGCAAGACGGCTTAATGAGGCGTTGCGAGGCTGGCTTTTCAGCAGAATGTTCAGGAGGCTATGCGTGCGTTTGGCGTCGATGTTATCGGCTTCCGCAAAATACGTGCGGAAAACAGCCTCGGCCGCAAGCGTTGTAGGGTTCTTGCGAATGAAAGTTTCGGCGGAGTTTTTGATTTCGGCCCCACGCTTGTCGTTTATGTCGTAGTAAAAATCGCTCAGCAACTTGTTCTCGTCGCTTCCGCTGAGTTTGGTTTGCGTAAGGTCGGACGCGTCGGTTACGAACTTTGTTTCTTTTCCCGGCTCGGCCACGATTTTCATCTCGGCAAAGTTGGGATATTGAATCGTGAGTATCATGGGGCGGCTGAGCTTCTTTTCGTAAACGAATTTCCCGCCCTGAATACGGATTGTGTCGCGACCTTCTTCGGAATAGATGTAGATTTCGGCCGTGTGCAGGTTCTTGAATTTTCCGTTCAGGCGAAACCTGTCTTTAGAAACACTGCAGCCGGCCATTAGAATGGCCAGCAGCAGTGTTATAATGGAGTAAGTCGCGCGTATGTGCATACTTACTTTTTCTTTTCGTGTGTGAAATAATCGTTTAGCGCGCGATGTTCTTGAATTCAGCGTCGGTTGCTATTTTTGCGAACTCCAGATCTTTTGCAGCATAGGAAGCGTAGGAGCTGTCTTTCGAAACTGCGTCTTTGAGGTTGCTTATGGCAGCTGCCTTGTCGTTTGTGCGTGCTGCTACGATAGCTTTGAGATAGCTCGTGGTTGCGTCGGCGTTGCTTACCTGCGAGAGTGTCTTGGTTGCTGCGTCGTAGTTCTTGGAGAGAATCTGTGCGAGGGCTGCGCTGTTGGTGTTGATACCTTTGAAGTAGTTCACTGCCTGTGCGTAGTTGCCCTTTGCTATCGACAGGTTGCCGAGAGCCTCGTTGTAGTTGTTTGCGCCGTTGCCTTTTGCCATGTAACCTTCGGCTTCCTCAACATTTCCGTTGCAGAGGGCAATCATACCGAGGTTTATATTGCTTTCGGGATTGCTGCTCTTCACGCTGTTTGCCTTGCTGAGGTAGCTTTTTGCAGCGGAGAGGTCGCCTTTGCTGTAGGATATTGCAGCGAGGTTGTTGAATGCGCGGTAGTCGTTGGGGTAGAGCTGGGTTGTTTTCTTCAGAATGCTTTCCTGTTCCGACTGTTTGTCTGTAAGTGTGGTTGCGTAGAGAAGTTCTTCGACAGAGAGCTGCGAAGCGTCGGTCGAGAACTGCTGCTGGATTTCGTCGTCGCTGCGGCCGATAAGGTCGTAGTTGATTGTGAGGCGCGAGCGGCGGAGCTGCGGGAGAATCTCGTCGGCGAGTTCACGGAATGCCGAGGAGATGTTCTTTATTTGCTGTTCACGCTGTTCGGGGTCTTTGTACATGGAGAGAACTCGCAGGATAACTTCCTTGTCCTGAAGGTTGGAAGCCGATACGAGTTCCTGGAATCCTTCCCAGTCCTGCGCGGTGTATTTGGTGTCGACGTTTGCATCGATAGCCTGTTTCTTGAGTACGTCGTCAACATACTTTTTGGTGGTGCTTTCGCGTTGTGCGGCGAGTTTCTCGTTGAGGCTCACACCGCCGTCGGGCGAAGCGTATGCCGAAACTTCCACGTTGTTGAGTTCTTTACGTTCCTGGTCGGCCTTGATGTCGCGAAGTGTGTTGATGAAGTCCTGTACGGATGTTTTCTTGAGTTCCGAGTTGCGGATTTTTGCCTGCTGGATAAGGAAGTTTATACTTGCTTCCTGCTTCTGCGCTATTATGTGCTCGAAAGCGTCGGGCGCAGTTGCGGGGGTTGCGTTTGCAAGGGTGCGTTTGAGCAGTTCGCTGGTTGCGAGCACGCCGTCGGCAACTTTCACTTCGGGAATCTTAACGGTTTTCTTTCCTTTCTTTGCGTCGAACGTGAGATAGAGCTCGCTCTTCTGCATTTCGGGAACGTATTTGAAAGAATTCTTCATTGTGTAGTTCCCGCCGATTTTGTAGGAGATAGTCTGGTTGTTGCCTTCAACCTTCTCTCCCTGGAAAGTAGCGCTCTGGCCGGTTGTGGATTGTCCTGCGTATTTGAGCACGGGGGTTACTTTTACAACTGCTTTGCGCTTCATGTATTTTTCGGGGAAGCGGCCGTTGATCGTTACATCCACTTTGCCGGCCTGCGATTCCATAGGTGAGGGAGTAACGGTGAAATTGTCGGCAGAGAGGGCGCCCATTTTGCTGCACGAGGTGAGCGTTGCGACGCTGATTATCGCTAATGCGATGCTTACTTTTTTAGACATGATTTTGTTTGATGTTTTTTGATTCTTCGTTGGAGCAAAAGTAGTAAATATAGAGCGAATTAACTACTTATAAGCGCCAAAATATTTAGTTTTCCTGTGAAAATGAGTGTGCGGCCGTTCTTTTTTGCCGTGATTTACGTTGTTGACATAATGCTGAGAGTGCCGAAAAATTATCTCGGGGATGTTTTCTTACGCATATTGCTTGTTTTTTGGGCTTCGGCAGGAAAACGGAAATAGGGGATTTTTTATAAAATATGCCTCCTGCGAAAAAAATATTTTTTTTGTGCGTGTAAAAAAGTTCCCGCAGTAAATTGAAAATACAAGGGAGATAATCGAAAATATGTCTGAGATAATTTAAAATATCTCAGACATATTTTTTGACATATATACACCTGCTGATTTTCAAGTGCTTGCCAGCTGACCGTTTTTGTCTGTAAACTCTTCCGGCAAGGCACTGCCTATTTTGTGGAAGCGGTGTTTTTGGGCTTTAATACTTTCAGCAGAAAAATCGGACCGGCAGGAGGTGTGCCTGCATTCGGGTGCGGATTTGTTTTTTGCGGCAGTCGCTTTTATTCTAACATCGCGAGCCAGTCGGCCAGGTCGTCATACAGTTGTTTGTGCCATTCAAATTGGGGCATGCTGCCGTAGCCGTGTCCGCCGGTGGGATAGATATGCATTGCGGCCTTGACGCCGGCTTTCTGCAGCGCAAGATAATAGTTCGCGCTGTTGAGCGGAGGCACCACGCTGTCGTCGTTCGACAGGGCGAGGAATGCGGTAGGGTCGTTGGGGCGTACCTGCAGTTCGTTGCTGTAATACCGCTCGATTTCGGGCGAGGGGTTCTGTCCGATAAGGTTGTCGTGCGTTCCCATGTGCGTATACGACGGGTTCATGGTGATGACCGGATATAACAGAATCTGGAAGTCGGGCTTCGCGTCGCCTACGGCGTGTGTGGCTACTGTCGAGGCAAGGTGTCCGCCGGCGCTGTGTCCCATTATTCCTACCTTGTGCGGGTCGATGTTCCATTCCGCTGCATGCCGGCGCGTTATGCGTATAGCCTCGTCGGCGTCGCTGGCTGGAACGGATGAGTAACCGTAAGGCATTCTGTATTTGAGGACTATCAGCGCTATGCCGCGTTCGTTGAAAAACTCGGCCCAGCCTGTGCCTTCGCTTTCCTGCGCAAGAGTGGCGTAGCTGCCGCCCGGACAGCATACCACGGCGCGGCCTGTGGCCTTGGCGGCTGCGGGCAGGAATGCGCGTATTGAGGGTTTGAAGTTGTCTGTCTTGTCATCGTAGGGTTGCGTGAGGTCGCGTCCGTTGGAGTTGGGCAGTCCGTCGGGCCATACGTCGAGTTCTATCATCTTCTGCGCATTGGCGGTAAGGGCGACGAAGGCCATAACCAGGGTTATTATTGATATTCTGTGCATTTCTTTTGTGTTTTGGGCGTTATGTTTTAATGCTGTAATGCAGTTTATTGATTCTGACGGTTTATTTAAGCGAGTCTATCCATGAAAAAAGGTCGGAAATCATTACGTCGTGCGAGCGGAACCATTTATGGTGGCTGAAACCGTGACTTCCGCTCGGATATATATGGAGCGAGGCGTCGACGCCTGCGTTTTTAAGCGCGAGGTAGTAGTTTACGCTGTTTTCGGAGGGCACTGTCTCGTCGTCGTCGGTGGTGAGAATCAACGCCGGTGCGTTGCCGGGACGCACCTGTTTCTCGCAGCTGTAATAGTTTTCCAACTCGGGGCCCGCGTCCCTGCCTATGAGATTGTCGTGCGTTCCCATGTGCGTGTATCGCTTGTCCATAGTTATTACGGGATAGAACAGAATCTGGAAGTCGGGCTTTGCGTCATCCCTGGCAAGCGTGGCTACGGTTGCGGCAAGGTGTCCGCCGGCGCTGTGCCCCATGACGCCTACCTTGTGCGGGTCGATGTTCCACTCTGCGGCGTGACGGCGTATAATGCGCATGGCTTCGAATGCATCGGAACTCGGAACCGAGGCATAGCTGCCGAAAGGCAGGCGGTATTTGAGCGCGATAAGGGCTATGCCGCGCTCAAGAAAGTAAGGCGCCCAGGAACCCCCTTCGACGTCGTAGCATACTGTTCCGTATCCTCCGCCGGGAATGCAGAGCACGGCACGGCCTGTGGCTTTTTCTTTTGGCGGAAGGAATACGTGTATGCGAGGTTCGTAGTTGCCGGCCTCGTCGTTGTATGGTTCTGTGAGGTCGCGGCCATTGGAATTAGGCAGACCGTCGGGCCAGATTTTCACTTCGGTGTAGTCTTGTGCGTGGCACACTGAAATCGTTGCCATTATAAAGGAAAGAATTCCTATTATTTTTTTCATTGTGTTGGTTTTTGTGTTTCTTTGTTTCTTGTTCAGCCCTGGCATGTTGTATTGAGAAAGTCTTGCTCTTTCGGGCTTTAGGGCAGGCCGGCTTGTGACGGTAGGAAAGCTGGCCGTCGCGATAGGGGACCGGTGCACCTGTAAGGCGTATTTGCTTATTGCAAAAATAAGGTTTTTAATTCTTTTTCACGATATATTTTAAATGGAAAAAGGGTGGTGTCTTCCGCTTTGTTGTAAGCTTGGTAGAAACATTGCCTGTGTGCGGAAAAATTATGTTCGAGGTGTTTTTGCGGGCATCTGCCACAAGCTTGTGCCGGTGCCTCGAAAAAACGGACGTGGAAACAATTCTGCGAAAATATGCTTCTCGCGAAAAAAAATATTTTTTTTCGTGGTTAAAAAACTTCCCGCAGGAAATTGAAAATACAAGGGAGATAATCGAAAATATGTCTGAGATAATTCAAAATATCTCAGACATATTTTTTGCTACATATACACGTGCTGATTTTCAAATACTTGCCAGCTGACCGTTTTTGTCTGCAAAATCTTATGATAAAGCCCCACAGAAAATCTGCGGGGCTTGTCCTGCTGTTGATAATGGTTGCGCTTGTTTAGCGCTCACATTATTTTATTATAAGTCCGCCGTTGGGCTGTATTGTGACTTTGATTTTTCCGTCTTTTCCTGCTTTCATCTCTTTCATCTGCGGCTGGGGCAGCGTTTCGCCTTTTGCCGGTTTGTCGTTGTAGCAGGTTACGGTTTTTCCGGCAAACATGGGCAGCGTAAGGTTGAGTGTCATTTCCTTTTCCGAGCCGTTGAGACCTGCCACATACCATTTGTCGCCGTGTCTGCGCGCGAGGACTACGAATTTTCCGGGGTAGCCGTCGATGAGCTGGGTCTCGTCCCACACGGTGGGGAGTTCTTTAAGAAAATCGAGCTCGAATTCGGGTATTTCGTCTATTGTATTCGGATATATGGCCACGCACTGTATGTATGTTTGGTTCGTTATGCCCGAGGCGAGCTCGAAGATGTCGGACGTGTAGCGCGGGTGCCGGCTTTTGTTGTCGCGCGACATGAATTTGTTCATTATTATTCCGCCCCAGTCCATTGTGGCTATGGCGTTGCGGCAGAACGGGTGGATTGTGAGCTCCATTGCCTCTCGCCGCGCGTTGTAGTCGTTGAAATATACGTTTTCCGAAGCCAGCACAGCCTCGCTGCTTACGAAGTTGGGGTACATGCGTTCCCAGCCGCGGGGCAGCGTGCAGCCGTGATAGATAACCTGTATGCCGTAGCGGTTGGCGTCGGCCAGGATGTCTTCGTAGTATTGCATGGTGTGCTGCTTGTCGCCGCCGAAGTAGTCGACTTTTATTCCTTTTATGCCTATGCTTTTCATCCATTGCATTTCGCGGTTGCGTGCGAGCGACGTGCTCATGCAGTGCATGGGAGTTTGCGGAGGATCGTTGGATGTGCCGTTGGAACTGTACCACAGTATCAGGCCCACGCCTTTCGACTGTGCGTATTTGCTGAGCGTAGCCATGCGGTCACGCCCTATGTTGACGTCCCAGCCGGCGTCGATGAGTACGTATTCGTATCCCATTTTTGCCGACATGTCGATAAACTTCACCTGGTCGTCGTAGTTGGTGCCGCCGTCCTGCCAAAGCAGCCAGCTCCACGTGTAGCGCCCAGGCTTGTAGTCGGCCTCGGCTTCGTACATGGGTTTGACAACGTCGTAGGGTATGGTGGTTTCGGCTATAGGCTTCAATGTGGCTCCTAAGGTTATCGTGCGCCAGGGAGTGTTGCAGGGAAGGGCTACTCCGGCCGATGTCTGTCCTATTCCGTTCGATTCGCCGGGCATGGGAAATGCAATCGTATAGCCTGTTTCGGGAACATAATCGCTCAGGTGGCAGCCCACGTATTTTCCGTCGGTTCCGGTTTCGCTCACGAGCGCCCAGCCGTCGCTCCCTATGCGGAACAGGCAGGGAAAGGTGTATCCTTCGCCATAAAGCGAGCGTTCGCTCATGGGCATGTCGAGCTTGTATTCTTCCTCGTAGCAAGGTTTTGTGTGCATCCATGCCGACATGGCCTTGTTCTGCGGGCACAGGAATGTCGTTGTCTGCTGCGGAAAGCTGAACGACGTTGCCTCGCCGGTTATCACCATTACTCTGGTGTCTCCCTGCTGGGGAAAGGAATATCTGAAAGCGATGTCGTTTGCCGATACGTTGAATGTTACGGTCATTTTCTTCTTGTCGGCGTTTTCGAAGTCTATTTCGGTTTGGTTGGCAACGTAATGCGCCGACGAGGCTTTAGTTGTCTTCATGGTGTAACGCTCGTCTATTTTCGATGTGCGCGACCCCGTTACCACAAGGCCGGAGGAAAAGTCGCCTATGTTGGTGTAAACCCCGAGCCGCGAGCGTTCTATCATCTGTTTTCTGTTGAGCGCAGCCGAATAATAGGCTTTTCCACCGGTGTTCTCGATTGTGACGGTCAGGTTTCCGTCGGGCGACGTTACTGTTATGTTTTCGGCAACAGCCGTTACCGTTGCGGCCAGCATAATGCCGATAATGACGAGTGCTCGTTTCATTGTATGGATTCTTTTCATGTTTTATTGTTTCTACGCCGTGTTTCAGCCGTGAGCGCAAATATAGTCTTTTTTGCCGTAAATGCCTGTTTCGAGGGCTTTCTATGCGTGTGTGGATTTTTGTGCGGGCGGTTGGCAAAGTGTTTCTGCTGGTGAAAAAAATGCGGATTTTACGTAAAATCCGCAGCGCCTTGCCGGAGGATTTTGCAGACAAAAACGGTCAGCTGGCAAGCACTTGAAAATCAGCAGGTGTATATATAGCAAAAAATATGTCTGAGATATTTTAAATTATCTCAGACATATTTTGAATTATCTCCCTTGTATTTTCAATTTACTGCGGGAAGTTTTTTACCACGCGAAAAAAATATTTTTTTTCTGCGTGGTCTGTTTTTGAAAAAACTTTCCCGAGGATGATTTTTTACGGGCCTGTTTCCGTCTATGCCGTATTCGCGTCGAAATATCCCCGAAATGTTTTCTGAAAAGTAAGAAGGAAACGTTTCATACAGGCGTTTGGTGCTTCCTGTAGCGTGTGTTTAGAACGGATATCCTATTGCGAAGTGCAGCGCGAGGCTGTCGGTGAATTTTCCCATGTTGTAGTATCCGCTTTTTCCTGTATCGTAAGGTGCGTGAATGCCTACGCCGAGGTCGAGGCGCAGTACGAGAAATTCCATGTCGTAGCGCAGTCCGACTCCTGTGCCGAGAGCCAGCGAGTTGAGGAATTCCGAGGCGTTTATCTGTCCTTTGGGGCGCGATTCGTCCTTGCGCAGCAGCCATACGTTGCCGGCGTCGAGGAATGTTGCGCCGAACAGCGATCCGAACAGCGGAAAGCGCAGTTCGGCGTTGGCGGCGAATTTTATATCTCCGGTCTGGTCCATGTAAGAATACTTTGTTCCAGGCGATTTGAAGCGTCCGGGGCCAATGCTGCGCACTGTGAATGCGCGCACGTTGTTTGCGCCTCCAATGTTGAACTGTTCGCTGTACGGAGCCACGTTGCTGTTGCCGTAAGTGTAGATAATACCGCCTAAAACGCGTGTGGCAAGTTTTACCGACGGGCCCAGGCTGAACGTTTTGCGGAATTCGGCTGTGGCCTTGACGAACTGGGCGAACGGATTGTTTAACAATTTTTTATTTCGGTCGCTGAAGCCTTTTCCCGCAATGGCGTAGATGCCCGACAACAGATTGCCCGACTCTTTTATGGTGCCCTGGAACCAAATGGGATTGGTTGTCCGTTTGGGAGAACTGTATGTGTAAGTGTAGCCTATCCACGGAATGAACTGGTCGCGCATACTGATGTAGAGCGCGGGGTTGGCGGTCATTATAGAGTCGAACTTTGCGGTTTTTCTTATCATGCGGTCAAAGTCGAGAGAGAATACGGTGAGCTCGTGTTTGGTGGTGCGGCTGCGCTGCCATGAGTACGACATCGACAACGCGAATTTTACCATGTTGAAATAGCTGGCACGGTTTATCCAGTCGCTGCTGAGCGAAAATGTGGTTGACGTGGGGTAGAAAAACTGCCGGTTTTTAAGTCCGGGAAAGAATATGCGGGGAAATTTCAGCTCGAGCGACGTGCCCAGTTCGTAGGAGTTGAGCAGATCGTTCCTTTCCTTGTTGGAAGTCTGCATTTGCCATTCGTAAGAACCGTATATGCGGAAACTCATGCTCTCGCCGGCTCTGAAAGCGTTCTTTTTCGTCACCTTGAAAGCTGCGCCGGGGCCTATCTGGTCGTTGCTTTTCGAGTTTATGTCCATTGTGAATTCACTCTCGTAGGGCTTGTCCATCTGTGCATAGATGTAGACGTCGAGAGTGTCGCATGTGTCGGTGGAATCGCGCGGTACGTACGACATGTTCAGCTGGCTGAAAAGCCCCATGTTGCTGAGCTTCTCGAGCGTGAACTTCTGCTCGTTGTAAGAATAGGGGAAGCCGCGCCAGGAAAATATGTTGTGCCGCCACACCGACGGGCGGAGAGGTATTTTCTTGCCGGTGTAATTGTATTCGAAGTCTCTTACTTTGAAACTTTTCGTTTCGGGGTTGTCGGGATACGTGTCTATGTAGATATATTTCTTTCCGTAATACCACTTGCGCTTTACTCTGTCGGGGATGTCTTTTGCCGGAAGTACCTGGAGCTGTACGTGCCCCGGACGGACGAACGTGTCGGCGCGGAAAGTGGTGTATTCCGTGTTGTAAAAGTAATAGCCGTTGTTTCTGAACAGGTCTCGAAGGCGTGTTTGCTCGTTGCTTATGTTTGTGAGGTTGAACACATCGCCTTTTTTAAGAAGCCGCTTTTCCCAGTCTCTGCGTATCAGGCTGTCGGCCGAGGCGGGGAAGTTGAGGTAGGCTATCGAGTCGAGCCGGTAGGGGGCGCGTGGATTTACATAGTATCGTATCTTCTGTTTGGGCTTTTTGGGGTCGGAAATAAGTTCGTAGTCGACGCTGCCGCGGAAATAGCCGAAATTTTGCAGCGTGCTTGTGGCCACTTTTGCTCTGAGCTCGGGGTTTACCGTGCTTATAAGTACCGGTTGCTTGGCAAACTTTTTGAAAATCCATTTGCCGATACTGTTTTTGCTGTTAACGAATCCGTTGTAGAACCAGAGCCCGAATGCCAGCGGCTGGCGGTGGGAAGAACTTCCGAAGAGCGCGTTGTTCGGAGCGTAGGCAAGCACTCCGTCAATTTCTTCTTTTACCATGTTGAGCGATTTCTGGTCTGCAGCCTTGCGGGCTTTTTCAATGGCATGCAGTTCCTTTTCCGTCATAACTGTAGAAGAGTCGGAAATATTGTTCTGCGCTGTTGTATTTTCGACACCATGAGAGCTGAAAAGCTCGTCGACCGCTTGCGCCGTCTCGGCAATTGCTTTTATGACGCCGGTGGAGTCGTTTTCGTTTCCTGTGTTCCTGCTCTTGTCGGTATACTCTATCGATTTTATGCCGGTGTATAGTTTTTCTCCCTCAGGCAGATTGCGTGTGGTAGAACATGAGGCGGAAAACAGCGTTGTGAGGAAACACAATAATATTATTGTATTGAACGGCAAAGCTTTGTTGTTCAAGAGTAAAGCCGGCGATTTAAATCTTTTGATAATGGAGAATCGCAGGACAGTGTGTATATGTTTGTTTGTGCGTTTCATTTCTGATTATGTTTTTCGTCGGCATTTTCTGTTCCGTCGGTACCTGCGCTTGGAGCCGGCCCGTTTTCGTTTTGCAGAGGATTATCCTTTTTCTTACGCTTCCATAATTGAAAAATCTCTCCGAAAGTGTTCGTTTTCCGGCGCATTACAAGTCCGGCTCCCATTTCGGTGAGCTGTCCTTCGAGAGGATCCTGCTTGTTGTGGTCATAAAATAGGCGGACATAGCGTGAAGCGCTGTTGTCGAGCCTGTATTCGAGAGAAATGTTGTCGATAAAGCTTGAAGCGTCGTTGCGCGCGTCGTTTCCGGTCGATACCCGTCCCCCGATTATTACATTTACTCTGTTTCCCCAGAACTTTTTTGCAAATTGAAATGAGTAATCGGTGTTTGTCTCGCCTGTTTCCGACGTTGCGTCCTCGACACTGACGCTGAGATCTATTGTCTTTAGTGCGCTGCCTGCTATCTGCTGTACTTCGCTTTGGAGGAATGCGTTTAGTGCGTTGTTGGCTTTAAAACCGTTCGACGTGTTGCTTTCTTCAAGGTACATGCCGGTTGCGAGCATTGATATTGCAAGTTTGTTGCGCTGTTCTGTCGACATTGCCGCTAATTGGTTTTGCACTGTCTGGTCTTCGGGGGCCTCGATAGTGAATTCTAACCCCATTTTCGACAAAGGCTGCGTTATGGAAATGCCGGCATTGAATGTAACCGAACGCGAAACGTTGTTTTCGGTTACTGACGCTTTGATTTGTTCCTTTGCCTGTATGTTGAGAGTCGGGTTTGTCGGGTCGCCTGTGAATTCTATGTAACTTCCGTTAGTGATGTAGAACGTGCTGAGCGGGATGATAGGAAGCGCATATTTCATCTCGCCGCTGCTTACTGTGTATCGTCCTGTCAGAATAACCTCTCCCTGCGGTGTGTATTTGAATGTCAGATTTCCGCCTCCTTCTATATCCACATAACTTTGCTTGTCGCTGCTTATGTCGCAGTGCAGGCGCGCAACTTCGCTGATGTTTATTCCGAGAATCATGTCTATTCCGCCGCTTTCAAGCTGTGAAGCCGCTGTTTTCGTGCTGTCGCTGAAATCTACAAAGGTAACAAGTTCATTAAGCCGGTTGTCTATGGAAAGCGGGGAATCCTGGAGCACATAGCTGACGTTGGTGCTGGAAAGAATGTTGAGGTTGCCGCGTATCTGAAGGTTGTCTACTGTTCCGCGTACCGAAGCATTGACGTCAGAGAATACTTTTCCGTAAATCTGAGACTTTTTCGTTTGTTTGGCGTCTACAAGTTCGAAATTATTTGCGTTTACAGAGATATTCAAAGATACTTTTTCAAAATTGCTGAAGTCTATGCCGCCGTTTATTACAAGAGGATTTTTTCCTGTAGAGTAGAAACGCAGATTTTTCATCAGCAGGCTGCTGTTTTTTACTTGGGCCGAATCGTTTTGTACATTGAAATTGAAACCATAAATGTCGGAGTATACATGAACGGAATCAAGTTTCACCATTCCGTTGAAGATAGGTTCGGACGCGCTGCCGGAGATGTTAAGATCGCCGTTAAGGTTACCGCTCAGGCCGAGCATGTCGCCGGTAAAACCGTTCAGAATGTCGATAGGGAAGTCAAGCAGTGACAATTTTGCCGCCAGACTGTCCTTCTTTTCGAAATATGCGCCGTCTATTCCTGCTATCTCGGTTTCTTCCCGCGTTATGAACGCATTAATATTATGAGAGCCGTCTTTTCCGTCGGGCAAGTATGTGCCTTCCATTCCGATGTTGCCGAGAGGAACGTCCTCATAGTTCATGTCGGCGATGTTTATGGCATACGCAGCCGTCACTTCTGTATTTTTCTTTAACAGGTGCAGATCTCCCGAAAGCAGTCCTGAGATATTGGGTGCATATGGTATTGACGAGGTGAGTTCTTTCAGATTCAAATGGTTTATGGTCATTGTAACGTCGTTCGTCGAGTCGTTGTCGGTTGTGTAGATGTTCAGACCGGTGCCGTCGTCGGCGATAAGATTCAAATCTGCAAGAATTGTCTTGTCGTTTTTTAGTGTAATGTAATTATCCTTGTTTACTTTGAAGTTCCTGTATGCTATTATAGGGGTTTCCGGATACAGGTGCACGCTTACCCCGCTGTCTATGAGGTTTGCCTGTATTCCCACGTTCATTCCTTCCTTTCCGGTTTTGTCAAGGTATACGAGTTCCATTCCGGCCCCGTCATTGTAAAGGTATCCGTTGAGTTTGGCTCTGAATATGTAGGGATTGTTTTTCGACACGTTGTAAACGTTGCCTTTCATTCTGATTCCCGTTGAGTCCTGGAACAGTTTTATTCTTACGGTGTCGAGCAGCAGAGTTCCCGTATTGAACGAATAAATGTGGCCGTATCCGTTTAATCCTTTCTCAGGGCCTGAGGAAATGTCGAGCAGCGTGTTGTCGAACTTATATCCGGAGCTGTATCTGAATATGTTGCTTATGGGATTGTCTTTTCCCGCTGCTATATAGAGGTTCATGTCGGGAAAATATCCGCGCAACTCGTTCTGGTCGATTTTCTTGTTGTCGATTTGCTTTTCAAGCAATGTGACAAACCTGTCCACTTGTCCCAGGAGCTTGTCCAGGTTTCCTTTGGCGGCGAGGTTCATGTTCAGATCGCCTGCGGCGAGCGAAGTGAAAAGAGAGTCCTTTCTGTTGTCGAAGTTTACGTACAAGTCTTTTGCGGGATAGTTTCCTTTGGCGGTGATGATTCTTATGCTGTCGAATTTTGCGTTTATTCCGTAGGCCGTAAGTTTGTTGTCGGCATGTATTCCTGCCGACATTTTTGTGGAAAGGAACAGAGTATCGGCTTTTCCCGTTAGTTTTCCGAGGTTAAGGCGTTTTATTATTGCCTGCGTGGTTGCTGTTACGTTTTTCCGTGCGAATCGGGCGGTTATACTGCCTTTTCCGTTAAGCAGGTCGTTCGCCGAACCGAAGGTGACGTTTCCTGTGCCGTTTTTCAGAGCGGCCTGTAGTGTCATATTGCTCAGATTATATTCCGAAATGCCGAATTCGGAGATTTCCGCGCGTGTGTCGATAGTCATCGACTTTGAGAACGGGTCGAACCCGCGGCCTTTCACGCTGAGCTGTGCGGTAAGGTCGTGCAGCGTGCTCCCTTTTATTATCTTTTTCAGCGGAAATTGTTTGGAGTCAATTTTTGCGGCGTAGCTTTCGTTGTCTGTGTCGTAGCTGCCGTTCACCGTTATTTTTCCACGCTCTGCGTTCAGAGTGGAGTTTGTTGCGTATTTGTTTCCGTTGAACGAAATAGTTCCGTTTGCCGACGTGCCGCGCGGAATGCTTATTCCGTCTCCTGTCAGTGGCTTCAGAAAATCCAGGTTGTATGTTTTGAGAGAATATTTAAGGTTACCTTTTCTGTTTGTTTCGGTTATGTCGGTCAGAGTTCCGCTCAAATCGAGGGCAAGCGCGTTTTTGGCCAGCAGTCCGGCGTTCTTTATTTCAAGAATTCCGTTTTCTCCGCTTATGGTGGCAGAAAGTCTCAGCGGTGTCTTCGGCATTGCTTTCTTTGCCTCGTCGGGAATTCCTTCGGGCACGAATATCTCGACATCGCGTGTGTCGATGTCACCTCTTATCGTGGCTTCGGCTTTGCCTTTTCCGCCGGTTTTCAGTGCGCTTAGGTCTATTGCCGCTGTGGCGTCGAGTGTGGAATAAGGCGTTCTAAGCATAAATCCGGAGAGTGACAGCTTCGTGCTGTCCATAAAGAATTTTCCCGCGAGGCGGTTGATTGTCATACCGCTTTTCTCCTTTGCGCTCAGTGCGGTCACGTTTGCCGATATGGCGCCGTTGCGGTAAAGAATGTCTTTTAGCGACGCGTTCAGTCCGGACACCTGTATGTGATTTGCGTCGAAGCCTTTGCCGGCGGCAGCATACGGAATGTCGTATCTCGCTCCGCAGGAGCGTAATGCGAGCGAGGCTACTCCGTAGCTGTTCTGCTTCAGGTCGAAACTGCCGTCTTTCATGAGCAGATTTCCGAGCGTTGCGGCTATTCTCATCGAGTCGCCGGGCATTCTTACATTCACGGAAGAATTTTCTATGAGCAATCTGTCGGCTTTGATTCGCCATACAGTCTGGCTCGGAGTGGTGTCTTCTGCGGCCGTGTCGCACAGCATTATATTTATGTGCGCGTCTTTCAGAGAGGCGTCGTTCATTCTTACGGTCGATTGCTTCAGGTTTATGCCTTTGCTCTTTATTCCTAACGTTCCGACGTATCCTTTTATCTGCGTGTTACTTATAAGGTCTGCCGTGTTTATTTTGGTGCGGTGTATGCTTAATCCTTCGATGTCCACTTCCTGTTTGAAAAGCGGCATGAGGGCTATGTCAACGCGTATCCCGTGCGCATCGAGAAGCGTATCGCCCTTTTGCGAGGCGAATGAGTTTATCAGGGCCAGGTCGAGCGGAAAGGCAAGGCGCACACGCTCCACGCGAATGGTCATGCCTGTTTTTTCCGATGCATATTCGGTTACTTTGCGAACCGCATAGTTTTGTATAGGGGGGATATACAAGGCTATCGCTAAAATAAAGAACAGTGCAATCACTGTCGCGATAACTATTAAGGCGCAGCGGATTATTTTTTTCATTCTTTATCTTTTTAAATATGAGACAAAAATAAGGAAAAGTGTAAATGTGATTTTCCTGTATGGTTAAGTTATTTTGTTTTCGGGGCATGTTTTTCCTTGTTTTGCATAGTACGATTGAATTTTTTCCCTCATGTCGTCTCGGTGTTGCGGACTGGCGCCTTTTTTCGCGGGCTTATTTTTTCTGTTAGGTATGCGGCCGTAGCATTATGCGCTGCTCATAGGAAACATGGCGGTAATGTATCGGGCGGGCGGAAAACCTGCGGATAAAAATTCAGTCTGGCCCCGATTTTCGGTTTTAAAGTATTTTGCAGAATAAATTCTTCTTCGTGTGAAATCAGGAGTGCTTTTCCGGAGGAGTTTGCAGACAAAAACGGTCACCTGCCAAGCACTTGAAAATCAGCGCATGTATATATGGCAAAAAATATGTCTGAGATATTTTGAATTATCTCAGACATATTTTCGATTATCTCCCTTGTATTTTCAATTATCTGCGGGAGGTTTTTTACCGTGTAAAAAAAATTTTTCTTTTTTTCCGAAGCCTTGTCCGGATAAAAACTGTTGTCTGCCGATTTTCCGTAGAGGCAGGTTTTGCAGCAGGGAATGGCGGTGTTTATGTCCGGCCGGCCATGAAATATGTCTTATATGATGTTCCGGTGAATCAGGGTGCGGTGTTCGGAAAACGAAACCGCCTGCGGAATATTTTTCGCAGGCGGTTCTTTGGCATTTGCTGCCGATTTTTTATTTCGTCTTTTCTTCTATCCAGCGGCGGGCGTTTACAAATGCCTCTATCCACGGCGTTACTTCGTCGTTTTCACGGCCGGCAGGATAGTATGCATTCTGCCAGGGAAGGAACGCGCGCTCCAGGTGGGGCATCATGGCAACGTGACGGCCGTCGGGACTTGCTATTCCGGCGGTGGAATAGTCCGAACCGTTCGGGTTGGCCGGATATTTGTCGTATGTGTATTTCATTACGATGTTGTATGCGCTTTCATCCTCGGGCATTGAGAATTTTCCCTCACCGTGGGCCACCCAAAGTCCTAATTTGGAGCCCGAGAGACTTCCGAACATCACGCTGTTGTTCTGCGGAATCGTCACGCCGAGGTATGCGCTCTCGAATTTGTGCGAATTGTTGTGCAGCATGTGGGTGCGCTGTTTGTGTTCGGGGTTTACAAGGTTCAGTTCCACCATTAGCTGGCAGCCGTTGCAAACGCCGAGCGATAGCGTGTCATCGCGGGCATAGAAACGGTCGAGGGCTGCCTTTGCTTTGGGGTTGTACAGGAACGCTCCCGCCCAGCCTTTGGCCGAGCCGAGCACGTCGCTGTTCGAGAAGCCGCCGCAGAACACTATCATGTTTATGTCGTCGAGCGTTTCGCGGCCGCTTACAAGGTCGGTCATCATTACATCTTTAACGTCGAAGCCGGCCAGATACAAAGCGTAGGCCATTTCGCGCTCGCCGTTTGTACCTTTCTCGCGGATAATGGCGGCTTTTACGCCCGACGGCGTGCGGCGCTCCGGAGATATGCCGTAGCTTTGCAGAGTTCCCTTGAAGTCTTTCGGAAATTCTATGAGCAGAGGTTGTTTCTTATAATTGCGGCAACGCTCCTCCGCGCAGCCGTTGAAACTTTGCTTTTTGTCGAGTTCGGAAGAGGTTTCGTACCATACATCGCGCATTGTGTCGATGTCGAAATTGAGAGTTTGGCCGTCTTTCTTTACCGTAAGTTTGCGCTCTGTCGCAGGTTTGCCTATCTCTGTGAACTGTATGCCGTTTTCTTTCAGCACCTTTTCGGCCTCTTTCAGGTTGTTGTCCGAAATTTGTAGCACAACCGCCGGATTTTCTGCGAACAGCACCTTCACAATGTCCTTGTCCTTGAAACCGTCGAGCGATATGCTCATGCCGCCCTCGGTGTTGGCAAAACACATCTCGAGAAGGCATGTTACAAGACCGCCGGCCGATATGTCGTGGCCCGACAGCACGAGCCCGCTCTTTATGAGCTGCTGCACAGCGTTGAATGCGTCGCTGAAATATTCGGGGTCTTTGACCGTCGGAGCGCATCTGCCCATGTGGTCGAGCGACTGGAAGAACGCCGAGCCGCCGAGCTCGGGAGCGCAGAAGCTGAAGTCGATGTGCAGAAGCGTTGTGGCGGCGTCGTTAACCGCAACCGGCGATATTCTGTTGCGCACATCGCTCACTTGCGCGCCGGCCGATACGATTACCGTGCCCGGAGAAATGATTTTCTCGCCGTTGGGATATTGCTGCGAAAGCGAAAGAGAGTCTTTTCCGGTAGGAACGTTTATTTTCAGGGCGCAGCAGAAATCGCTGAGCGCCTTTACGCCTTCGTACAGCCTGGCGTCCTCGCCTTTCTGCGAGCGGCACGGCCACATCCAGTTGGCCGAGAGCGAAATTCCCTCTATGCCGTTTTCTATCGGTGCGAAAACGATGTTCGTGAGCGCTTCGGCCACCGAAAGCTGCGAACCTGCCGCCGGCGAAATCAATCCCGCCTGGGGAGCATGTCCGAGAGCCGTTGCAATACCTTTGTTGAAACGATAATCGAGAGCCACTACGCCGCAGTCGGCAAGCGGAAGCTGTAATTCGCCTCGGCACTGCTGGCCGGCAACTTTGCCGGTGACCGAGCGGTCTACCTTATTAGTGAGCCAGTCTTTGCAAGCCACAGCCTCGAGACGCAGAACGTTCGCGAGATATTCGTCTATTTTTGAAACGTCATAGGTGGCGTCGCTGTAATGACGCTCTACGGTTTCGTCTTTCATGACTGTTTTCGGAGAATGTCCGAACATCTGTGCCACGTCGAGGTCGAAGGGGCGCACGCCGTCGCCTTGTTCGAACGCGAAATGCTTGTCGCCGGTCGTCTCGCCCACAACGTACATCGGGGCGCGCTCGCGCATGGCTATTTTGTTTACGTGGTCTATGTGTTCTTCGTCGATGAGCAGACCCATGCGTTCCTGCGATTCGTTTGCTATGATTTCGCGCGAGGAAAGCGTGGGGTCGCCGATAGGGAGTTTGGTCATGTCGATAAGACCTCCGCATTCTTCAACGAGCTCCGAGAGACAGTTCACGTGGCCTGCGCTTCCGTGGTCGTGGATTGAGACTACGGGATTGACGTCTTCTTCGCAGAGGGCGCGCACAAGGTTGTTGGCGCGTTTCTGCATTTCGGGATTCGCGCGCTGCACGGCGTTCAGTTCTATGCCGCTCGAGTAACGGCCTGTATCTACCGACGAAACGGAGCCGCCTCCTAATCCAATGCGGTAGTTGTCGCCGCCTACGACGACAACCTTGTTTCCTTTCCTCGGTTCTTTCTTGAGACAGTCGCGTTTGGTGCCGTATCCTACGCCGCCGGCGAGCATTATTACTTTGTCGTAACCGTATTTTTCGCCGTTTTCCTGATGTTCGAATGTGAGTACGGAACCTGTGATGAGCGGCTGGCCGAATTTGTTTCCGAAGTCCGAAGCTCCGTTGGAGGCTTTGATGAGTATTTGTTCGGGTGTCTGGTAAAGCCATTTGCGCACGGGGAGTATGTTTTCCCACGAACGGCTGCCACGCAGTCTGGGGTAGGAAGTCATGTAAACGGCTGTGCCGGCGATGGGCCACGAACCTACGCCGCCGCCCATACGGTCGCGTATTTCGCCGCCGGTTCCCGTCGAGGCACCGTTGAATGGCTCTACGGTGGTGGGGAAATTGTGTGTTTCGGCCTTGAGCGAGATAACCGACTCGATGTCTTTTATTTTGAAGTAGTCGCTTGTGCTGTGATCGGCGGGGGCGAACTGTTCCACAACCGGTCCTTGCGCAAAAGCTACGTTGTCTTTGTAGGCCGAGATTATCTTGTGCGGATTTTCCTGCGTGGTTTTCTTTATCAGCGCAAACAGTGACGAGGGCATTTCTTCGCCGTTGATAATAAATGTGCCTCCGAAGATTTTGTGGCGGCAGTGCTCTGAGTTTATCTGTGCAAAGCCGAACACTTCGCTGTCGGTGAGCTTGCGCCCGAGCTGTCCTTCCATTTTGTGGAGGTATTCTATCTCTTCGGGCGACAGCGCCAGGCCTTCGCGTTCGTTGTATTCCTCGATATTTTCTATGTGTTCTATCGGGGCGGGTTTTATGTCTATTGTAAAAATGTTCTGGTCGAGGTTGTGGTACATCCTCTGGAGCATGGGGTCGAACTCGGCGTTTTCGTCGGGTACGGGAAAGTATTCTTCAATGCGCGAAATGCCTTCGAGACTCATGTTCTGCGTGATTTCCACGGCGTTCGTGCTCCACGGGGTTATCATTTCCCTGCGCGGGCCCACGAAATGGCCTTCCAGCGTCGGGGCGTCGAGTTTCTCCGCGCCGCCGTATAGCCAGCATAGTTTTTCCACTTCTTCTCCGCTGAGCTCGTGGCTTGCCGCGGTTGCAATGATGTTCCCTTGCGGGGCTTTGAAAAAGATAATCATATCGTTGCTTTGTAGTTTGTTTACGGTATAAGGCTTTAATCTTTTGCAAAGTTAAGATTTTCGTGCCATTACTCATTGTGCGCGGCCCATAAAATTGAATTTGCGGGCCTTTGCCGTCTTCCGAAAGACATCTGTGCTTTAAGTCGGCACGGCTGTGTTTTTCCGTAGGGTTTTGCAGACAAAAACGGTCACTCGCCAAGTAATTGAAAATCAGCATGTGTATATGTAGCGAAAAATATGTCTGAGATATTTTAAAATATCTCAGACATAT
>CAJKQZ010000018.1 GCA_905202115.1 uncultured Prevotellaceae bacterium | reverse complement strand
CATATACACGTGCTGATTTTCAAGTGCTTGGCCGCTGACCGTTTTTGTCTGCAAAACCCTCCGAAAAGGCGGCGCGGGTTGCGCGACAAAGAGCCGTTTCCTATACTCTCCTGAAATCCATTAAAAAATCAGGTATTATATATTAATAATCGTCGGGTACATGTCAAATAGTTTAATAGATTTGCTGCACATTAAAAAAACATAAAAAATATCAGCTTATGAAACGGTTTTCATTCATTTTAGTACTTGTCACATTGCTCATTATGACCGGTTCGGCCTCGGCTTCGGCACAGTATCTCATTAACCAGACATACTACAATCCCCCTCGTTTACCTCAAATGACCTCAAAACCGTATACATACAAATGGGCCAACGGTAACAGCTTCGTGGGCTCAATAGTTTACCGAGACAACGTATTCAGTCACTATAACGGCGTATTGAACTATGCCGACTACTCGTCGATAAGCGGACAATTCAACGCCAATTTGCAACCCCACGGAGTTTGCCGGTTGTATAAATCGCAAGACAATACATGGTGGTCGGTGAACTATTCCAACGGCAGAGCGATTTCGTCCACTCAGATACCCGCTCCAGCAGACGCAATCGTAGTCGGCGGCAATTACACTCCAAGCAGCGGAGGCACAAGCAACTACACTAACCCCGTTCAGAATCACACGGCAACATGCAGGGGTTGCAACGGCACCGGTTCGTGTCAGCACTGCCACGGAACGGGCATGAGTTCTACAGGCAAGAGCAAGTGCAGCCTTTGCGGAGGCCGCGGCCGTTGTATATCGTGCGGCGGAACGGGTAAGGTACGTATGTAAGAATCCTGCAACGAATTCATATTGTAACCACGCGCCAAAAAGCCATACAAACCGCAAAAAATACATAAAAAACGCGCAACACACTGCTTTATGTCAGTGTGTTGCGCGCTATATATGTAAGAACGCCTCAATTCGGCGCATAAATTCAGTTTTCGGCCTCGAATGCCTCGCTAATGGCCTTAGCTGCAATGCGGAACTCCTCCTCTGTGGGCTTGAGTTTCTTGCCTCCGAACTCCATATCTTTCTCCGACTGCATGGGAATAAGATGTATGTGGGCATGGGCCACTTCCAGTCCCAATACCGCCATTCCCACCTTGCGGCAGGGAAAAGCCTTTCCTACGGCGCGTGCCACTTTCTTTGCAAACACCGTCATCCTTGCCAGTTCGTCATCCTCCAGGTCGAATATATAATCCACCTCGCGGCGCGGAATAACGAGCGTATGCCCCATTACATGCGGGTTCAAGTCGAGAAAAGCGTAAAACTCGTCGTTGGCGGCACACTTGTACGAGGGAATCTCGCCTGCGGCTATTCTTGAAAAAATATCTGCCATGATTATGTTGATTTTATCGGGTAATACAACAACTGTAACGGTTATCCCACCGAAATACTCATGATTTCAAACTCAACGACTCCCTGCGGAATCTTAATGCTCACAACATCGCCCACCTTGTGACCGAGAAGTCCCTGCGCAACGGGCGTCTGCGACGATATTTTTCCCTCTCTCAGATTGGCTTCCGACTCGCTGACGATAGTATATTTCATCTTGGCGTTGTTCTTCACGTTACGCATTTCAACGGTCGAAAGAATCTGCACAGTGTCGTTCTTTAGTTTGCTTGCGTCGATGATTTTGGCGTCGGCAATAGCTGATTTGAGTTTGTTTATCTTCATTTCCAGCATGGCCTGCGCCTCTTTTGCTGCATCGTATTCGCTGTTTTCCGAAAGGTCTCCCTTGTCGCGCGCCTCGGCTATCGCAGCCGAAGCAGCAGGACGGTCAACCAGTTCCATGTGTCTTAGCTGGGCCACCATTTTATCGTAGCCTTCTTGTGACATATATGCCATAGTTTTAATATTTTATGGTTTGTTACTACGTTTGTTACACCTGTTTCGAAACAGATAAAAAATAGGAAGAATCCCAATGCCTTGCATCGGAATCCTTCTTAACTGTTTTGGGCAAAGGTATGCCTTTATTTTAAATATTCCAAATTTAGCCGCATTAAAAAATGTTCTTTCCAAACCTTGCCGCCGGCAAAATCCGGCATTCCCCTACCCTCCGGTTGTCATCCCCGCCGTAAGGCATACAGCCTCAGCCGTTGTTCTTCCGCTCCTTGTTCACGGCGCGTATGTTGCGCATAAGTCCGGAGTATTTCGCCCTTTTCACCGCACTGCCTCTGAAAAGTTCGCAATACTGTTGCTCGGTAAGGTTCTCCCAGTCGTCGGGCGTCATGTCGAGCAGTTTTCTATCGGGCAGGAAATCGTCAATATCCGTTGGCCTTGAGAAATTATTGTGCGGACAAGCCCTCTGGCAGCGGTCGCAGCCGTAAATGCAAGAGCTCATTGCTTCGGCGGCTTCGGCGGGTATTTCGCCGCGGTTTTCTATTGTAAGATACGACAGGCAACGGCGGGCATCCATATGGTAAGGCTCGTAAAGAGCGTGCATGGGACAGGCATCGAGGCAGCGTGTGCAGTTTCCACAGCGGCTTTTCATCGGTTCGTCGTAACGGTCGGCCTTAAGATTCAGAAATAGTTCGCCGAGAAAAAAATAACTTCCCGCACCGGGGATAACAAGCAGCGTGTTCTTGCCTATGAAACCTATTCCGCAGCGATAGGCCCAGTAACGTTCGGGCACCGGAGCCGTGTCGCAGAAAGCGCGCCCCGAAAGCGGCATACTGTCCGGCTCCAACGATTCCGAAATGCGGCGATACAGCTCGAAAAGCCTCTGTTTCACCACCGTATGATAGTCTTTTCCGTAAGCATAATACGAAAACGTATAGCCGTTCTCGTTCATTTTTTCCCCTGGATAATAATTCAGCGCCACCGATACTACGGTCTGCGTTCCGGGTACGAGCCGCGCAGGGTCGAACCGCATTTCGCGGTTGCGCGCCAGGTAATCCATATCAGCGTTCCGTCCCTCGGCCACATAGCGGTCCATAAGTTCGGTCACCTGCCGTTCCACAGGTGCGGCAGGACTCAATCCGCAGGCAGCAAATCCCAAATTTGCCGCAAGCGATTTCACTGATTGTGACGAAAGTACGGTTTCGGTCGACATAACGGCGGCAAATTTATGAATTTGCCGCTTCACGGAGCGGAATAGGAAAGAACTATTGCATAAACATGCTCCACCGCAACACTCATTCCGCACATTGAAAACACGACTCCGGCAGAAAACCAGCAGGGGAGGGGAATATAAAAATCGTCCTACTGCGAAAAAAAAATATTTTTTTACACGGTAAAAAACTTCCCGCAGATAATTCAAAATACAAGGGAGATAATCGAAAATATGTCTGAGATATTTCAAAATATCTCAGACATATTTTTTGCTATATATACACCTGCTGATTTTCAAGTACTTGGAAGGTGACCGTTTTTGTCTGTAAACTTCTCCGGAAAGCCGGCGCAGAGTTCATATCGGCATGTTCTTTGTTGTGATGAAACAGCAATGCAGAATTATGTTACGGAAAAACCGTCATTCGGTGATAATGCGGCACACGTTGTTCTGAAAGGCATGCGCGGAACGGTGGCGCATTATTCCCTGGTTCATTATGGCAAACGCCAGAATATGATTCTCTGACGAAACGGCATAGCCTGCAAGCGTAGAAACACCTTCGAGCGTTCCCGTCTTGGCGTGCACGTTGTCATCGGCCGTGGTGCCTGTCATTCTGCGCGACAGCGTGCCGTCCACTCCCGCAACGGGCAGCGAAGGATACAGATGATCGAAAATATTAGAGCGCGAATGGGCGTAACATAACATACGCATAAGCAATTCGGGCGAAACATAATTGTAAAGCGACAGACCGCTGCCGTCGGCAATACGGTATCGAGAGGCGTCGAGACCTATGCGGTTTATCAGTTCCTTTATGCGGCCTGCCGATTGTTCGGCCGTGGCGTAATCGTTTTTCTTTCCCGCCCCGAGCTGATAGAACATGGCTTCGGCATACATGTTGTCGCTGTCTTTCATCATAGGCATAAGCACCTGGTCGATAGTGTGGTAACGGCTCACGATGTTGAACACATCGGCTCCCGAAGGAACCTGCTTGAAAGAGAACGTTCCTTTGCTTTTTATGCTGTCGTCGGCAAGTGCTTCGAAGAACTTTTCCATGAAATTGTCGTGGCCGTTGTAGAGTAGGGGAGTGAGGCTTGACGATTCGTCGTCCCAGCACCAGCCGCTGCCCCATTTGAGCGTGTCCTTGAACGAGACGTCGGCATAAATTTCACCGTCTATACTGTATATTCCCTTCTCTATCAACGAATTTGCGAATGCCCGCATGTCGTCGTGGCCGAAAGCGGGGTCCATTCCGCCCTTTATATAAACATTGCCGTGGAGCACGGAATCCTCTACCGCACCTTCAACGTAAAGCGAGGTGACAAAGCGATACGAACCGCCGAGAAAATGCAAGGCCGTTATGGATGTGAGGAGTTTTTCGGTGCTTGCCGGACGCAATGTCTGATACATGTTGTGCTGGAATACGAGCGAATCGGCCGTTATGTCGTAAACGCAAATTCCGAGTTGGGAAACGGTGAACATATTGTCGGAGACAAGACTCTCAAGCCGGCTTCTCACTCTCTGCGCCCAGGGTAGGAGCAAATCGGCAGGCATTACGCTGTCTGCTTCGAAAGAATATATGTCCGGATTTTCGGCGGCGGGGAAAACAGTGTCGGCAACCGTCGTAATATTAACTGAATCCTGCGCTTTGGCAAACGGCGCAAGTAAAAACAGAAACGCTGAAAAAAGTAACTTACGCATTGACATTACGACTTCAAAGGTAGCAAAAAATTATTATTTTGTCTGTAATCGCAAAACGAAAGCCCTTTTTTGTTAGTTTTGCGGAAATGAATCATAATTGCTATGATACGTAAATTCGATTTTCTTATAATAGGTTCCGGAGTGGCGGGAATGTGCTACGCACTCCGTGTGGCCCGTGCAAACAAAGGCAAAGTGGCTTTGGTATGCAAAACCACAATCGAAGAAGCCAACACCGCAAAAGCGCAGGGAGGCGTGGCTTCAGTTACAAATCTCAAGGTAGACAATTTTGAAAAGCACATAAAAGACACAATGGTTGCGGGCGACTACATAAGCGACCCGAAAGCCGTTGAAAAGGTGGTGTGCGAAGCTCCAAAAGGCATTAAATTTCTTGTAGAGAACGGTGTGAACTTCGACAAGAACGACGACGGAGCTTTCGATCTTCACCGCGAAGGCGGCCACTCGGAGTTCAGAATTCTTCACCACGCCGACGACACCGGCTTCGAGATTCAAAGAGGACTTATCGAGGCTGTGAAAAGAAATCCCAACATTACGGTACTCGAAAACCACTTTGCCGTAGAAATCATAACGCAGCATCATTTAGGAATAGAGGTAACGCGACGCACGCCCGACATCGAATGCTACGGCGCATACGTGCTCGACCCCGACACGAACAAGATAGACACTTTCCTGTCGCGCGTAACGCTGCTGGCAACCGGCGGAGTAGGGGCCGTGTACGCCACTACAACCAATCCCGACATCGCCACAGGCGACGGAATAGCTATGGCATACAGGGCAAAGGCCACTGTAGAGGGCATGGAGTTCATACAATTCCACCCTACGGCTTTGTTTCATCACGGAGAAACTCATCCGGCTTTTCTCATTACCGAAGCAATGCGCGGATACGGCGGTGTGCTACGCCTTCCAAACGGCGAAGTGTTCATGCAGAAATACGACAAGCGCCTGTCGCTTGCTCCGCGCGACATAGTGGCGAGAGCCATAGACAAAGAGATGAAAATACACGGTCTCGACCATGTATGCCTCGACGTAACCCACAAAAATGCCGAAGAAACTAAACATCACTTCCCGAACATCTATGCAAAATGCCTGTCGATAGGAATCGACATAACGAAAGACTACATTCCGGTGGCTCCCTGCGCGCACTATCTGTGCGGCGGCATTAAAGTAGACCTAAACGCCTGTTCGTCGATAAACCGCTTGTACGCGGTAGGGGAGTGCTCCTGCACCGGACTGCATGGCGGCAACCGCTTGGCGAGCAACTCGCTCATCGAAGCCGTGGTGTACGCAAAAGCCGCTGCCGAACACAGCATAGCGAACATAGGAAAGTATGATTTCAACGACAATGTGCCCGAATGGAATGACGAAGGTACGATGACGAACGAGGAAAAGGTACTTGTGGCGCAGGACGTGAAAGAAGTAGGACAGATAATGTCGAACTACGTAGGCATAGTGCGTTCGGATTTGAGGCTCAAACGCGCATGGACACGCCTTGACATTCTTTACGAAGAAACCGAAGAACTTTTCAAGCGCGTGAAGGCCACTCGCGACATCTGCGAACTCAGAAACATGATAAACGTAGGATATCTTATAACGCGCCAGGCAATAGAAAGAAAGGAAAGTCGCGGTCTGCACTACACTATAGATTATCCCAAGCACGCTTACGACCAAAAATAACAACCGCATAATATTATATTTGTTGTAATGCGCCGGCGTTTCATGCGTCGGCACATTATTTATAAATATACACCTTTCCGTGAGAGTTTACAGACAAAAACGGTCATCTGCCAAGCACTTGAAAATCAGCAAGTGTATATATAGCAAAAAATATGTCTGAGATATTTTGAATTATCTCAGACATATTTTCGATTATCTCCCTTGTATTTTCAATTTACTGCGGGAACTTTTTTACCCAGTAAAAAAATAAAAATTTTTTTGCTGGGCAATTTTTTTGAAAAACCTTTCGCCGCCGATTTTACGCAGAAGGATTCAAGTCCATGCGCGAATCACGCCCAAATACACCCCGAAACATTCAGCATATCTACGAAATCACAATCCCAACAAATGGCGGGCAAAGTGCCATATAGCTATTCCGCCAGAAACCGAGACGTTCAACGAATGCTTTGTGCCGAACTGTGGAATTTCCAAAGCACCGTCGCACATATCTACGGCGTCTTGAGATACTCCTTTTACCTCGTTTCCGAGGATGACAGCATATTTTTTATTCTTGCAAGGAATGAAATCGTTCAACGAAATACTTCCTTCAACCTGTTCAAGGGCATAAACCTCGAAACCTTCGGCCTTGAGATCCGAAACTGCCTCGACGGCCGAACCATAATGCTTCCATGCCACGGAATCCTCGGCACCGAGAGCGGTTTTGTGTATCTCGGCATGAGGAGGGCAGGCCGTTATACCGCACAGACATATAAATTCGGCACGAAAAGCGTCGGCCGTGCGAAAAACCGAACCTACATTATACATGCTCCGCACATCGTCGAGAATTATCGCGAGAGGGGTTTTCTCGGAAACCCTGAACTGCTCCACATCCATACGGTTCAGTTCCGTAACTTTCAGCTTTCTCATAACAAGCGGCAAAATTAACCAAAACTGTTGAAAAGCCTGTTGAAAACCTTTTCAAAACACATTTATAACTGTTACAGGTTTCAACAAAAACCATTAGAAATCTACCGTTATAGCAACACAATCTACGACGCAGTGGAAAACAACATATGGTTTACAATTATTCGGCACAATTTTTCAACAGGAAAAACACCGGTGAAACGAAAATATTTTCTTAACACGCAAGATTTAAACAGTATGTTGAAAACCTGTAAAAAAACAACTATATATATCATAAAATCAAATAATTCGAACAAATATTCAATTGTGGAAAACATACTAAAAACACATATGTTTAAGTTGAAAACAACATAACCAAAATTTTCGGCTAAAACCTTTCAACAGTTTCAACAGACTATTACAACAATAAAACAGATAATTCTTTTTTTAAAAAAAGAGAATATATTTATTGATTATGTTTCGGAATGATGTGGAGGTAAAATTGAAATTTATACATTATCGTTTCATTTGTAAAGCGATAAATGCGTTTTACGCGCCAGAAGGCTTACAATTTGTACTTTTTCGTGTAATTTTGCAGTTCAGTACTTATAAAACAGGAGAATATAGATGTCATTAAGAAAAATTACCGCCGCAGAGGCGGCCGCTTACATTGAAAACGGTCATACACTCGGACTCGGAGGTTTCACTCCGTCCGGAGTTCCCAAAGCCATAACTCCCGAAATAGCAGCTAAAGCACGGCGAGAACACGAGGCAGGCAAACCTTTCAAGATAAATCTTTATACAGGCGCCTCGACAGGACAGAGCGCCGACGGGATACTCGCCGAAGAACATGCGATAAACTTTCGCGCTCCGTATACCACAAACTCCTCGTTCAGGAAAAGCGTAAACAGAAACGAAATAAAATACACCGATCTCAACCTCTCGTGCATGGCCAACAAAATACGCCAGGGACATTACGGTTGTGTGGACTGGGCTATCATAGAAGTGTGCGCCATTGAGGAACTCGGAGACAAAGTTCGCTTTTATCCTACCGTGGGAGTGGGAATAATTCCTACGATTGCCCGACTTGCAAAGCGCGGAATCTTCCTTGAGCTTAATCATTATCACTCCGACAAGCTCATAGGTATGCACGACATTTACGAAATACAGGACGTTCCTTTCCGTACTCCTATAAATATTATGAAAGTGAACGATAGGATAGGTATTCCCTATGTGGAAGTAGAGAAAAACCGCATTATCGGCGTTGTTGAAACCAATCTTCCCGACGAAGCGCGGGCTTTCAAGGAATCTTCTCCCGTAACGGACAAGATAGGAAGCAATGTTGCGGATTTTCTTCTCTGGAACATGAATAAAGGTTACATACCCGAGACGTTTCTTAACCTGCAAAGCGGGGTAGGATCGGGCGCAAATGCCGTTTTGAAAGCACTCGGAGAAAACAGAAGCATTCCCGATTTCAGCATTTATACGGAGGTGCTGCAGAATGCCTGCCTCGATTTAATGCTTGAAGGAAGAATAAAAATGGCTTCCACGTGCTCGCTCACCGTTACCGGCAAGGAACTCGAAACTATGTATTCCAATATAGATTTGTTCAAGGACAGACTGATTATGCGTCCGTCGGAAATATCGAATTCCAACGAGGTAATATCCCGTCTCGGCGTATGTTCGATGAATACAGCCCTTGAAGTCGACATTTACGGCGATGTAAACTCAACAAAGGTTTGCGGAACAAAGATGATGAACGGTATAGGCGGTTCGGCCGACTTCACTAACGCCGCCTACATAAGCATATTCACCTGCGGCTCCACTGCAAAAGACGGCAAGATAAGTTCTATCGTTCCTTTCTGCTCGCATGTAGACCACACAAGCCACTTTGTCTGCGCCGTAGTCACGGAATACGGTGTTGCTGACCTGAGAGGAAAATGCACATTGGACAAAGCTAAGGAACTTATTAAGGTAGCACATCCCGACTACCGTCCGATTCTTGAGGAGTATATGAAAATTTCGGCTGCTTACGGAGGTCATACGCATCATTGCCTTTCGGCGGCGTTTGCATTGCACGACACTTATATCCGCAAGGGAGATATGCGCCTTATAGACTGGAGTGAATATGTAAATGACTGATTTTAAATAAAACATAGCTATGAAAAAAATATTGATTCTTCTGAGTGTGGCTCTTGCAACCGGTTTTAATTCGGCCGCACAGAAGAAAGACGGAGGCATAACGCCCGAAATGCTTTCGCAGATAAAGAAATCGCAGAGCAACACGCCTTCCGACAAGGCTCTCCGCAATGCGCTGTCGGCTACCGACATCAATGTGCTTGTAAAGAACCAGAACAATCCGGCGGCAAGGGAAAAGTATTTTTCCAACAGCGTTCCGTCGCGCGGAATAACCAACCAGAAAAGTTCCGGCCGCTGCTGGCTTTTCACCGGATTGAATGTTATGCGTGCTAAGATGATTGAACATTACAAGTTGGGCGAGTTTCAGTTTTCCCAGAACTATTGTTTTTTCTACGACCAGCTTGAGAAATCGAATCTTTTCCTTCAGTCGGTCATAGACAGCGCCGACAAACCTTTCGACGACAAGTTTGTGGAGTGGCTTTTCAAGAATCCCATTTCCGACGGCGGACAATTTACAGGTATTTCCGATATAGTTTCGAAATATGGCCTCGTTCCGTCAGATGTAATGCCCGAAACTTATGCCGCAAACAGCACTTCGCATATGGCGCAGCTTATTTCTTACAAACTGCGTCAGTTCGGATTGGAATTGCGTGAGCTTTCGGAGAAGAAAACCAAGACTGCCGATGTTCAGAAACGCAAAACCGAAATGTTGGGTACGATTTATCATATGCTCACCATGTTTCTCGGCGAGCCGCCCGTGCAGTTCGAATGGATCCGTACTGACCGCGACGGAAAGCCAGTGGACAAGCGCACTTACACTCCGCTGGAATTTTACAACACATATGTGGCTTCCGACTTGAAGAACAACTACGTAATGCTGATGAACGACCCAACGAGACCGTATTACAAGACTTACGAGATAGATATGGACCGCCACGTTTACGACGGCGAGAACTGGACTTATATAAACCTTCCTATGGATAGTATCAAGCAGATAGCGATACGTTCCATAAAGGACAGCGTGATGATGTATTATTCGTGCGACGTGGGCAAGTTCATTGATTCCAAGACAGGTTTGCTCGACGAGAACAATTTCGATTATGCGTCGTATCTCGGCACGGATTTCAACATGAACAAGGAGCAGCGCATAAAGACTTTCGCTTCGATGTCGTCGCACGCCATGACTTTAATGGCTGTAGACCTCGACAGCGAGGGCAATCCCTTGAAGTGGGAGGTAGAGAACTCTTGGGGAGCAGACTACGGCTACAAAGGGCACCTTATAATGACCGATAAATGGTTTTGCGACTATACATTCCGCCTTGTAGCCGAAAAGTGTTTCGTTTCACAAAAGACGCTCGACTTGCTCAAGCAGAAAGCCACGCTTCTTCCGCCCTGGGACCCCATGTTTGCTGCCGAACAGTAAATGCAGGCTGCGGAAACTTATGATATGTTCCGCAAAAACTGATTTTGCAGACAAAAACGGTCAGCTGTCAAGCACTTGAAAATCAGCAGGTGTATATGTAGTAAAAAATATGTCTGAGATATTTTAAAATATCTCAGACATATTTTCGATTATCTCCCTTGTATTTTCAATTTGCTGCGGGAAGTTTTTTACTACACGAAAAAAAATATTTTTTTCGCAGGAGGCTTTTTTTATAAAATCTTTTCTTCCGTGTTTTTTGCCGTACCGGTTTGTTGTTTCTTCCGTCAGAGCACAGACTTAGGCAAAAAGCAAAATATTTTTTAACATTATGTATTTCATAAGTCCTTTTTTGCCTATACATCTTTTCGTATAAATATGAAATTATTTAACTTTGCAGTCAACTAACCATTTTGCAATATAAACAAACAAATACAAATAATTAAATCCAACAATCTTCTATTATGTGGTTATATGATTCATCAGTCGGAAGAAAGGTTGTAATGTCGGTTTCCGGCGTTGCTCTCATTCTCTTCCTCACTTTCCATGCGTCGATGAACGTTGTGGCGCTCTTTTCGGGCGACGCATACAATGCCGTATGCGAATTTTTAGGCGCTAACTGGTATGCCGTGGCCGGAACGCTGGCCCTTGCTTTCCTTGTTTGCGTGCATTTCGTGTATGCAATCATACTGACGCTTCAAAACCGCAAGGCCCGCGGTGCTGACAGGTATGCGGTTTCATCCCGCCCCGACAAGGTGGAATGGGCTTCGCAGAACATGTTCGTTCTCGGACTTATCGTTGTTCTCGGTATGGTGCTCCACCTCTACAACTTTTGGGCTAATATGATGCTTCCCGAGTTGCTCGGTACGGAAAACGCCTGTGGCATAGATCCCACCGACGGCTACGAATTTATTGTCTATACTTTCGGCTGTCCGGTGTATGCGGTTATCTACATCATCTGGCTCGTCGCTATCTGGTTTCACCTCACACACGGATTCTGGAGCGCGATACAGACGCTCGGCTGGAACGGCAAGACCTGGTTCAACCGCTGGAAAACAATAGGCAATATCTACGTAACCATAGTTATCCTTGCATTCATGGCAGTAGTTCTGCGATTCGCACTCTGCGGCGGAGTTTGTTGAACAATACCGAATAAATAAATTAGAATAAACAAGGGCCGGAACAGAAAACTTCCGGCTGTCAAAATAAGACATAATAACATGACAACAATAAATTCAAAAATTCCCGAAGGGCCTATTTCGCAGAAATGGACTAATTTCAAGGCTCATCAGCGTCTTGTAAACCCTGCAAATAAGCGCAAACTCGATGTCATAGTCGTAGGTACGGGTCTGGCCGGCGCATCGGCTGCCGCTTCACTCGGAGAAATGGGTTTCCATGTGCTCAACTTCTGTATGCAGGACTCGCCCCGTCGTGCACACTCCATAGCTGCACAGGGCGGTATCAACGCAGCAAAGAATTATCAGAACGACGGCGACTCCATTTACCGTCTGTTCTACGACACTGTCAAAGGCGGTGACTACCGTGCACGCGAGGCAAACGTTTATCGCCTTGCCGAAGTCAGCGCAAACATAATAGACCAGTGCGTTGCCCAGGGCGTTCCTTTTGCACGCGAATACGGAGGCCTTCTTGCCAACCGCTCGTTCGGCGGCGTGCAGGTAAGCCGTACTTTCTACGCAAAAGGACAGACCGGACAGCAGCTTCTTCTCGGCGCTTACTCGGCACTCATGCGCCAAGTCAATGAAAAGACCGTAGAACTCTTTACCCGCTATGAAATGCAGGATGTCGTAATGATTGACGGCCGTGCACGCGGAATTATCGTGAAGAACACCGTAACCGGCAAGCTCGAACGCTATGCAGCTCACGCAGTTGTGCTCGCAACCGGCGGATACGGCAATACATATTTCCTTTCTACGAACGCAATGGGCTGCAACTGCTCCGCTGCAATCGCAGCTTATCGCAAAGGAGCCTATTTTGCAAATCCTGCTTTCGTACAGATTCACCCCACTTGCATACCTGTTCACGGCGACAAGCAATCCAAACTCACGCTTATGTCGGAATCTCTTCGCAATGACGGACGTATATGGGTTCCCAAGAACATCGAGGACGCTAAAAAGCTTCAGAAAGGCGAAATCAAAGGAAAAGACATTCCCGAAGAGAACCGCGATTATTATCTGGAGCGCCGTTATCCCGCATTCGGAAACCTTGTTCCGCGCGACGTGGCTTCGCGTGCCGCTAAAGAGCGTTGCGACAAAGGCTTCGGCGTAAATAATACCGGTCTTGCCGTATTCCTCGACTTCTCCGAGGCTATCAATCGTCTGGGCAAGGATGTTGTTGCGCAGCGTTACGGTAACCTTTTCGACATGTACGAAGAAATTACCGACGAGAATCCTTACGAGAACCCGATGATGATTTATCCGGCTATCCATTACACTATGGGCGGCCTTTGGGTGGATTACGAATTGCAGACCAACATTCCCGGTCTGTTCGCGATAGGGGAATGCAACTTCTCCGACCACGGTGCGAACCGTCTTGGCGCTTCTGCTCTCATGCAGGGCCTTGCCGACGGTTATTTCGTGCTTCCCTATACTATCCAGAACTATCTTGCCGACCAGATTACCGTTCCGCGTTTCAAGACCACGAGCAAAGAATTCGACGAGGCCGAGAAAGCCGTACAGGACAAGATAGATCGTCTTATGAACATAAAGGGAAAGGAATCCGTAGATTCTCTTCACAAAAAGCTCGGCCACGTTATGTGGGAATATGTGGGAATGGCCCGCACCAAAGAAGGACTTGAAGAAGGACTTGCCAAAATAGCCGAAATCCGTAAGGAATTTGAAACAAATCTTCGCATTCCCGGCTCGAAAGAAGGTCTTAACATAGAGCTCGACAAGGCAATTCGCCTTAACGACTTCATTACTATGGGTCAGCTCATAGCTTACGACGCTCTCAACCGCAACGAAAGCTGCGGCGGTCACTTCCGCGAGGAATACCAGACCGAAGACGGCGAAGCAAAGCGCGACGACCAGAACTGCTTCTACGTTTCCTGCTGGGAATATCAGGGCACCGACGAAAAAGCGCCCGTTATGTACAAAGAACCTCTCAAGTATGAGGCCATAGAAGTCAAGACCCGTAACTACAAGAGCTAACAAACGTAACAATTAAAGAAGATACAACAATGGCTAATACAATAAGTTTCACACTGAAATACTGGAAACAGAACGGTCCTAAGGAACAAGGTCACTTCGAAACCCGTGAGATGAAGGACATTCCTACCGACACTTCGTTTCTCGAAATGCTCGACATCCTCAACGAGGAACTTATCGAGGAGGGCAAGGAGCCTTTCGTGTTCGACCACGACTGCCGCGAAGGCATTTGCGGCATGTGCTCGCTCTATATAAACGGAACGCCTCACGGAAAGACCGAAACGGGTGCCACCACCTGCCAGCTTTACATGCGCCGCTTCAAAGACGGCGAGACAATCACCGTTGAGCCCTGGCGTTCGGCTGCTTTTCCTGTAATAAAGGACTGTATGGTCGACCGTTCCGCGTTCGACAAGATACAGCAGGCCGGCGGTTACATCAGCGTACGTACCGGAGGTCCGCGCGACGCCAACTCGATACTCATTCCCAAACAGAATGCCGACGAAGCTATGGATTGCGCTACGTGCATAGGTTGCGGCGCTTGTGTAGCAGCTTGTAAGAACGGCTCTGCCATGCTTTTCGTGTCGTCTAAGGTAAGTCAGCTGGCTCTGCTTCCGCAAGGTCGTCCTGAGGCTGCCAAACGCGTCAAGGCTATGATTGCCAAAATGGATGAGCTCGGCTTCGGTAACTGTACCAATACCCGTGCCTGCGAGGCTGTTTGCCCGAAAAACGAATCGGTTGCGAACATAGCACGCCTCAACCGCGAATTCCTCAAAGCCAAGCTCGCCGACTGATTTCGGCCGGCAAGGTTTTATGAATCATATAAGGCGTCGACCATTCCGGTCGGCGCTTTGTTGTTTTGATGTGCCTCATGTGTAAAGTCTTTTGCCGAAAAAAAAATATTTTTTTTGCACGGTTAAAAAATTTCCCGCAGGAAATTGAAAATACAAAGGAGATAATCTAAAATATGTCTGAGATATTTTAAAATATCTCAGACATATTTTTTGCCATATATACACCTGCTGATTTTCAAGTGCTTGGCAGGTGACCGTTTTTGTCTGTTTCGGGCATGTTTTCGGCACAAGTTTTTTATACTCGTCGCCATGCAGAATTTTGTAAAATAGGAGCGCTTTAGTGTTCCGCATATCCGAGTCCGCACATAAGCAATCACTGTTTTTATGATATGTCTGTTTTTTAACAGGTTTTATGTTCATAAAAACGATACAACAATTAATACGGTCGTTTCTGCAGTTCATACTAAAATTTTGTAATTTTGCCGGCATCAAACAGTATGAAATGCCGCAGAAGTTAATTCAGACGCAGACCCAGACGCAAACGCAGACGCTCACTCCGCAACAGCTTCTGCAAGTTCATCTTTTGGAACTGCCGCTCAAGGATTTCGAAGAGCGCGTGAACGAAGAACTGCTTGAAAACGAGGCTCTCGAACAGGGCAGTGACGACGAGGAACGCGACAACGGCGAGTTCGACGGCGAAGAAAGCTACGACGACGGAAAAGCACAGGAAGCCGACGCGCTGGCCGATTATGTATCGGACGACGAAACGCCCGATTACTTGCTGGCGCGCGCCTCGGCAAGCGAAAACTCCGGAAACCGTCTTCCGTTCGGGCAATCGGTGTCGCTTTACGAGGAACTGAATGCACAGATAGCCGAGAATGACCTTACTGACCACGAGAAAGAAGTGATGGTCTATCTTATCGGTTCGCTCGACTCCGACGGATTCCTGAGAAAAGACACGGCGCGCATTGCCGACGAGCTGGCCATTTATCACAACATAGAAACCACGCCCGACGAACTCGGACACCTTATAAAAATACTGCAGACTTTCGAGCCGCGGGGAATAGGGGCGCGCTCGTTGCAGGAATGCCTGCACATACAGCTCGCCTCGCCGGAGTTCACATCTCCCTTGCGCGAATTCGAACTCGAGGTAATAGACAAATACTACGACGACTTCACCCATAAACGCTGGGAGAAAATACGCCAGCGGCTTGGAACGGACTCCGAAACTATCGACAGAATACGCACGGAAATACAAAGACTCAATCCCCGGCCTGGAAGTTCGCTTAACGAAACGGCCGCTACCGCTGCGCAGGAAATAACACCTGATTTTACAGTTGAGAACGACGGAAGAGGCAACCTTTCCGTAACGCTCAACGAGGGAGAAGTGCCGCCACTGCGCGTGAGCGAATCATTCCGCTCCACAATAAAGGAATTTGCCGGCAACCGCAGCAAACTCACACGCTCGCAAAAAGACACATATACCTATACGCGTCAGAAAATTGAGGCTGCACAGACGTTTATCGACGCCGTGCGGCGCCGGCAGAACAACATGCTCGCCACAATGAAGGCCATAGTGGAATTTCAGAAGCCGTTTTTCACCGAAGGCGACGACACGCTGCTCCGCCCGATGATTCTGCGAGACATTGCAGAGCGCACAGGGCTCGACATCTCGACCATATCGCGCGTTAGCAACAGCAAATACGTTGAAACCGACTTCGGAATCTTCCCGCTCAAGTACTTTTTCAACGACAGGTTCGTAACCGACGAGGGCGATGTGCACTCTACGCTGAAAATACGCAAGGCTCTCGCCGATATAATAAACGCAGAAAACAAGAAAAGTCCGTTGTCAGACGAAACGCTCGCCGCCCGATTAAAGGAGCAAGGCTTCCCCGTGGCGCGGCGCACCGTTGCAAAATACCGCGAGCAGATGGGAATACCTGTAGCCCGCCTGAGAAAATGAAAGACAAGTATATAATCAAGACCGCACGCGTGATTTCGTTGCTGTTCACGCCGTTTTATTTTCCGGTAATAGCATTTGTGGCGCTTTTCCTTTTCAGCTACATGAACCTGCTGCCTATGTCGCTTAAGATAACCGTTCTGGTGATAGTCTACGTGTTCACGGTAGCGTTGCCCCTGCTTTCGATATATCTTTACCGCAAGATAAACGGCTGGAGCAGCCGCCAGGCCAGTCACCGCGCGCGCCGCTACGTGCCCTATTTGCTCAGTATAGCCAGCTACGGCTGCTGTTTTTACGTTATGGAGCGTATGCGCATGCCCCACTTCATGATGGGAATAATCGTCGGCGCGCTGTCGATACAGATACTCTGTTCTATAATCAACACCCGCTTCAAGGTAAGCGTCCATTCGGCTGCTTCGGGAGGCGTGGTCGGTGCGTTGCTGGCGTTCTCGTTCATTTTCACGTTCGACCCCACATGGTGGCTGTGCCTGTCTATTATCCTTGCCGGCGCCGTGGGCACAAGCCGCATTATCCTTCGCCAGCACACTCTTCCGCAGGTTGCCGTGGGCACTCTCATAGGTTTTATATGCGGATTTGCAAGTATATTATATGTATAATACCCCATAACCATGACACCGTTAGTTAGCATAATCATGGGCAGCACTTCCGACCTGCCCGTAATGGAAAAAGCCGCCGCCGAGCTCGACGCAATGGGCATAGCTTTCGAAATGAACGCACTCTCCGCCCACCGCACGCCCGACGAAGTGGCTGCATTCGCATCAGGCGCCGCCGCACGCGGCATAAAAGTAATCATTGCAGCCGCAGGAATGGCCGCCGCACTACCTGGCGTGATTGCCGCACACACCACGTTGCCCGTGATAGGAGTGCCAATAAAGGGAATGCTCGACGGCCTCGACGCCCTGCTGTCGATAGTGCAGATGCCTCCCGGAATACCCGTTGCCACAATGGGTGTGAACGGAGCCAAAAACGCAGCAATCCTTGCCGAAGAAATCCTCGCGCTCACCGACGAAGGCATACGCCTGCGCCTGGCGGAACAAAAGGCCAAACTGAAAGACAAGATAGTATCGGCCAACGAGGAACTCGCTAAAGTGAAATACACCTACAAGACAAACTGACGGTTCCGTGTAACTGAAACAATAGAGTGCGCATGTGCCCGCAACGGCCGTGCGCATTTTTCATGCATTTTGCCGCGGCCCGAATCCGCCTGCAGCATTGGGAAAAAAAGTTCCCGCATGTAAAAAAAATTATCTCTGAGATAATTTGAATTATGTCTGACATATTTTAAAATATCTCAGAGATATTTTTTCCGCCCTCCCGAGGCGGTTGCCTTTTCAGCGACAAAGAAAGACACCCGCGCCTGTAAATCCTTATGCATCGCAGTAAGTTTTTGAAAACTTACGAAACGGATTTATTCGCACTTAAAACGTATATTTGCAATCGGTATACATTCCCCAAACCAAACGTAAATGAAGAAACTATACGCTTTACTTGCAATAGCGTTCGGCATTGCCGCCGCACACGCACAGACAAAAGAACAGGAAACAGCCGCCGTGCGTAAACTCGGAATAGCGCAATACGCCATTTCCCACCTGTATGTCGACAGTGTCGACCTGAACAGCATAACCGAAGGCGCGATAAAAGGAATGCTCTCGAAGCTCGACCCACATTCCACCTATACAAACGCTTCGGAAACCAAATCGCTCAACGAACCTCTCGAGGGAAATTTCGAGGGAATAGGCGTGCAGTTCAATATGATAGACGATACGCTTGTAGTTATCCAGACCGTCGACAAAGGTCCGTCGCAGAAAGCCGGAATAATGGCCGGCGACCGTATTGTGCGGGTTAACGACACGATAATAGCCGGAGTGAAAATGGCGCAGACGCTTATAATGAAAAAACTGCGCGGAAAGAAAGGCACTACGGTGCACTTAGGCATACGCCGCACCGGAGTGGCCGAGGAAATAAACTTCGACGTGGTTCGCGACAAGATACCCCTGCACACTCTCGACGCAGCCTACATGATAGAGCCGCAGGTGGGATACATAAGATTCGGATCGTTCGGCAAAACCACGCCCGACGAAATATCCGAAGCCCTCGGCACGCTTAAAGGCAAAGGAGCCGAAAGCATGATAATCGACTTGCGCGAAAACGGCGGCGGATTCCTCGAAGCCGCAATCGAAGTGGCCAACGAATTCCTGCAGAAAGGCGACATGATAGTCTATACCAAAGGCCGCGCCGTGCCCTCGGTGGAATACAAGGCGCGGGGCGGAGGAATATTCACCGAAGGCAAGGTGGTGGTGCTCATAGACGAGTTCTCGGCTTCGGCAGCCGAAATACTTGCCGGAGCACTCCAGGATCAGGACAGGGCTATGATAGTGGGTCTTCGCAGCTTCGGAAAGGGACTTGTGCAACAACCGGTGGCGCTTCCCGACGGCTCGATGATACGCCTCACGGTATCGCGCTACTATACGCCGGCAGGGCGCTGCATTCAGAAGCCTTACAAGCCCGGCGAGAACGAAACATACAGTCTCGACGTTGTAAACCGTCTGCGCAACGGAGAACTCACCAGCGCCGACAGTATACGCTATAACGATTCCCTGCGCTGCTACACGCTTCGCAAACACCGCGCAGTTTATGGCGGAGGCGGAATAATTCCCGACTATTTCGTGCCTCTCGACACCACTGTCTACACCAATTACTACAGGAATCTTTCGCGCAACAACGTACTCCTGCCCAACGGACTGAAATACATCGACCGCCACCGCGAGGAACTGAAGAAAAAATACGCTTCGTTCGAAAAATTCAAGAAGAACTACGAGATTCCCGACGAAGTTGTCGACACGATTTTCTCAGAAGGCGAAAAAGCCAAAGTAACACCGAAAGACGAAGAGGAACGCGAACGCACCCGCGCCCTGATTCGCAAAATTCTCAAGGCAATAACCGCCCGCGACATCTGGGACATGACGCAATATTTCGAAATAATGAACGACGATGATGCGACAATAGCAAAGGCTCTCGAAGTGATAAAAGAAAAATAATGCCAACGCAAAAACGAAACTCCCAATGACTTTCCCGATAAAGGCTGCCGCAATAATAACCGCGCTTCTGTTCACCATTATAGCCGAAGCAAAATACGTTGCCGGCGACAAGCGCACGTTTCCGCTTTACTGCAACGGCGTTCCCTGCGCCGTCGACACCGTTAACCGCACAATTTATTGTTCCGTAAAGCCGGTGAGCGGCGATTCGATCGATGTAATGTTTACTTCGTCGGTTTTCGAGCAGGCCAGCATTAACTTCCGCATTGTCAAAATGGGCGACAGCGTACGCTTCGTAAACAATTTCAGCAGAAAACACCGTATTTATTTCAGCGGAACGCCCACGATATGGTATCTTTACTTCACTTCACTGCCGATAGTGCTGCTCGACGCCACAGCCTTAGTGAAGGATGTGCACTATCCAGGATTCATTACGATTATCGACCCAATGCGCCGCACCGACGGCGAAAACAGTCTGTTCATCCATTACGCCGGAGTGAAAATACGCGGCGCCACGGCTTCCACACTCCCCAAAAAACCGTTCGGCGTGGAATTGTGGAATGAAAATAACGAGGAAGTCGATGTGCCCGTAATGGGAATGCGCAGCGACGGCGACATAATCCTCGACGCCATGTACTACGACAAAGCGAGAATGCGCAACCGCGTGTGTTTCGACTTCTGGAACAAAGTGGACAGCATTCCCTACGCCGAAGAAGGCGACACGAAAATCAACGGCACGGAAGGAACGTTCGTCGAAGTACTTCTGAACGGAGAATACTACGGCCTTTATTGCCTCACCGACAAGATAGACCGCAAGAAACTGCACCTGAAAAAGTACAAAACCGACCCTGCCAGCGGCGAAGTGTCGCAGCGCGGAGTGCTCTACAAGGCAACCGACTGGTCGGCGGCCACGCGTTTCCTCGGCTACGACACCAATGCGGCCACAAACACTCTACGCTGGTTTGGCTGGGAGCAGAAATATCCCGACGATGACAACTCGTTCGCTAACTGGGACCCTCTTATAAGTCTCATAACCTTTGCCGCGCCCGACCTCAACGGCAACAATTACAAGTTCTCGCTTCTTATGGGAAATCATTTCTATTTGCAGAACCTTGTTAATTATGTTCTGTTTCTCAACGTTTTCCACATCAACGACAACAACTGCAAAAACACCTACATCAGTTTTGAGGATATTAAGGCCCTGCATTCGCGCGCGCTTTTCACTCCGTGGGACATGGACGCCTCGATAGGGCGCAACTGGGACGGCAGTCTTTTGAATTCCTACGGTTTCGACGCAGTGGTCTACAATTGCGGATTGTTCCAGCGTCTGATAGACGATAATCCTGGTGATTTCCGCAGACTGATACACGACACATGGATACGCTGGCGAAGCACCTGTTTCGCTCCCGATTCGGTAGAGGCACATATCAACGCTTACCGCGACCTGTTCAAGAGCTCCGGAGCATATATGCGCGAAATGGCGCGCTGGTCGGGTTCGCTCGAGAATATCGACACCGAGGCGGCGTATATGGTTAAGTGGTACAACAACAGTTATGCAGCGGTAAATAGTTTTCTGAAAGACTATCCCACTGGCGTAACCGACGTTGTTTCCAGCCGTGGGCTCGCCATAACGGCAAGTTCCGGCGGCAGACGGATAACGGTCGACGCCGCGGCCGACGCCACAACTGAAGTGCGTATTTACGATACCTCGGGAATGCTGCGCGAAAGCGCCGAGACAACTCTACCTTACACGAGTGGCGAGCTTACACGGGGTGTTTACGTCGTAAGCGTGAAGACAGGAGGTACTGTCGTGCGCAAGAAAGTGGCCGTGCAGTAAAAACGGCAGAAAACTCCGGTCTGGAAAAAATATCTCCGAAAAGAAAAAAATATTTTTTTTCGTGAGGTAAAAAAGTTCCCGCAGTAAATTGAAAATACAAGGGAGATAATCGAAAATATG
>CAJKQZ010000017.1 GCA_905202115.1 uncultured Prevotellaceae bacterium | reverse complement strand
ATATTTTAAATTATCTCAGACATATTTTGAATTATCTCCCTTGTATTTTTAATTTCCTGCGGGAGGTTTTTTACCACGAAAAAAATATTTTATTTTTTCAAGAGGCCAATTTTTTCACAAACCCCTATTACTCCGGTTTTCTACTCGCACGGTATTTTCCACCGCCATAAGGAAAAGACAAAAGGCTTTCCCGCTACCAAGCAACACCGGAAATTCCGAAAAGATTTGCCGAACAAACAAAACGCCCGCAGCTACGATGAGCCGCGGGCGGTATACTTATATGTTTTTGCAGCATTTTCAATGCTTGCTCTGCGGAAGGAAACGCTTTGTGAGCCACCTGCGCACCGGCAAATCGTAGAATTTCAGGCACAACCACGCCAGCGCCACGTTCCACGCGCACACGCCTATCGCCACCGGCCATGTCTCGACCAGAGTAAACTGCTGCGTCTTCATCATCCACGCGTAAAACAGATACATGAACGGATAGTGAATTATATAGAGCGGGAACGATATGTCGCCGAAGAACTTGCACACCATTGCCGAGCACCTGTCGCTCGTTACGCCCGAGGCACCGAGCACCACAAGCGTGGGGAATACAGCCGCAATGCAGAAGAACTCGAACACGCCGTTCATGCACAGGCCGCTCCAGGGCAAAAGATTGGGCACGATAAAGAAAGCCAGCAACACGACCGAACAAATCCAGAACGCGCCTCTTACCTTCACCGGCCGGAACGTGCGCGACAGCAGCATACCCATAGAGAACGGGAACATCATTCGCAGCAATCCGCCGGCAAAGTTCAGAGTATCGAGCGTCCAGCCCACTCCCATGCAGCCATAGCCCGAAACGTCGGCAATGGCAAACCATGCATATGTCACTCCTAACAGTCCCGTAAACACCGCCAGCACTTTCGTCGACAAGCGGCGAATCACAAGCGCATAGACAATGTTGCCTATATATTCAAAAAACAAAGACCAGCTCGGGCCGTTAAGCGGAAACATCTCGCCGTTGCCCCTCACCTCGCGCGCCATACCCGGCAGCGCCGGAATAAAGAACATTCCGCAAAGCAGCGCAATCATTACGGCCGATGTGGCAACATGCGTTCCGTCCCACTGCACACAGCCCTGAATGCAAAAGGTTATAGCGCCCAAAAACGCGCCCATCATCACCATAGGGTGCAGACGGATTAGACGGCGTTTGAAGAAATTGCCCAGCGTCAGGCTTTTCCCCCAGCGGTCGTCGTAAGCATAACTTATAACGAAGCCCGAAAGCATAAAAAAGAAGTCAACCGCCAGGTATCCGTGGTTAATGCCCGTGATAGGTCCCCCGTCGCCGGCAAACGAAAAGCCTTCGTGCACGTGATACCAAACAACCAGCAGCGCAGCCACGCCGCGCAGGCCGTCGAGAATGTCATAATGAGGTTTTGTGTCGGCAAACGCTGCCGCAGGTCTGATTTGCATCGATATTAGTCTTTTGAAATTATGAATACGATTATTTAAAAAAGCGCAGTCCTAAAGGCCGCAACATCTATTATAGGCAAATTTAACAAAAAGGTACGTCATAGTATAATATATCCGCCCATTTTCCACAACGGGCTGCAACATATCATCAATCCGCCCGCCGAAAGAATCACGGAATTACAGAAAAAACACAAACAAATCACTTTTTGCGAAAAAAAAATCCCGACACAAAAAAATCTTCCCGCAGCAAATTGAAATTACAAGGGAGATAATTCAAAATATGTCTGAGATATTTTAAAATATCTCAGACATATTTTTTGCTACATATATACATGCTGATTTTCAAGTGCTTGGCCGCTGACCGTTTTTGTCTGTAAAACATACTCGGAAAAGCGGCGGAATTTATAACGGAGAACCGCGGTTTTCTTTATATGAATATCTTTGCACATAAAAACGGAACCGTTGCCGCAGTTCTGCATCCGCACCGTTTCCCCTCGGCCACTAAGCCACAAACACTCCGATTACATGGCGGCACATCGGGGAGTTTGCTTATTTTTTCGTAATTTTGCATTAAAAATAAAGCCTTATGTCTGATGAACTATTCTTCGCTCTCGTTGGTTTGGCTGCCGGATTTTTATCGGGCGCCGTTGGTTGCAGCGGAGGACTTGTCATCATTCCGGCCATAGCGAGCGTATCGGGCGTGCAGGTGGCCGTGCCCGTGGCAGCGGTTGCGCAGCTCATGAGCAACGCGGCAAAAATGACGCTCGGCTTCAAGAAAATCTGCTGGAAAAAGGTTCTGCAGTTTCTTTTGTTCGCCATACCTTTCACGGCGCTGGGCGCTTTCGGCTTTGCCATTGCGCCGAAAGTTCTGATGACGCGCATTGTGTGCGTCTGCCTCGTAATATTCGCTCTTACGACGTTCATAGGCAAATTCAAATTGCCCTCTTCGCGCCCTACGATGTTTGCAGGCGGCGCCATAACGGGAGCCGTAAACGGGCTCATAGGACTGTACGGCCCGCTGAGCAGTTCGGTATTCCTCACTCTCAACCTTACGCCCGTGGCGTTCATTGCCACCGAAGCTATGGCGGCAACGTCCATGCACATCGTGCGGGCGTACACCTATCACGCGCTGGGATACCTCGACTGGCAGGCGCTCGTGCACGGCGTAGTGATAGGACTGACGATGATGGTGGGAAACTTTCTCGCCATGCGCCTGATACGTCATATAAACAAGGAGTTCTACAACAAACTCGTGCTCGGCGTGATAATTCTCGTAAGCGTATGGCTGTTCATAAGCGCAAAATAACGACGGAAAAGGCATAACGCCTCGCACTATATAAGAAACAAACAGCGGCGCAAACCTGTGTTTGCGCCGCTGTTCTGTATATTTATCGAAATACAAGCATATTTCTTTCCGCGAAATACTATCTGGCGGCACGCTTGCGCTCGAGATGGTCGAGAATCACCTTGCGCATTCGCATATTCTTGGGAGTAACCTCCACATATTCGTCCTCCTTGATGTATTCGAGGGCTTCTTCGAGCGAGAAAACCACGGGCGGCACGATTCTGGCCTTTTCGTCGGCTCCGCTCGCGCGCATATTCGTAAGCTGCTTGGCTTTGGTAACGTTCACCACGAGGTCGTTGTCGTGAACGTGCTCTCCTACCACTTCGCCGGCGTACACATCGTCCTGCGGCGAGATGAAGAATTTTCCCCTGTCCTGAAGGTGGTCGATAGCATAGGCAAAGGCCGTTCCGCTCTCCAATGCAATCATCGAACCGTTGGTGCGGCGCACGATTTCGCCCTTGTACGGCTGGTATTCCTTGAAACGGTGGGCCATTATTGCCTCTCCCTGACTACCGGTAAGCACATTGGTGCGCAAACCTATTATTCCGCGCGAGGGAATCTCGAACTCGATGTTCACGCGGTCTCCCTGCGACTCCATTGAAGTCATCTCGCCCTTGCGGCGCGTGACCATATCTATCATCTTGCTTGAATATTCCTCGGGAACATTGATTGTAAGTTCCTCGATCGGCTCGCATTTCACTCCGTCGATGTTCTTGTAGATAACCTGCGGCTGGCCCACTTGCAATTCATAGCCCTCGCGGCGCATTGTCTCGATAAGCACCGAGAGATGAAGCACGCCGCGACCAGAAACCGCCCAGCTGTCGGCCGACAGCTCCTTTACCCTCAGCGCGAGATTCTTTTCGAGCTCTTTTTTCAGGCGGTCGCCTATGTGGCGAGAGGTGCAGTATTTTCCTTCGCGGCCAAAGAACGGCGAATCGTTTATCGTGAACAGCATAGACATCGTCGGTTCGTCGATAGCAATGGGAGGAAGCGGCTCGGGATTGGCGAAATCGCATATCGTGTCGCCTATCTCGAAGTTGTCAAGGCCCACAATGGCGCAGATGTCTCCGCTCGACACGCTTTCGGCGTGAGCCTGGCCCATTCCCTCGAATGTCTGAAGGTCTTTTATCTTTGTTTTCTCTAAGGTTCCGTCGCGGTGGGCAATCGTAACGTCCATGCCGTTGGTGAGTGTGCCGCGGTGAACGCGCCCCACGGCGATACGGCCCGTATAACTGGAATAGCTGAGCGAGGTTATGAGCATCTGCGGCGTACCTTCCAGCTGCTCCGGTGCGGGAATGACATTTATAATTTTGTCGAGCAGATAAGTGATGTCGTTCGTAGGTCTGTTATAGTCGGGCCCCATCCATCCCTGCTTGGCCGAGCCGTAAACCACGGGAAAGTCGAGCTGGTCTTCCGTTGCGTCGAGAGAGTACATCAGATCGAACACCATTTCGTACACTTCTTCGGGCCGGCAGTTGGGCTTGTCTACCTTGTTTACCACAACAATGGGTTTCAATCCTATCTGAAGCGCCTTTTGCAGCACGAAGCGCGTTTGCGGCATCGGGCCTTCGAAAGCGTCGACAAGGAGTATGCATCCGTCGGCCATGTTGAGCACGCGCTCCACCTCGCCGCCGAAGTCGCTGTGCCCCGGAGTGTCGATAATATTTATTTTCACGTCCTTGTAACGTATCGAAACGTTTTTCGACAGAATGGTTATGCCTCTTTCGCGCTCGAGGTCGTTGCTGTCGAGAATCTGTGTTCCCGTGTTCTGATTGTCGCGGAACAGCTTGCCGGCCATAAGCATTTTGTCGACAAGGGTTGTTTTTCCGTGGTCGACGTGTGCTATGATTGCAATGTTACGAATGTCTTGCATTGAAAAAATATCCTTTAAAAAACGGTGCAAATTTACAATTTTTATATGCAAACGCATGGCGGGAAGCACGCTTTTCGTTCATTTCTCACCCCGAAAGCGCACAAAATGTCGCTCAAAGTTTGCTAATTAACAGTAAATGCCTACATTTGCACCCGCTTGCAGATAAAATTGCAGCAATTAGTAATCAATAAATTCAACATTTCTTATGTACTTAGACCAAGACAAAAAGAAAGAGATCTTTGGACAATACGGAAAGTCGAATACTGACACCGGCTCACCCGAAGCTCAGGTGGCATTATTTTCATACCGTATCTCCCACCTGACGGAACACATGAAAGCCAACCGTAAAGATCATAACACAGAAAGGGCTCTCGTAAGACTGGTAGGCAAGCGCCGCGCACTGCTCAATTACCTGAAAGACCGCGACATCAACCGCTACCGCGCAATTGTCAAGGCATTGGGCCTGCGTAAGTAACACTTCGCAGAGGCCGCAAGCCCCAAGAACAACAAGCCGCCCGCTGCTGCAACAAAGCGACGGGCGGTTTTGCGTTTCATCCGGCCGACGGAAACCAATGCCACACGGACGTGCGGAACCGTTCCGGCAGAAAATTGAATAGAGAAGGTTTTATAAAAAACGGCCTCGCAGAAAAATATTTTATTTTTTTACACGGTGAAAAACTTCCCGCAGCAAATTGAAAATACAAGGGAGATAATTGAAAATATGTCTGAGATATTTTGAATTATCTCAGACATATTTTTTACCATATATACACCTGCTGATTTTCAATTACTTGCCAGCTGACCGTTTTTGTCTGCAAAACCGCACGGTTTCAAAGGCCTCCAACGACCTTAAATACATTAAAATCATTAAAGACACATCCGACAGAAAAATCCCACCCGCATACCGATCTATAACATAACAACACATTCCGCGCACAGCTGCCTGCTGTCAGCGGGCCCAAGCCCTGCCACCTTTGCAAATCATGCTTTGCAAAACGCGGAGCCTCAGAATTTTCGCTGCCCATTTTATCATAGAATTAACACTTTAACACAATAATTAATATGACAGAAAAAGCACGTCATACGCTTTTCCTTAATTTTGTAACGGATTCACAGGGACACGCAACGCCCTGCCTGCAAAAAGATTACATATAACTAAAACTAAGATAAAACTTCAACATTATGGCAAATTTGGATTTGAGCCAGTATGGCATTCAGAATGTGAAGGAAGTGATGCACAATCCTTCCTACGAAGTACTTTTCGAAGAAGAGACCAAAGCAGGCCTCGAAGGCTTCGAAAAAGGACAGGAAACCGAGCTGGGCGCAGTCAACGTAATGACTGGTATATACACCGGCCGCTCACCCAAAGACAAGTTCATCGTTTACGACGAAACCAGCAAAGATACCGTATGGTGGACAACCGACGAATACAAGAACGACAACAAGAAAGCATCGGTTGAAACATGGAATGTGCTCAAAGAACTTGCCGTAAAGGAACTCTCCGGCAAGAAACTCTACGTGGTAGACGGCTTCTGCGGCGCAAACCCCACAACCCGCCTCTGCGTACGCTTCATTGTTGAAGTTGCATGGCAGGCACACTTCGTTACCAACATGTTCATCCGCCCCACAGCCGAAGAACTCGCCAACTTCAAGCCCGACTTCGTTGTATACAACGCTTCGAAAGCAAAAGTAGAGAACTACAAGGAGCTCGGCCTCAACAGTGAAACCGCAGTAGTGTTCAACCTTACATCGAAAGAGCAGGTTATCATCAACACATGGTACGGCGGCGAAATGAAGAAAGGTATATTCTCGATGATGAACTACTTCAACCCGTTGCGCGGCATAGCTTCCATGCACTGCTCGGCAAACACCAACATGGACGGCACTTCATCGGCAATATTCTTCGGCCTCTCCGGAACCGGCAAGACCACTCTTTCGACCGACCCGAAGCGCAAACTCATCGGCGACGACGAGCACGGATGGGACGACGAGGGCGTATTCAACTACGAAGGCGGCTGCTACGCTAAGGTCATCAACCTCGACAAAGAAGCTGAGCCCGACATCTACGGCGCAATCAAGCGCGACGCTCTCCTCGAGAACGTTACCGTTGACGCCAACGGCAAAATCGACTTCGCCGACAAGAGCGTTACAGAGAACACCCGCGTAAGCTACCCCATTTACCACATCAACAACATCGTCAAGCCCGTATCGAAAGGTCCCCACGCACAGCAGGTAATCTACCTCTCTGCCGACGCATTCGGCGTGCTGCCCCCCGTTTCGATTCTCGACAACGAGCAGGCTAAATACTACTTCCTTTCGGGCTTCACCGCAAAACTGGCTGGTACCGAGCGCGGAATCACCGAACCTACGCCTACTTTCTCGGCTTGCTTCGGCCAGGCATTCCTCGAACTCCACCCCACAAAATACGCTGAGGAGCTCGTTAAGAAGATGACACGCACCGGTGCTAAGGCTTACCTCGTAAACACCGGCTGGAACGGAACAGGCAAGCGCATCTCTATCAAAGACACCCGCGCTATCATCGACGCTATCCTCGACGGCTCGATAGAGAAAGCTGAAACCAAGACAATTCCTTACTTCAACTTCGTTGTTCCCACATCATTGCCCGGAGTCAATCCCGCAATCCTCGATCCGCGCGACACTTACGCAAACGCCGAGGAGTGGAACAAGAAAGCTGAAGACCTCGCAGGACGCTTCATCAAGAACTTCAAGAAATACGAAAGCAACGAAGCCGGCAAGGCACTCGTTGCAGCAGGTCCGAAGCTCGGATAAGTTTCCAGAACGACACATACAAATATTCCGGCAACCCCGAACGGGGTTGCCGGATTTTTTATGCCCAGATTCCAACGCTGCCGTTCCGGAACACAATCACAACAAGCATCCTCAGCAGCCAACGCCGCCCATACAGCCATAACGTTCACCGAACCGCTATATCCGCACCACCGTAGCAAAACCGTACTTTTCAGAACATGACATTTTGTCATGTGCCCGCACCTCCCGCCGGCACGAAGAAAAACACTTCCCGCTTGTAGAAAAAATTATCTCAGACATATTTTGAATTATCTCTGAGATATTTTAAAATATGTCTGAGATAATTTTTCAGGCTCTTTTTACCGGCATGAAAAAAACGACCTGACAAAATGTCAGGCAGGCAAAAAAAACGTCGGTTTTCGCCCTGCGAATTTATCCGTTACGTTATTTCCCGTTCTCCATGCAATGAAAATTCAAAAACGACACATAATCATGCGTTTATACACATCCCTGTTTTTTCTGAAATATTTAACTCTGTTTGCAGCAGGCGAACAAATAAAACAACTAACTTTGCAATACCGGATAACAAGCAGGAACACAATAAAACGGAAAATAATATTATATTTTTCAACTTAAAAGTTTTCCATTTCAGAAAACTTTTTCATTCCTGAAAATAAAAAAGTTTTCCAAAACGGAAAATAATATTGCTTCCGCAGCGTCCCGTATTATTTAAAAACATATCTTTGCAAACTGAAAAAGAATCAGCCGCCAACATTACGAGAGAGACTCAAACCAAGAACGCAATCCACTGAAAGGCAGAGATATTCAAGTCTAAATCCAGCACGCAACCTTTTCCTTTCAAGATACGGTAAATCATAAAAACCGCCGGTTGCCCCGCAAAAGATAATCTTATAAAACGGGGAACCTAAGAGATAAAAGAAATAATAAAAATAAAATTTATGAGCTACGACAACTTCTTAATCACCAAGCGAGACGGAAAAGCCGAAAGCTTCTCGCTCGAGAAAATAAAAAGCGCCATACTGAAAGCTTTCGCCTCGGTGAACACCCCTGTACGCGCAGACGACGTGCAGCGCGTACTCGATCATCTGAAATTCTGCAACGGCATGAGCGTCGAGGACATACAGAACCAGGTGGAAGTAGCACTCATGGCCGAAAAGCACTACAAAGCCGCAAAATCGTACATGCTCTACCGCCAGCGCCACTTCGAAGACCGCGAAGTGCGCGATAAGCTAAGATTCCTCATCGACTACTGCAACGCCTCCAACCCCGCCTCGGGAAGCAAATACGACGCGAACGCCAATGTCGAGAACAAGAACATAGCAACGCTTATAGGCGAGCTTCCCAAGTCGAACTTCATACGCCTTAACCGGCGTCTGCTCTGCGACCGCATTAAAGATATGTACGGCAAGGAACTCGCCGACCGCTATCTCTACATGCTCGAACACCACTTCATATACAAGAACGACGAAACCTGCCTCGCAAACTACTGCGCCAGCATAACGATGTATCCCTGGCTACTCGACGGCACAAAAAGCATAGGCGGAAACTCTACCCGCCCCACAAACCTCAAATCGTTCTGCGGAGGATTCATCAACATGGTATTCATCGTATCGAGCATGCTGAGCGGTGCGTGCGCCACGCCCGAATTCCTGATGTATATGGCTTACTTCATCGCCCTCGAATACGGCGAGGATTTCTACAAGCGCGCCGACGAAGTTGTAGACCTTTCGCAGCGCCACCGCACGCTCGACAAAGTGATTACCGACTGCTTCGAACAGGTGGTATACTCGATAAACCAGCCCACCGGAGCACGTAACTTCCAGGCTGTCTTCTGGAACATTTCCTATTACGACCGTTACTATTTTGAAAGCATATTCGGAGAGTTCCACTACCCCGACGGCTCACAGCCCGACTGGAACGCCGTAAACTGGCTCCAGAAACGTTTCATGAAATGGTTCAACAAGGAACGCACCAAGACAGTTCTTACTTTCCCTGTCGAGACAATGGCGCTACTTACCAAAGACGGCGACGTAATGGACAAGGAATACGCCGATTTCACCGCCGAAATGTATTCCGAAGGCCATTCCTTCTTCACCTACATGAGCGACAACGCCGACTCGCTGGCTTCCTGCTGCCGTCTTCGCAACGAAATCCAGGACAACGGCTTCAGCTACACGCTCGGCGCCGGAGGTGTTTCGACGGGTTCGAAGAGCGTACTCACAATAAACCTTAACCGTTGCGTCCAGGAGGCCACCCGCCAGGGAAAACCCTATCTTGATTTCGTGGCCGACGTAATAGATCTCATCCACAAGGTACAGCTGGCATACAATGAAAACCTAAAGGATTTGCAGCGCCGCGGAATGCTCCCGCTTTTCGATTCGGGCTACATAAACATCGCGCGCCAGTATCTCACCGTGGGAGTAAACGGTATGGTCGAGGCCGCCGAGTCGCTCGGATTAACCATTTCCGACAACGAAGAGTATCTGAATTTCGTTCAGGGGATTCTCGAGACGGTGGAATACTACAACAAAAAATACCGCACCAAAGATGTTCTCTTCAACTGCGAAATGATTCCCGCCGAAAACGTTGGTGTAAAACACGCCCGCTGGGACCGCGAGGACGGCTACTATGTTCCGCGCGACTGCTACAACAGTTATTTCTACATTGTAGAGGACACGAACACCCACATACTCGAGAAATTCCGCCTGCACGGCCGCAAATACATCGAGCACCTCACCGGCGGCTCCGCGCTCCACATGAATCTCGACGAGCACCTGAGCAAGCGCCAATACCGCCAGCTTCTCCGCGTGGCCGCCATAGAAGGCTGCAACTATTTCACGTTCAATGTGCCCAACACGCTTTGCAACGACTGCGGCCACATCGACAAACGCTACCTCAAGGAGTGTCCCGAGTGCCACAGCAGCAACATCGACTACCTCACCCGCGTAATCGGTTATCTCAAGCGCGTATCGAATTTCTCTCAAGACCGTCAGAAAGAGGCCGCACGCCGTTTTTACGACGCGGCAAACCAGGCTCCAGAGCCTGTCAAGGCAGAAAAGAATGCTTAAATACGTAGGCTACGACATCGTATTCCAGGAAATTCCCGACGAAGTGACGCTTGCCGTAAACCTGTCGCTCTGTCCCAACCGCTGCAAGGGCTGCCACAGCCCCTACCTGCGCGAAGACAGGGGCAATGTGCTCGACGAAAAGGCTCTCGACGACATGGCGGCTCCTCTTGCAGGCGAAATCACATGTGTCAGCTTCATGGGCGGCGACAACGACCCGAAAGAAGTGGCCCACCTTGCGAAATACATAAAGAAACGCTATGCCGGAAAACTCGCCACGGCGTGGTATTCGGGCAGGAACGACTTTCCGGAGAATTTCGAGCCCGAAGCGTTCGACTATGTGAAGATAGGACAATACAGGCCCGAATGCGGACCGCTCAACAAGTGCACCACGAACCAGAGGCTCTACAAAATAAAGGCCGACGGTTCCCGAGAAGACATCACGTCGCGTTTCTGGAAACGATAAAGGCTGCACATTCCGACCATTCCGCACAGGCTTACGACCAGACCCACGAAAACTGAAGATTAATTGTTTTTCATACTATTCCACCTCCGCACGGCATTCGTTACGTGCGGAGTTTTTTTAACTGCCACGTCGAAAGGAAGCGTACCCTACGGATAGTCGCACCCTATTCATAAGATAAATATCTCTCACATCGTTATTGCAAAATCACACATATGAAACGAAAGCCAGAGTGCGCGCCTTTGCAAGCCCCGTGTTTCGGGCAGAAAAAAACACATCGGAGATAATTAAAAATACATCGGACATATTTTAAATTATGTCTGAGATATTTTAAAATATGTCAGACATAATTTTTATTTCCTCCGGAAAGCCTTTTAAAAGTTACGCGCAACGGTATTTCGGAAAGCGGAACAATGCGGAAAAATTCGGACTCCCGCAAAGGAATCCGAATTTTACTTTCTCGCGAAAATCTGCTATCGCTCAAATTTCCGCCTAAAGAATATCGTTTATGCTTCTTCGGCTCTTAAAATCAATAATCCGTGTTCTCGGGGTCGAAGTTCGTCCAGCCGTCGGCCCAGTTGTCGCCCGCACCGAACGCTCCTATATAGCTTACGTTGGTGAACCACGCGTCTAAGCCGGCAAACGAAGCCGCGTTGAGCACAGCGCTTCCGGTTTGCGGAGTATATCCGTCGCTGTTCATGCCGAGGTCGGAAATGTTCTGATATGCCTTGTTTCCGTTCTGCGCGAGAAAAAACGTAGAAGAGAACGACCGCTGTGTCCTGTCGAGCACCGGTTTCGAATCGGCATACCCCGTCACGAGATAATCCTCATACACTTTGTTCGCGTCGGTTCCGGTTGCTTCCATGCCGGCAAACCAGATGTTCTGCAGCTTGAGCATACCGCTCGTAGCCGCTCCCTGGGTGTTTCCTTTCTCGTTGTCTAAAATCAATCCTATGGGGAATCCGATAGCAATACTGTTATGACAGCTCAGGCGGCTGTTGCGGCGAATCTGCATTGCAGCCTGGAATTTTCCAAGCGCAGAGCCGTTGTTGGGGTTCATGGTTCCACCGGTAATATAAGCGTCAGTATTGACAAAAGAGGGGTCGAGTTTCGGCCCCACGAACGTGATATTCGAGAATATGGCCGTGGTGTAGGGTGATACCGCCGCACCATCGGCGCAGTTGTCGCTTTCGAAGCCGTTACTCTGCGACTGGTCGGCTATTTTCGGGTCGCGAACAGCAAGACCGAACTGCACGCGGCCGGAGAATCCGTTGTCTGTATCGAAATCATCGTCCCAGCCCTTGTAAGAAATAAGGTATTTTGCGTCGACCGTGCCGCCGAACCATTCGAACGAGTCGTCGTTTGAATACGAAACCTGGATGTGGTCTACTTGCGTGCCGCTGCCCACCGAACCAAACGTCAGGCCGTTGATTTCCTTGTCGGTCTGGAAAGGATATCCGGCAAACTCTATTCGCACATAGCTAAGCACACCCGAGTTGTCGGTATTGTTGCTGCCGCCGTGCTTCGTGCGCGGGCCGCCCTCTATCTGCATTTCGTTTTGGTTGTTCACGGCCTTGCCGCAGAGTATAACTCCGCCCCAGTCGCCAGGACGGCGACTGCCCTTAGCCTGTGCCGAAGTGAATACGATAGGTTCCGTTGCCGTTCCCTGGGCATAGAGTTTCCCGCCGCGCTCTACGATGAGCGCCGCTTTCGTATTCTTGTCGCCTTTTATCACAGTACCCGGCTCTATGGTCAATACCGCTCCGTCGGTCACATACACCCAACCTTTAAGAAGATAGGTACCTTTCTTCAGAGTTTGCTTTCCCTTGAACACGAATTCCTGGTCGCCGTTGCCTATCTCCTTGCCTGCCGCGTCTTCCTTGCCTGCGGTGAAAAGCAGATGGTCGCAGGCCTTCAGGCCGCCGTCAGTTGTCCACACATAATCGCCTTTTTCGTTGTTACCTCCGTTGTCGTCGCTGCAACTTACCATTGCGAATGCCTGTAGCAGGATGCTCATGCATCCGATAATCATTTTCTTGTTCATCTTTTTTTGTTTGTTTGATTTAAAGCGTATGCTTCGTAATACGCCGTTATTATTAGTTTAGATATATTTATTCTGAATTTTTGCGCGCCGCACATTTTCACACTCCTTAACTTTTTCAGAATATTCGTTTCCTACCTTTCCGAGCCCTTTACCGACGCGGCCAAAAATATGTCTGAGATATTTTAAAATACATCTGAGATAATTCAAAATATGTCAGAGATAATTTTTCCTACGTGCGGGAAGAGGTTTTTTACATTCGTTGCCATGTGTGAAAAACAGTGAATAATCATTTAATTTTCGCATATCACACCACCTATTTTCATTGCCGAGTTTTCCGCCAGACTTCCATTATCCCCCAACTCAGAACTTGTAAGTTGCATAAACCGCAACATTCCGCCCTGGCTTGTAACTGCGGGTTATCTGCTCCACCTCGCGCTTAGTTCCGTCATTATAAACGACGTCTGCAAACTGCTTATAGCAAACTTTTTCGGCGAGCAGGTCACGTATGTTCATTCTTACCTCCCAATGCTTTCCGAAGTTTTTCGATACGGAAAGGTCGATAGTGTTCCGCGGCATTTCGTATGAATCGGGAATACGTGCGTTTTCATCGCTCCCCGTGGTGCCCTCCGAACGCCCCACACCTATAATTCTCTTTCCTATCCGGTTATACAGCAGCGAGGCATTGAGCTTAAACCGCTCGTTCTTATAGAAAATTCCGGTGTTTATAAGGTACGGCGATTGCCCTTGCATGGGGCGGTTCTTTTCTTTCGCTCCCGCGTCGAACTTTACACGGCTTTTTATAAGTGCTCCGTTGAACGACCATGAGAAGCCGCGCAACCCTACGAAAGAAAGATCTTTGCGAATGTCGAGCTCAAGGCCGTAATTGTCAGCCGACCTTGCATTTTTGTAGGAATAAATCAAATCGGTTCCGCCCGACACGGTGTAAGTCCACTCTATAGGCGAATCGAAGTGCTTGTAGAATGCCGCGAGCGACACCATTTCGCCGCGCGAGGGATAGAACTCGTAGCGCATGTCTATGTTGTCGATGTAACAGTTGCGGAGCTCTGTGTTTCCCTGCACACTCGATGCGAGATCGAAATCGTAATAAACCGACGAAGACACTTCGCGGAATTCCGGACGGTTCACCGTTCGCCCGTAACTCAGACGCACCTGGTGCTTTTCGTTGAACCTGTAAGTGGAATTGAGCGAGGGAAACAAATCATCGCTGCGATAGTGGCGGCTCGATTCGCTACGCTCGTCGTCGCGGGTGTTCGAAATCAGTTCCATATCGTTGTGCTCGAAACGAAGTCCTGCATAAACGTCGAACTTTCCTAACGGTAGCGTTGCCGCAAGGTATCCGGCCCCGAGAAGATTGTTTCCGCGATAATCGTTCCGCATGTTCATCTGCTCCAGCAGGTACAGGCGGTCATAACCGAAGTACTCCCCGTTGCTCAGCAGCTCTGTCATGTCCATTTGCCGGAATCCGGCGGGCAAGATATTTGAAGCCGTATTCCACGCATATATAAACTCGCGCGTTTTATACTTACGTGTTCTGTATTCTCCGTAGGCTCCGGCCTTGAGTTTGGGCTGCCATGAACCGAAAGAAAAACGATGCTCGTCATTTACGTCGGCCGAAACGACATGTTCATCGAGCTGTGTCCATTCGCGCGAGACATCGTTGCCTTTGGTAAGGGCATACACACCGCTTTCCAGGGCATCGTCCACAAGATACCTTCTGCGGTCGGGCAAATGCCGGTTGGCGTAGGCATAACCTAAGTTCCAGTTCATAATGTCTTTATCGAACGTGTGTTTTCCTGCAAGCTGCCCGTTGTAAGTGGTGCGGCTGCGATAATAGTATTCGGCCGATTTTTCATAATTCGACTGAGCCGAAACGCTTTCTCTCCACGTGTAACGTGAATTTCCGAGCTGATTGAAAATATTCTTGAACTGGTACTTGTTTTTCGAATTCCGCGAAAAAAAGGTAACGTTGAACATGGCACCGAGCCGCACATTGTGATTATATTGATCGTCCACCGAATAACGCAGATAGTTCGAACGGTCGTTATGTGCGTCATACACTCCGAAAAGATTGTTCTGCATATTATCGTATGTGCGGTACTCGTTCGTATAGTTCACGGCGGCAATCATGCCGAGCTTATAGCCGTCGAACACAAAGCGGCGGTTCCAGTTGGCCGAGAGTTTCAAATCGGCAAAAGGCGTCATGTTTTTCACGTGCCAGTCGTTGTTCAGCCCATTTCCCAGAAGACTCGTTTTATCTCCGTCAAAACTTTTCAGTTTCGCCCCGATTCCGCCGTCCAAACTGCGCAAACCGCCGTCAAATCCCAAGAAGTCGGTGTCCGAACCCTTGTTGTATTTAAAATCCGAGAAATGCGTTGCGTCGTTCCAGTTACTTCCGAGCGACACTTCGAAAGAGTTTTCCTCGGGTATGTCTTTGGTGTTTATCATTATGAATCCACCCGAATAGTCTGCGGGATATTCCGAAACGGGTGTCTTGACGATGACGAGATTATCCATTTGCGAGCTCGGGATTATGTCGAACGAGAAAGCTCTCGAATCAGCCTCGGAACTCGGTACGGCTCCGCCGTTTATCCATACATTGTTATAACGTTGCGAAAGGCCGCGCACCATTACGAACTTATCTTCGATAAGGCTCACTCCAGGCACCCGCCTCACCACCTCTCCGGCGTTCGAATCCTGCGTGCGCTTTATTTCCTGGGCCGAGATATTGCTCACTATCGCCTGCTCGCTCTTCATTTGCTGCACCATTGCCGTTTCGGTGTCTTTCTTTCTCACGCCAGTTACCGACGCACCGCGAAGTTTCTGGTCATCGGTAGCCAGTTCCACAACCAACGTATCGCTTGCACCAGTGCGCTTCACAGGCTTCACGCCTACCAGGCTTACAGACTTATAGGATATAAACCTTACGTTGAGCGTGCAGGTGTCGACTGCAAGGCCTGCTATGCCGAAAACTCCGGCGACATCGGTAATTGCAAACTTGTCCGTACCTGCTATCGTAACATAAGCACCGATGAGCGGCTCTTTCGTTTTCTGGTCAACCACCTTTCCGACGACTTCCTGTGCAGTTGCCGCGATTGTTCCCACCGCACACAGCACGAATGCCGCCGCAATTTTTTTCATAAACATCATATCGGTTATTTTGTATTCGTTTTCGACGGCAAAATTAGAGTCGCGATGTTACGCTGCCGTATCGGAGGAGTTATGAACATTTTAAAATCGTGTTACATTAATGTTTCATTTCCTCGCAAAGCACGCAGGAAAAATTATCTCAGAGATAATTTAAAATATGTCTGAGATATTTTAAATTATGTCAGACATATTTTTTTCTACGTGCCGGCTACCCAAATCCGCCCGCAACAACGGGAGCAGAAAGCGAAAAAACACGGTTGCTGAAATTATTTCATGTTCTTTTCTTAACTTTGCTACACCTACGACAACACGAAAAGCGCCTTGCACCTTCCAGACAAGGCCCATTGCAACAATGCCCGGATTTCCGAAAAACGACAAAGAGCCCCGACAAGGGCTGATAGCCCTGCAAAGTCGCCGCTACATAGGCAGCAAGGCCAAGCTGGCCGACTGGATAATCGAGACCATAAAGCGGGAGTGCCCCGAAGCGAGAACGTTCTGCGACCTGTTTGCCGGCACAGGCATAGTGGCCGCAAAAGCGATAGGCCTCTACGACGAAGTGACGGTAAACGACATACTTTACGCAAACAACATTATATATAAGGCGTTCTTTGCCTCCGGCGAATGGAGCAGAGACAAGCTCGCCGCACTGACAGACCGCTACAACGGCACTGACGCCGCCGCACTGCCCGACAACTATTTCTCTACAAACTTCGGCGGGAAATACTTTGCCCGCAATGCCTCGAAACTCATAGGTTTCATAAGGCAGGACATCGAAGACCGCCGCGAAGAACTCACCGAAAAAGAGTACGACATACTGCTGGCAACGCTGATTTACAACATCGACCGCAAGGCAAACACACTCGGACATTTCGAAGCCTATATAAAAGGACGTGAGATCCCCGACAAACCTCTGCAACTGCGACTCATCGACGCGCATTCATACGGAAACGTCGAGATCTTCCGCGAAGACGGCAACACTCTCGCACACTCGCTCCGCGCCGACGTGGTTTATATCGACCCTCCCTACAACTCGCGACAATACAACAGCGCCTATCATCTTTACGAGAACCTCGTACGCTGGGAAAAGCCCGAAGTGCACGGCGTTGCCTGCAAATTCACACAAAACGGAGGCCGAAGCGAATATTGCACGGCGAGAGCGGCTGGCGCATTCGCCGACTTGGTGAAAAACCTGCGCACGCGCTACATCGTATTGTCGTACAACAACATGGGAAACAAAGGAGACGGACGTTCGAACGCAAAGATAAGCGACAATGAAATACTCGAAATTCTCGGCTCGAAAGGGGAAGTGAGAATATTCTCGCAGGAACACAAGCCTTTCTCGGCCGGAAAATCCGACATTCAAAACAACCGCGAACGCCTGTTCGTATGCACATGCCGAAACTGAGAAAAACATCCCCTTATATAAAATCGCCGCTCAACTACACGGGCGGCAAATTCCGGCTGCTGCCGCAACTGCTGCCGCATTTCCCCGACAATGCCGACGTGTTCGTCGACCTTTTCTGCGGCGGGGCGAGCGTAGGGCTGAACGCGCGGGCCGAGAGCGTAATTCTCAACGACATCGACAGCCACGTCACAGGCATTCTCGAAATGTTCAAGAACATGCCGCCCGAAGACATAGTGACGGCCGTAGAAAACACGGTTGCAAAATACGGACTCTCCGACAGCGCCGCCAACGGCTACGACCATTACGGCTGCAACGCCTCCGGAGGCCTCGCTTCCTTTAACCGTCCGCATTTCATGCGGCTGCGCAACGATTTCAACGCACTCCGCGGGCGCGACGACGAATATTTCATAAAACTTTTCACACTCATAATATTCTCTTTCAACAACCAGATACGTTTCAACGGAAAAGGAGATTTCAACCTACCGGCCGGAAAACGCGACTTCAACGCCAGAGCCAGGAAAAAGGCACTGCGTTTTGCCGAAAAGCTGCAAAGCAAAGACATTTCGCTTTGCAATCTCGATTTCCGCCGTTTCAACCTCGACCACCTCACGGAACGGAGCTTCATTTACGCCGACCCGCCATATCTCGTGGCCTGCGCCACGTACAACGAGCGGAACGCGTGGAACGAAAAGTGCGAACGCGAGCTCCTTGCCTATCTCGACGAGGCCCACGGCAGAGGTATAAAGTTCGCTCTCTCGAACATCATCTACGGCAACGGAAAAGAAAACGCCCCGCTCGCAGAATGGTTAAAAAACAATCCCCGCTACACCGTAAACAGGCTCGACTATAACTACAGCAACGCAAACTACCACAAAAAGAACCGCGACAAAACCCCCGTCGAGGTACTTATAACAAATTACGAGTAAGATATGGGCACTTACAAGAACTTTTGCTGGTCTCTCGGCACTACAAGTTTCAGAACTTCCGATTTCAATCAGAAAATAGAGTGGCAGCTCGCGCTGCTTTCCGAATTCCGCAAGCAGCACGCCGCCGAGCAATGGAAAGACAACGCAGCTCTTCAGGAACGTTACTACAAATTCATTAAGAAAAGCGGTTTTCTGAGCGGCAATGCCCCACGTAAGGACAAGGACGCCCGACAGAAAACATCGGGCCTATGCAATATCGGCCTCATAACCGAAGAACGCCGCCTAACGCCTGCGGGAGAAAAACTGCTGCGTATGTCGCAGGAAGGAACATTCAAAACGAACGACAATCTTTTGCAAATTCCGGCCGACAGTTTCCTGTATTTCAAACAGCTGCTCAAGACTTCTATAAAAGTGGAAAACCACGAAGTAAGACCGTTTGCTGTTCTGGCGATAATGCTGGGCGAACTCGGGCACTTCACCCCCGAGGAATTCACATATCTTCTGCCGCTTGCAATTTCCCACGCCAGAATGCAGAGCATTATATCAAAGATAAAGCAACTGCGCAGCGGCCAGACCTCCGTCGACGACATTATTCTGAACGTCCTCATGGGTATGAACAATTATCAGGAGGCATTTAATGAGTTCCTTTCGAGCACGGTGAATGAAGAACTCTTTATCAAAGTAGGCATTAATCGTAAAAGCAAGAAATACGACAAGGATTACTACAGACTGTTCCTTGCCGCGCACAACCTGCAACGTGATAATGCCGACTCGCTCGCGAAACTTTTAAAGGCTTGCAGAAAAATAAACATAGGAAGTTACTGGGTGAGCTACTTTTTCGCTGTAAAAAGAGAAAGAGCCATACGCTGCAACCCCTCGGGTGCGCTCAACGACGTGCCTTTGCTCGAATGCGCCGACGAGCGGGAGTTCAGAACACGGTTTTTCTGGCTAATGCACCTGTTCAAGGCCAAATCCACGCTGTACGACTACCGCGACCTGAACCGCAGATACTTCAACATAACCGACACGGTGACTTTTGCCGGGGGAAAAATAGAATTCACACTACTGGCAAGCTGTTTCTTCTCCCTCTGCGCCGACGGAATCGAGAAAATAGCGTTCACACGCACAGCCGCACTCGGAAACGACAACGAACTGCCGGACATAATACCGGACTGTTCCGTCACAATGGACGACCTGTGCGAAAAACTGTCGGCCGATTACGGCATCAGCGCAACGTCGGCCGACGAAGTGCAGACCATAGTCGACAACGAGCGTCGCGAACGCTTCGACCGGCTCGTCGACACCATGTTTCCCGACAGTGTGCTGCTCGATTTGCTCGACGACTTCGAGGCGCGCAAGGACGACAGCATACGCAGCATTGTTTCCAACAACGCCGATGTGCCTACTATCTTCGAATATATCGTAGGCGTGATTTGGTATAAAATCAGCAACCGGCACGGCGACATTCTTTCCGCCATGAACCTGTCGCTCGACGCCGACATGCTGCCGCGCACCCATGCTGCGGGCGGCGGAGAAGACATAACCTATCATTACGAAGCCTGCAAAGAATACGGCGCGCATACATTATTAATAGAGGCTACGCTATCCGACGGAAACAATCAGCGGCGCATGGAAATGGAACCCGTGTCGCGCCACTTGGGCGACTACATGCTGCACCACTCCGGCGAAGAAGCCTACGCCATGTTCGTAACGACATTCCTGCACATCAACGTACTGGCCGATTTCAGGGCAAGAAAACACACGTTCTACTATTCGGCCGACGGAGCCAGCCACATCGAGGGCATGAAGATAATTCCCATGCAGACCGACGTGCTCAAAACCATATTGCGCCGGCAGCTGAAATATCCTGCGCTGTACGCAATGTTCGCCACCGCCCACGACACCGACATGCATCCGAAGGAATGGTACGACAGCTGCATTGTAGCAAAAGCGGGCTGCTGAATCGGGAAAAAACATTACCGCACAACGGGAAAAAGAATAAATATTCACACCCCGTAAAAGCACATGCGCAAACCCGCATTGGAAGCGGGAAAAATTATGTCTGACATATTTTGAATTATCTCAGAGATATTTTAAAATATGTCAGACATATTTTTTTTATCTGCGGGAAGTTTTACGCCGCATAGTATACCGTATGAATAAAATCTGTATATTGCATGAATATTCATACAGCAGGAAAATTTTCGTCCCATATGAAAAAAATTCAGAAAACACTGTCACAAACCGCCACCCTCATGCGTAATATAAGCAGAAACGCGAAAACGCAAGAACAAAACATAAAAACAACGATTATGAAGACATTCATCACAACCGCAATGGCGGCCCTCGTGTCGATAAGCACATTCGCCTCATGCAGCTCAAACAGAAACGCCACAGAAGAGAGCGCAATGCCCGTAACGGGAACAGAACTGAATTTCAAGAACTTCAATGCCATAGAAAACAGAGGCAGCATTACGATAGTCTACACCGCAGGAAACAAATACTCCGCAAGACTCGAAGAACGCGGCAAACACATGAACATAGTAAAGCAGGAGGGAGAGACAATCAAAATCAGTTCCGTAAAAAACAACGGAGAACCAAACGCTTCGACCGAAACATACCTCTACATAACAGCTCCGGAGATACGCAAAATAAACAACTATTGCAACCTCAGCTTCGAAGGCACGAAACTCAACTGCGGCAGCCTCGAAATAAAAAACGTTGGCAACGGAAGTTTCAGGCTCAACGAAATAAACGTAAAGGAAAACGCCCGATTGGAAAATGCAGGCAATGGAAACATGGAATGCAAGAAAATAAAGTGTTCCAACTTCACGCTTAAAAACTCAGGAAACCTGAACACCGAAATCGACGTAGCCGAAACCGAAGGCTTCGACTACGACAACTACGGCAACTGCAACCTCGAAGCAAAAGTATCAAGCGGAACGGTAAATCTCAAGAACAGCGGCAAAATCGACGGCAATCTCACTGCAAACGGCACCGATATGGCAGTAAACAATTCGGGTAACGGCTCGATAAAGATAAACTACAAAGGCGGCAAAGCCTCTATCCAAAACAACGGTATAGGAGATATAAACCTGAACATCAACTGCGACGAGCTGAAAACCGAGAACAACGGGCTCTGCACTATCGAAGTCACAGGAAACGCCGACAATGTAAAGCTTTCCGGTTCGGGAAAGGCAAACATAAACGTTTCGGGACTTAACAAATATTGACCCTACCATTACCGCATTCCGCGCCACTGCAACCAAATGACCGACGGACAGTTCGAAAACGAGGCGAAAGCCCTGCGCCCCCTGCTGATAACGACAGCCGGAAAAATTCTCGGCAGCACGGACGAAGCCGAAGACGTGGTGCAGGAAACACTGCTCAAGCTCTGGAAAATGAAAGGTACCCTGGCCCCTCCCGTCGCGCCGTTGGCCACAGTGATGACGCGCCACGCGGCCATAGACCGCCTCAGAAGAATCGAAGCACGCCACGAAACCGCGCTGACCGCCGGCAGCGACAGGGCGCAGGAGGACGAAACCGACCCGAGAGCCGCAAGAATGATGGCCGCAATCGACATGCTGCCGCGGATTCAGCAAACAGTAATGCGCATGCGCCTGGCCGAAGGAATGGAATACAAAGACATAGCACTGCTCGTATCGACATCGGAGCAGAATGTGCGTCAGACTCTGAGCCGCGCCCGCAAAGCCGTACTGAAATACTACACCAAACAATGAGAATAACACGATATATTACCTCAAACCGCGAACTGCGCCGAATGCGCCGCCTTATAGACCGCTACTTGGAGGCCGAAACCACCGTGGAAGAGGAGCGGCGGTTGTTTGCCGCCTTTGCCTCGGGGCGCTACCCCGAAGAGCTCGAGGAATACGCCTGCATGTTTGCCGACTGCGCGGCCGTGGCAGAAGTCTCGTGCAAGGAAACAAAAGTTCCGTCGGTAAAAAGGCGCACCGTAAGGCTCATTGCCTCAACGGCAGCCGTAGCGGCTACAGTGGCAGCGTGTTTCGTGCTGCACGGCGCATACAACGACGCCAGGTTCGAGCAGATATACGGCGGCAGCTACATAATAGTGAACGGCGAACGCATTGACGATTTGAAAAAGATACGTCCGGAGATAGAACGCACCCTTGCTCGCGCCGACGCCGCGGAACACAAAATAAAAGAACAAGACATAATAAAACGAATTGAAAACGATATGCTCAACGACATTTCCGATTCTGAAGAACGTGAACTGATAAAAAAGCTGATAGTCCGATGAAAACGATAAAACGACTGGTTCTGGCCTCGATACTCGCCAT
>CAJKQZ010000016.1 GCA_905202115.1 uncultured Prevotellaceae bacterium | reverse complement strand
CAGACATATTTTCGATTATCTCCCTTGTATTTTAAATTATCTGCGGGAAGTTTTTTACAGTGTAAGAAAAAAATATTTTTTTTCGAGAGCTTGATTTCGGTATGAAACTTTTCCTGTCTGTTTTCTGCGGGGCCGTTGTTTCTGCCGCATATACGGGAAGTCCGGATTCGGTATCAGACAGGGTTCTCGCGCTTGTAAAAAGAATTGTCTCCGAGATAACGAAGAGCATCTCGGAGACAGTTCTTTCGGGTTTCCGGACAACAGTGAATTTGTTGTACGCGGAAAGTCTTTTTTATTGTAAGGCCTGTTTTACTCGTTGTATTTTATCCATACAGCCATTTTCCCTGGCTCGCGGTTGTCCCATGCGTAATACGGTGTGAAGTGCAGTGTGCCCGATGTGCCGTTGCTTTGTTTTGCCGTGAGCATTCCGGCTCCGTCCAGGAGCTGCGGTGTGAACGATACTGTGAACTCGGTTTCCGGAGTGAGCACTGCGTTGTCAACGTCGGTGGTGTTGTCGTTCTGTTCAATGCAGTATACTATCGGCCCGCGTTCTACGGCGCGTTTTCCGGTGTTTTCCTTGACGAGAGGATGAGCGGCGGTCATGCGGGTTTCCATTGGCAGCGTAAGCGTAATGCGGTCGCCGGCTTTCCACTTGCGGCTGATTACGGCGTAGCCTTTCTCCTTTTTGGTTTTTTTGTTCTTGCCGTTTACGCTAAGCGTGTAGCTCTTTGCCCATTCGGGAATGCGTATGCGCATTTGCTTTGCCGGAAGTTCGGAGCCGAGTGTAATGCTTACGTTTCCTTTCCACGGATATTCGGTGTCCTGGCTTATGCTGATAGTCTTGCCGCCGGATGCGGGAATGTCGGCTTTGCCCGAAATGAAGAGGTTAACCCACAGCGCGTCGTCGGAGAGGGCGTATATATAGTTGCCTATCGACGGGAGGAAGCGCGAAATCTGGCTCGGGCAGCACGCGCAACCGAACCATTCCTGCCTGTGGTGCCCGCCTTTCGAGTAGAGCGGGTTTACGTAGAAGAACCTGTCGCCCGAAAGCGAGGTGCCGGCCAGAGCGCCGTTGTACATGGCGCGTTCGAGCACGTCGACGTATTTCGCGTCGCCCGTCATGAGGTTCATTCTCCAGTTCCACAGCACCATTCCCACCGAGGCGCACGTTTCGCAGTAGGCCTGTTCATTGGGCAGGTCGTAGTCGGTCGAAAAACCTTCGTTGCTACCCGACGAGCCAATGCCGCCGGTTATGTACATGTTGCGGTGAACAACGTCTTCCCAAAGGCTGTCGAGCGCATTGACGTATCCTTTGTTGCCAGTAAGGGCAGCTACGTCGGCCATTCCGCAGAACAGATACATGGCGCGCACGGAGTGGCCTCCGATGCTGTAAAGTTTTTCTACAGGCACCGCGTCCTGGTCGTAGGCAAGGTCGTTGAAAAGATCGTTCTGATAAACGCCGTGTCCGTGTCCGCGTTCGTTGATGAGCCAGTTGGAGAATTCGAGGTATTTCTTGTCGCCCGTTTCGTCGTAGAGCTTTACGAGTGCGAGTTCAATCTCTTCGTGGCCTGGCACCCAGTGACGTTTTCCCGGGCCGAACGTGTCGATAAGATGATCCGCAAAGCGGATGACCGTGTCGAGGAACTTGCGTTTGCCGGTAGCGTTCTTGTAGGCTACGGCAGCCTCGATCATGTGTCCCGCGCAGTACATTTCGTGCATATTCATGTCGGTCCAGCGGTTTTGCAGGCCGTTGATAGTGTAGAATGTGTACAGGTAGCCGTCGGGCTGCTGTGCCGCGCATATTTTGTCTATCCATTCTTCGGTCTTCTTTTCGAGAGCTGCGTCGCGATGGTTGGTAAGGGCGTAAGCCATGCCTTCGATAGCCTTGTACACGTCGCTGTCGTCGAAGAAAATGCCCGAATGTTCGCCTGTGCCGTTGGCGGCGTTCACGAAGTTGTTCATGCGCCCTGTTTTGTTCTCTATCTGGTCAATGCACACGGGTAGCGTGGCCGTCATGTGGCGGTCGAGGCGGGGCGACCAGAATGCGTCGTTTATCTTTACGCACGAAAAGTTTACAGGGTTCATGCGGCGCATGTGTTCGTTCTGCGCCGTGGCACCCGCAGCCATGAAAATCATGGCTGAGAGAAGGATTTTTTTTCCGGTGTTCATGTATAATTTTCTTTTCTTGTGATTCACGGTTTGCTAAGTTAGTCATTTCTTTTTATAAAGTGCCGTTTCTACCGGCTTTATGCTCTGTTGCGGCGATTTTTCCGTTTATATTAGTGTGGGTTCGGGTGTTGATTCGGGCGGGCAAGGTATAAAATTATCTTTGGAAAACTGTTTGAGATTTCATTCCTTATGAAAAAATATATTTTTTTGTACGTGTAAAAAAGTTCCCGCATGAAATTGAAAATACAAGGGAGATAATCGAAAATATGTCTGAGATATTTTAAAATATCTCAGACATATTTTTTGTTACATATACACCTGCTGATTTTCAAGTGCTTGGCTGCTGACCGTTTTTGTCTGCAAAATCACTTTGCGGGGCATTGCCTGTTTTGCGGAAGCAGTCGGTTGCCGACAAATCCGTTTCGTAGTCGGAAAAATAGTCCTTATATAGGATTTTTATTGAATTATTTTCTTTTTGATGTCACTTTTTGGATTGTTTTATCGTTTTATTCATGAGCAGGCTCGAGAAAATGTATAACACTTAAAAAATAAAAGCAAATGGAAAATGTATTGGTTCCTATTTTGATACCGCTGGGTATCTGCGTGGCTTTACCTGTAATGATTGTGTGGCTTGTGGCTCGTCACAAGACCAACGAAACAAACAAGCGCACTGAGATTATCCTCGCAGCAATCGAGAAAAATTCCGAAATTGACGTGGAGGATTTTTTCAAGAAGATGACACCGCCCCGCAAGACGTATAAAGAAAGATTGCAGACAAGGCTGCTGTGGGGAAGCATTCTGACCGCAGCGGGTGTGGCTTTGTTGGGCTTGGGTCTTTATCTGGACTATTTAGGTGGAGCAAGTAACGATAAACTCACGGGATTTTTCATGTTCGGCATAATATCGTTTTTCGTAGGTGTTGCGATACTTATAGTATATGCTATATGCCGGAAAGACCTTGCCAAAGAGCTTGAAAACAAGGACGGAAGCGAGGAAAAGGAATAGATTCGATAAAAAATGACACGCGAACGGTTTATCGAGGCAGTCGAAGGGGAGCAGAAGCAGCTCAGGCGCTTTCTGCTCGCCCTTTGCTGCGGCAACCGTGATGAGGCCGATGACATAGCGCAGGAAACGCTGGTGAAAGCCTATCTGTCGTCGGGCGGATTCAAGGAAGGCGGCAAGTTTGCGGCGTGGCTCTATACCATTGCGCGCAACACTTTTCTTGACCATAAACGGAGTTCGAGAACCGACGAGGAACTAAGCGTTGCCGAGCGCACGGTGGCGGCTGGCGATAAGGCCGACGGGGCTTTCGAATACCAGGATCTGTATTGCGCGCTGGCCCTTTTGCCGCACAAGGAGCGCACGGCCGTACTTCTTTTTTACCTCAAGGGGTATTCCATTAAAGAGATAAGCAGAATTACGGACTGTTCCGAAGACGCGGTGAAAAAACAACTATCGCGCGGGCGTGAACAGTTGAGAAACAAGTTGAAACGATGAACGAAAAGGATTCTTTGCAGCAGTTGTTTGCCGATTTCCGTCCCGAGCTTGGCGACGGAGAGGATTTCATGCAGGCGCTCGCGCGCAGGCTCGAAGCCGTGGAATATGTGAAACAAATGCAGGACGCTCGGATTCGCCGCTACAAGTATGCCGTGCTTCTGGCCTTGCTGTGCGGACTGGCGGCCGGAGGCATACTGTGCGCTGTGGTGCTTATGCAGCCGGCCGGCGCACCGGTATTCTCGTTCGGCTCGCAGTGGCTCCCTCTGCTGTTGCTCGAGCGCAACAGTCAGATGATTTCGCTCGTGTCGCTCTCCATATTGCTGAGCGTGGGGGTGGTGATGTTCGTGAACACGTTGAACGAAATACCGGTGAACAGAAAGAAAAAGCCGGCGAAACAGACAAAAACGGTCACCCGCTAACGGGTTGTGAATCAGCGTGTGTATATGTAGCAAAAAATATGTCTGAGATATTTTAAAATATCTCAGACATATTTTCGATTATCTCCCTTGTATTTTAAATTATCTGCGGGAAGTTTTTCAGGTGTGCGAAAAAAATATTTTTTATTTCGCATGAATATTTTTTTCTGCAATGTTCTTTTTTCGTAAAACGGAGCGTGCGGCTTCGTCACAACACCTCGTCTACTGCAATGTCGTGCTCTTCGGCCGGAACTGCGGGGAGTTTCTGAAAGTCGAAGCATACGCCTATCGTGGGAACGCCGCAGGCTTTCAGTTTTGCGAGCATGCGGTCGTAATATCCCTTGCCGCGGCCGAGGCGGTTGCCGTGCGCGTCGAAAGCCACGCCGGGGATGACGGCTATGTCTATGGCGGCAAAGTTTTCAAAGCGTCTGCCTTGCGGCTCGTCTATGTTGAACGCTCCGTGCCGCATGTCGTCCTCGCCGGTGAATGCGCGCAGTTCCATTTCGGCAGGGCCTGTCACTGCAGGCAGCAGTATCGTCTTACGCTTGTGCCAGCGCGATATGAAACTGTGTGTGTTTACCTCGTCGGGAAGCGAGTTGTATAATAAAACAATGTGTGCCGCCTGGAAAAGTTCGTGACTTTCCAGACGGCACATTATATGTTGCGATAATTCCGACAGAGCTTCTGCCGTATATTCGCGCTTTTTTCCGGCAATCAGCCTGCGCAACTCATTTTTTGTCGGCATTCTTCTTGTCTGTGTTCTTTTCGGGAATTTCGGGAAACGCCTTTCCCTCGTTCATGAGCTTTATGGCCTGGAGCACGCACGGATCGTCGGCGTTAAGGTAGCGGTTGAGTGCGTCGCGGCCCATTAGGTCGTCGATTATGTATCCTGTAATCTGATATTCGAGCAGGTGGTGGGATTTCTTTATAAGAATGTTGCGTCGCTGCAGCCCGTTCTTTTCGGCGTATGCGGCGAACTGTTCCACGATGTTCTGCTTTTTCAGGAATGCGGCTATTTCCTGCCAGCTGTTGAACGACGAGAGCTTCTCGCGGTTGGCGCTGGTATATATATATGCGTATTTGAAAATAAGTCCGCCCATTACGGCTTCCTTGAAATAGGATGTTATGTTTTCGTTCTTCTCGGCAACGAATACGTCGGGGGTTATGCCGCTCTCGGCGTAGACTGTGCGGCCGGCTTTGGTGTAGTATTTCTTGCCGTTTTCCTTTATGCTGTCTCTCGATTCCAGTTCGCCGCTGTTCATGCGGTTGAGAATGTCCATGTCGTACTCTTCCTGCTTGCCGGGGACGTAAGGTTTCTGTACGCAACGGCCCGACGGCATGTAATATCTCGCAATTGTGAGACGCAGCATGCTGCCGTCGCGGAATTCTATGGACTCCTGCACCAATCCCTTGCCGAATGTGCGCCGTCCCACGATAGTGGCGCGGTCGTTATCCTGCATGGCACCAGAGAAAATCTCGCTGGCCGACGCGCTTTCCTCATTTACAAGCACTATTAACGGAGTGCTCTGGTGCGAGCCGCGGCCGTCGCTTATGAAATCCTCGCGCGGGGAGTGACGTCCCTGCATGTAGAAAGCCAGACGTCCTTTGGGCAGGAATTCATAAGCCATTTGTATGGCCGGTTGTACGAAACCGCCGTGATTGTTACGCAAATCGACCACAAGACGTGTTGCGCCTTCCTGTCCGAGCTTGGCCATAGCAACGAGAAATTCGGGGTAGGTGGCGTCGGCAAACTGGTCGACTTTTATGTAGCCCGTCTTGTCGTCGAGCATATAGGCTGTTTCTATGCTTTTTATGGGAATGTCGTCGCGGCGTATGGTGAAAGATATCGGTTCCGGCTTTTCGGGTCTCAGAACACTTATCGTGACCTTTAAACCTTTGGGGCCTTTTAGGCGTTTCATGGCTTCGTCGTTCGTGACTTCTTTTCCTACGAACGGTTTCCCGTCGATAGCCACGATACAGTCGCCTGCCTTTACTCCGGCAGCCTTTGACGGCCCTCCGTTCAGGGCGGCTATGATTCTTATCGTGTCGTCGATTATCGTGAACTGCACCCCGATACCGGAGAAACTTCCCTTGAGCTCCTGCATTGACGCTTCAACGTCTTTTGCTCCGGTGTACGTGGAATGGGGATCGAGCTCTCCGAGGATTTTCGGGAGCGATTTTTCTACGAGGTCCGACATGTTCACTTTGTCGACGTATTGTGCATCGATTATGTGGAGAAGGTCGTTTAGTTTGTTGCTCGATGTGTTTATTATGCTTAGTCTGTTTCCTGCAAAGTGGTTTGCGTAGAAACTTCCGACAGCTATTCCGGCTACTATGCTGAACGCAACGATGAGAGGCACGAAGCGCGATGAGTGGTTGGGGTTCATTCTCTTTTGTTTTTGGGACTTTTTATGTTTGAAACCGTAGTGAACCGCTGGTTTGCGGTTTTTGATATGATTTCAGTCGGTATTGCTTATCGATATGTACTTCACTTTTATTCCTGCGCGGCGAAGCAGGTCGATTCCGTCTTCTATGCGGTATTCTTCGCTGTATATTACGCGGCTTATTCCTGCCTGGATTATAAGTTTGGCGCACTCAATGCACGGGGCGGCCGTTACATAAAGCGTTGCTCCGTCGCTGTTGTTTCCCGAGCGGGCTATCTTTGTTATCGCATTGGCTTCGGCATGCAGCACGTAGGGTTTTGTGATGTTGTTCTCGTCTTCGCAGATGTTTTCGAATCCCGCCGGCGTACCGTTGTAGCCGTCGCTGATTATCATCTTGTCTTTTACGATCAGAGCGCCCACCTGTCTTCTTTTGCAGTAAGAGTTTTCGGCCCAAATGCGGGCCATTTTAAGATAGCGCACATCGAGCTCGTTTTGTTTTTTCTCTGCCGGAGTCATGAGATTCTTTGTTTGTTTTGCGGATATGCTTTGCTTAGGTGTTTCAGTTTGCGGATTCCTTTCTTTTTATGCCGTCACGTTCGATCATTGCGTCGATAGAGGGCTCTTTTCCTCGGAATTGTTTGTAAAGAACCATAGGAGGTTCCGTGCCTCCTTTTGAAAGAATACAGTTGCGGAAGCGTTCTGCAGTTTCTTTAGAGAAAGTTCCGTGCTCTTTAAACTCGCTGAACGCGTCGGCGTCGAGCATTTCTGCCCATTTGTAGCTGTAATATCCTGCGGCGTAGCCTCCCGACATGATATGCCCGAACTGTACTGTCATGCATGTTCCGTCGACGGTCGGGAGCAACTGTGCGGGCTTCATGGCCTCGTGCTCGAATTCTACGAGGTCTTTTTCGAACGGTTTGTCGAGCGTATAGTAAGCCATGTCGAGCAGTCCGAACGAAACCTGTCGCATTGTGCTGTAAGCCACGTTGAAGTTACGGCTTTTCACTATTTTGTCGATGAGCTCGTCGGGCATAGGTTCTCCCGTCTGATAGTGTTTCGCAAATGTACTTAAGAATTTTTTCTCCACGGCGAAGTTTTCCATAATTTGCGAGGGCAGTTCCACGAAATCCCAAAAGACATTTGTTCCGCTGAGTGAGCGGTAGGTGGTATTGGCAAAGAGTGCATGCAGGGAGTGCCCGAATTCGTGAAGGAAAGTAGTTACTTCGCCGAGCGTTAGCAGTGACGGGCGCTGCGGAGTGGGCGGTGTAAAGTTCATCACCACGGCCACGTATGGGCGGACGTTTGTTTTGCCGTTTATGTATTGCGGACTGTAATTGGTCATCCAGGCTCCGCCTTGTTTTCCTTTGCGGGGGTGGAAGTCGAGGTAGAGCACTCCCAGCTGGCTCTTGTTTTTGTCGATTACATCGTATGCGGTTACGCCGGCGGCATAGACCGGAATGTCGGGGTTAATGGAGAAAGATATTCCGTAAAGTTCTTTTGCCAGCGCGAACACTCCTTCTTTTACTTTCGACAGCTCGAAGTATGGGCGTAGCATTTCGCTGTCGATGTCGAACAGCGACAGTTTCAGTTTGTGCGAGTAGTATGCAAAATCCCACGCCTTGAGTTCGAAGTCGTTTCCTTCGGTTTTTCGGGCGAAGTCTTCCACGTTTTTCACTTCCTGCAAGGCAGGCTCGCGATAGTGGGCTATCAGTTTGTCGAACATTCTGTAAACGTTCTGGACGTTCTCGGCCATGCGTTCTTCGAGTACGTAATCGGCGAATGTATCGTAGCCGAGCATTTGCGCTATTTCGCGGCGCACGTTCACGAGCCGTTTGCATATCTGTACGTTGCAGTCGTCGCCTTCGTTCAGGCACACGCTGTTGTATGCCATATATATTGTTTGGCGCAGGTCGCGGTTGCTGCAATATGTGAGCAGAGGGCCGTACACCGGTTCGTCGAGTGTTATGGTCCAGCCCGTTTCTCCGTTTTCGCGCGCCGTGGCTGCTGTCGTTTCGAGCACGCTTTCGGGTATGCCGTCGAGCAGTTTCTCGTCGGTTATGTTGAGCGAGAATTTCTTTCGTGCGTGCAGCAGGTTTGTCTGGAACTGTAATGTGAGTGCCGAGGCCTCGGCTGTGAGTTTGCGCAGTTGTTCTTTTTTGTCGTCTTTCAGCAGTGCTCCGCTTCGTTTGAATCCGAGGTATGTGCGTTCTGCCAGCCGGCGCTCTTCTGCGGATATGGATTTTGTGGGATGCAGGTAAACATATTTAACTCTCAGAAAAAGTCCTTTGTTCAGCATGATGTTGCTGCGATGTTCGGCAAGCATGGCCGCGAATTTTCCGGCGAGTTCCTCCTTGCGCGCATCGGAGGCTGCGCTCAGCAGGTTGTAGAACACGTCGGTGGTGCGGTCCAATATCTTTCCGCTTTGGTCGAGTTTTGCTACGGTGTTGCCCAGTGTGGGGCGCATGTGGTTGTTTACGATGTTTCTTATTTCTTCTTCCTCTTCGGTTATCCCTCGTATTATTGCCGGTTCGAAATCTTCATCGGTTATTTGGTCGAATGGAGGTGCCTGGTAATCGGTCAGAAAAGGGTTAGTATGGTATTTGTTGTGATTGCTGTTGTTTGTAGCCATTGCTTTTTTGCTTGTAAATTCTCTTTCTCTCGTTTTGCATTTTTGCAAAAATAGTGTTTTTTTTACCCGCTTTGGCAAGAATTCAGTACCGTTTTATGTTTTTTTATATCAATATTTTCGGTGTGCGGGCGTTGCTTGCATTAAATGCGGTTTTATTGTAAAACGGCTTTCGCAAATAGCGGCCTTAAAGTGCGGGAAAGGTATGCGGGCAGGTTCTTGATTATATGATTATGCATTTGTAGGGGAATTCATTATTTTTTTGTTGTCCGGTCGGGGTAGGATGTCTTTATTTGTATCTCGTTGGAAAGTACGTTTTTCGTGGCGTAAAAATTATCTCTGAGATATTTTGAATTATCTCAGACATATTTTAAAATATCTCAGAGATAATTTTTTTCTGCTGCGGGAGGTTTTTTCCGGAGTGTTTTGCCGGTGGGTTTTCATGCCGCATTGTGTGCCGCCTGTGCGGCATAGGTGGATTCATGTGCCTTGCCGTAGTGTAATGTGGTGGTGTAAAAGCGTTCCCGCCATTTGCGCGTGAACGAAAATAGTTGTACTTTTGTCCTCGGCTGCAGAAACATAAAGATTAGCATGAATACAACCACACAACAGCCCGGGCAATTCCGGCAAACCAATGCTTTTGCAATGAGCTATGCGCTTTTGTTCGGAATTTACTGGATAGCGGGTATGCTTTGTTTCGTCAATTCGTTCAGTTTTCAGGGGGCGTCACTGGGTTTCATGTTCCTTTTCGTTACAACGCCTTTGCTGGGCCTTTATCTTGTGTTTCGTTTCCGCAACAGCGTATGCGGCGGAACACTTTCTTTTGTAAGAGGCTATCTGTTTGCCATACTTCTTTATTTTTATGCCGCGCTTTTGTTGGCGTTGGCCGTGTATGCGTATTTCAAATTCTTTGACGGCGGGGACTTTTTCGGACGCTATGTGCAGTATCTTGATTCACCGGAGGTGAAACGCATGTTCGCGTCCGGAGGTATGGACAAGCTGACCGGAGGAATCTCTCTTGGAGAAATGAAAAATGTGGCAGAGGCGTTTCAAGACCTTTCGCCTGTTACGATAGCAGCAAATATTCTTGACTTCAGTATTTTTGCGGGGCTTATTCTCTCTCTGCCCACCGCTTTGCTGGCAATGCGCCGTGCCAGGCTGAAATGACAGTTAACGAAACTATGTGATGATATGGACATCTCGATAATCGTACCGCTTTATAACGAAGAGGAAAGTCTTCCCGAACTTTACGCATGGATTGTGAAGGTGGCAAAGGCCAACGACTTGGAATATGAGATAATATTTGTGAACGACGGCAGTACCGACAACTCGTGGCAGGTGATAGAAAAGCTTGCACATGAGGATTCTGCGGTGCACGGCATAAAATTCCGCCGCAATTACGGTAAGAGTGCCGCGCTTTATTGCGGTTTCGGGAAAGCGCAGGGCGATGTAGTGATAACAATGGACGCCGATCTGCAGGACTCGCCCGATGAGATACCCGAACTCAGGCGCATGATACTGGAAGAGGGTTACGACCTCGTTTCCGGATACAAGCAGAAACGCTACGATCCGCTTTCAAAGACGATTCCTACAAAACTGTTCAACGCCACGGCGCGCAAGGTGAGCGGCATAAGTAATCTTCACGACTTCAACTGCGGGCTCAAGGCCTATCGCCGCGAGGTTGTGAAGAACATAGAGGTTTATGGCGAAATGCATCGTTATATTCCTTATCTTGCAAAAAACGCAGGCTTTTCTAAAATAGGCGAAAAGGTGGTGCATCATCGCGCCCGTAAGTTCGGAACGACCAAATTCGGCGGGCTGAACCGCTTTTTCAACGGCTATCTCGATTTGCTCAGCCTGTGGTTCCTCACGAGCTTCGGGCGGAAGCCGATGCACGTGTTCGGTTTTCTCGGATCGTTGATGTTCTTCATCGGTTTCGTGGCGATAGTAATCGTAGGTGCAAACAAACTCTATGCTTTGTCTAATGGAATTCCCGCGCATCTTGTTACCGATTCGCCTTACTTCTACATAGCTCTAACAATGATGCTTCTCGGCACGCAGTTGTTCCTTGCAGGTTTCCTCGGCGAGCTTATAAGCCGCAATTCGCCCGAGAGAAACGACTACAAAGTGGAAAAAGAAATATGAAAAACGCTTATGTGGCATAAAATAAGGCATAAGGCGTGTAATTTCCGTTCGGCTGCGTTTGCGGCAGCGGTTGTGCTGGCCGCTACGGCCTATATGGCTTCGTGCAGCAACATCGACTGTCCGCTCAACAACAAGGTGGAGGCCGTTTATGGCTTCTACGAATCGTCTACCGGCGCGGGCATCACGATAAAAGATACCATAAGCGTTATAGCGGGAGGAACGGACAGCGTTATCTACAACCGCGGCGTGAACATTTCGAAGCTGAGCCTGCCGATGAGCTATGCGCGCAGCGTAGACACGTTGGTAGTGAAAATAATGGGGGAGAACGCGGCTTCGTGCGACACGATACTTGTTTCTCATACCAATGAACCGCACTTCGAGTCGGTAGACTGCAGCGCGGTGATGTTTCATATAATTAAAGGAGTGGAGCTGGTCTCGTCCGGCCGCGTTGCCGGACTTTCGCGTGTAGATAGTGTGGTTGTGGCCAATCCGAAAGTAAATTATAATGCCTACGAGAATTTTAAAATATATTTTTCTGTTCCTTAGTCTCGCGGTTGCGTTTCCCGTAATGGCCCAGCAAGATTCCGTTACGACGGCTAAGCCAGGGCGCATACGCGGCGTGCAGTATTCTTCGCGCGAGGAAGCCGCTCTTGCAATGCGAAACGTGAAGCAGCCGCTCTTTGCCGGTTTTTCAGTTTCGGGAAACCTCGCCGGATTGCTCCTTGCCGCCGCCACTTCTTACGGAGAGCTCGAATGCGCGCTGCGGGTTAATCTGCGAAATACCTATTTCCCTATCGGCGAGTTGGGAATCGGCGTCTGCGACAATACCGACGACGGTACGGAACTGCATTATAAAACCCGCGCACCCTTTATCCGTCTTGGCTGCGACTATAACTTTCTTCGCGACAAGCAGTCGGGAAACCGCGTTTTCGCCGGTGCCCGTGTGGGATTCACTTCTTTTAAGTACGATGTAGACGGGCCGGATTTCGAAGACCTTGTCTGGGGAGACCGTGTGCCTTATAAATTCAAAGGCGTCAAAGGCAATCAGACGTGGATAGAACTTGTATTCGGCATTGAGGCGAAGATATGGAGCATTTTTCATCTTGGCTGGAGCGCACGCTACAAAAATCGTATTACCCACAGCTATGGTTCGCCGGGCGAACCCTGGTATGTTCCCGGTTACGGCAAAAAAGGCGGGTCGGCTTTAGGAGGCACTTTCAATCTGATATTCGACATTTAGAATCATGGATTTCTTCGAATGCATTCTTCTTTCCGTTGCGCTTGCCGCAGACTGCTTCAGCATAGGTGTGACGTGCGGAATTATTGAGAAACGCTTTCATTTTCGTCAGGCCTTGCTTATGGCTTTTCTTTTCGGCTTTTTTCAGGCGGCTATGCCTGTTATAGGCTGGGCGGTGTCATTGGCGTTCAATTCCCACATAGAGGCGTTCGACCATTGGATAGCTTTCGGATTGCTGCTGCTTATTGGAGCGAGGATGATATGGGAGAGCCTTCGTCAGGAGTGCGAGAATGTGTTCGATCCCTGCAAGATTGGAACTCTTCTTTATCTTGCTTTGGCAACCAGCGTCGATGCGCTCGCCGTGGGAATAACTTTCTCATGCTTGGATCTCGACACTGTATCGGCTATATTGCTTCCTGTGGCGGTGATAGGCGCCGGAAGTTTCTTTTTCACCCTTGTAGGCAAATGGGTAGGCGTGGCGATAGGCTGCCGTCTCAACATAAACGCTGAGCTTGCAGGAGGAATAATACTTATATTGCTCGGAATAAAAATAGCAATGGTCGGCTGACATTATATAGCCTATACCGTTATTCTTTTTTTGGATACACAATATTATATATATGACACAACGTCTCGGAATATGGAAAATCGCATTCCTCGTGCTGCTTGTAGTAGGGAGCGTATTTGTGGTGATAACCGACAGGCCCCAGTCGGAATATGTTACCGATGAGGGCAGGGTATTCGGCACCACTTATCGCATAACCTATTCCCACCCTGTAAGCCTGAAAGCCGACATCGAGGAGTGTCTTGCCCGTGTCGACACCTCTTTGTCGCCGTTCAATGCAAAAAGTATAATAACTGCGGTGAACCGTAACCGTTCTGTCGTTGTAGATTCGATGTTCAGCGACGTATTCACGCTGGCCGGCGAGGTTTCAGAGCAGACGGGCGGTGCGTTCGACATAACGGTGGCTCCGTTGGTAAACGCCTGGGGGTTCGGCTTCGAGCGTAGCAGAAGCGTTGAGCCTGCCGTAATCGACAGTATACGCAGTTTCGTGGGTTTCCGCAAGGTAATGCTCGACGCTTCGCACAGAGTCGTGAAGGCCGACCCGCGTGTAATGCTCGACTGCAGCGCCATAGCAAAAGGATATGCCTGCGACGCGGTGGCTCACCTGCTTTATGGTAAGGGCATAGAGAATTACATGGTCGAGATAGGCGGAGAGATTGTGGTGAAAGGTAAAAACGCAGAGCGCAGGGACTGGAATATAGGCATAAGCAAACCGGTGGAAGACAGCATTGACATTGACAACGGCATTCAGTCGGTTCTCGCTCTTACCGACTGCGCAATGGCAACGAGCGGCAACTACCGGCGCTTTTATTATAAGGACGGCAGGCGGTATTCCCACACTATCGACCCGCGCACCGGTTATCCTGTGGAGCATACCATGTTGTCGTCTACCGTGATTGCCCGCGATTGCGCCACGGCCGACGCGTTTGCGACGGCTTTTATGGTGCTCGGGCCGGATTCTGCGAAAATTGTGTTGTGTTCCCGCCCGGATCTCCAGGCTCTTTTCATATCATCCGACAAGCAAGGGAAATACAACGTATGGATGTCGCCGGGGCTGAGAAATAAAGTCAGAAACAAATAGATTTATCGAGCAATGAAGCCGGTGGATTATGAAACTCTCGCTTCGCTCCCGCTGTTCATGGGCATCGACGGGGCAACGCTGTCTTCGTTCTGTGAGGCGGTGGGCCCTGCGGTGCAGCCGGTGCGCTCCGGAGCGACGATAGCCTTGAAGGGAAGCGAATGCCGTATGCTCAATATCGTAACAGAGGGTGAGGTTGCTGCTGTTTTTTCCGACGCGCAGGGAGTTTGTGTGCTCGAGGAATTTCTGCAGGGCAGCGGTATAGTAGAACCGCAGCGCCTGTTCGGTCTGCATACCACCTATACGCGCACTTATGTGGCCCGCACGGCGTGCAGACTGCTGAGTCTTCCTAAAAATCTTGTGGTATCGCAGCTGCTCGACAATGAGGTGTTCAGACTTAACTTCATGAACGTGGTGTGCTCGTCGTCCCAGCAGTTCGAGAGCCGCCTCGGCATTACGCAGTGCGGGAGCGTGGAAAAACGGCTGGCCGCATTCGTGCAGGTGAGATTGCTGCGCCCTGTAGGGCGCAAAATCCTGCATGTAAAGATGACCGACCTTGCAGAGCAGCTTTCCACGTCGCGCCTTACGCTGTCGAACACGTTACACGGCCTTGAAGACAGGGGGCTTGTCGATGTGCATCGCCGCAACATCGTCATTCCCGTGTTCGAAAAATTCGTAACGGGAGTGAAGTGAGAGCCTGTTGCAGGCAGTGTGAGAAAGCAGTAGAATATTGTTTATACTTTTCTGAAGACAGAAAAATATTACCGTTTTACATGAAATCCGCCGTGCTTTGCAGTGTGGTTTTGCAGACAAAAACGGTCAGCTTCCAAGCACCTGAAAATCAGCAGGTGTATATGTAGCAAAAAATATGTCTGAGATATTTTAAATTATCTCAGACATATTTTCGATTATCTCCCTTGTATTTTCAATTTCCTGCGGGAAGTTTTTTACCATGCGATTTTTTTATTTTTTCTTTTTTGCCGCAGATTTTTTGTCGGGGCGGAATTTCTTTCCTGCGATGTGGAAAAAACCGAAGGATTGCCGGATGTCATATAAAAACTGGTGTAATCCTTGACTTTTCGGACGAAACAGCCGCGATTTGCCGGATGAGATTCCCTCAGCCTGTCTGACGGAGTAATCGGAATACCTTATGCATTTGTCCGTATGCCGTGCAGGTGTCCGCTTCGTGTGCCTGATATGAAGTTTCTGCCTTGTGGCACGTCGTTCGTAGCGGGCGGCCGGAATTTTGTGTGATTTGCTAATTTATTTTTAATATATATGTATTTCTTTTACTGTTTATTAATATCCGAAAGTTTTTATAATTTTGTCCCTGTAATATTACAAACCTTAAAACATACATCTGCGTTAATTAATGACCGAACCTAATTCATAATACACATAACTTAATTAAAAACTCAGTTAAGCATAAAAATGAAAACACGTGCATTTTACTATTTTACTGCGTTGGCGTTGGCGGTGTCGGCCTTTTTTGCCGCGGCATGCTCCGATAATGTCGACGATTCCAACCTGTATGCTTTTGAAGGAGAGACGATAACCTCCTATCTTCAGAACAACGACGGTTTTGACATGTACAGCTTCATGCTTACCAAAGTTATGCTCAGCCGTAAGTCGCAGTCTACAGTGTCCCAACTGCTTTCGGCGCGAGGCAACTACACCTGTTTTGCACCTACCGACGAGGCCGTGCAGGTTTTTCTCGATTCGGTTTACCGTACCAAAGGTTACGACTACACCCAGACCGACGATTCGGTGGCCGAAACCATAGTGCGGAATTCAATAATAGACTGCGGAAATGTGGAAGCTTATAGGGTGGCCGACCTTGTGGAAGGAACCGTTCCGAAAACCAACATGTACGACCGCTACATCACTGTTTCATACGATACGGTCAACGGCCGTGCCGTGACGCGCCTCAACAACGACGCCGACATCGTGGTGTCTGACGTGGAAGCCTCGAACGGATATATTCACGTGGTAAACAGGGTGCTTTCGCTTTCAAACGCATATCTGCCCGAGATTATAAGAGGTGCGCCCAACCTGAGAATTTTCAACATGCTGCTCGAGCTCACAGGCTGGGACGAGGCTATGCTCGAATATATAGATCAGAAATATGAAGACGAGGAGCACGAAGACGGTAAGGATGAAACAGGGCGCGATGCCGAAGTGCCCGAGCATCGTTATTTCGGATACACCGCTTTTGTCGAGACCGACTCGGTGTTCAATCAGAAATGGGGAATCGATTATCCCGTAATCGTAGACGGACACATAGCCAATGAACAGGAAATACTCAGTCAGATAGAAAACAAATGCCGGCTTATATATTCCGACGCGGCAAGCGGCGACTATAAGAACGAGGACAACGCAGTGAACCGCTTCGTGTCGTATCACATACTGCCAATGCGTATAGCATACGACAAGCTCGTGATTCATTACGGCGAGCTCGGCTACGCTTACCGCACCCCCACGCAGCTGAGCATAAACTGTCACGAATATTACGAGACTATCAGCAAAAAACACCGTCGCCTCATAAAACTTACAGAGGGAAAAACAACCGAAGGCATACGGCTGAACCGTTATTCCGTTTACGATCCCGACACTTACGATGAAACTATCGTGCCTATGAAAGGCATACATGTATCGTCGAACAACGGCAAATACGATTTCAACGCACTCAATGGTTTCTATTATCCTATCGACGACGTTCTTGTTTACGACTCCGACGTGCGCGACAAGGTGCTGAACGAGCGCCTGCGCTTCGACGTCAGTTCACTGCTGCCCGAACTCATGACCAACGGATACAGAAAAACCACGACCTATGCAGTGAATTTCCCGAGCGGATATTTCGAGAATCTCACCTATAACAAGGAGGCCAACTGCGCATACCTCGGCGGATATGGCTGCGGATGGCCCGACTTCCAGGGCGATGAGCATAATTTCACGGGGCAGTATGATCTCACTCTTAAACTGCCGCCGGTTCCTTTTGAGGGAACTTGGGAAATACGCTGGTCGGTGCCCATTTTCAGCAATCGCGGAATGGCGCAGCTTTATTTGGGAACAAATCCTGAAAACCTTGCGGCAATAGGGTTGCCGTTAGACCTTCGCCTGGAGGCAACGAATCCCACCATAGGCTGGGAGGAAGACACCGATGATGAGCAACTGAATGACGAGAACGACAAGGTGCTGCGCAATCACGGATATATGAAACCTCCACGCCACGACGGAGCAACGACCGGAGGTGTGGTCAGCAAATCGCTGCGTGAGGAAACGCAATATCAGAGAATGCGCAAGATAATCTATACCGGAAACATGAAACCCACCGACGTATATTATGTGAGGTGCAAGAGCGTGCTTTCGAACAATGCCACACAGTTTGTCATGGATTGGATAGAGCTTTGTCCGAGAAATGTATATAACGGAAGCATACCCGAAGACAAATGGTAAGGTTATAGTAAGTATTGCTGACTGTTGCCCGAGTCGGGCAGAAAAACGGCCTGCTTTTTTCTTTGCCTACGCAAGCATGGGATGAGGTAGCCGGACTGATAATCTGTGTGACTGAAACGGACACTCTTTAATAGACCTGACATTTTTGTCATGCGGCTTTGAAGAACCGTTGAAAACACTCAGGAAAATTATCTCAGATATATTTTGAATTATCTCAGAGATATTTTAAAATATGTCTGAGATAATTTTTTTTACATGCGGGAAGTTTTTTCTTTCCATTTAATGGTAGGTGTGGCGGACTGACAAAATGTCATGTTCCGAAAGACTCAGCATCGGTTTCGGCGTTGCTGCGGCTACGGTGCGGCATGTGTTTTCGTAACTATGGCGGCGCCGTTGAAACAAAATAAAAAATCAAAAGGAAACATCCATTCGGATTTATCGTAACAAACCGCCTGTCATCTGTATGATTTATTTCCAACCGCCAAGCGCGTATATTCGCTTGGCGGTTAGGGGATATTATAATAGATTATAGGCATGTTAAAAAAAATAAAACGCCGATTTTACCCCCCCCCTCAAAAAAATTGATTTTTTATTGCGTAAGGGGATGAATTTGTCTTTAAAAGTTTGTATAATTAAACAAAAATAATTACGTTTGCAAAATCGACAATGCGAAAATGCTGTCAATTAGAAACTATGGATAACAAACCATCATAAAAAACATTAAAAACTATTTTTATGAAGAAGCAGATTTTACTTTTGCTCACGTGCATGTTTGCACTTGGAGCATGGCTGAGCCCACTTCATGCAGATACGGGCCCTGCCAAGAAGAAACTTGGAGCTTCTATCGTGTGGGAGCCGCTGATCGGCGACCCCTCGCAGCTGAACTCCAACAGTATTGCAACGGATGACGCAGGGTCTAATGCGCTCGGCAATCTGATCGATGGCGACAAAGGTTCGATTTTCCATTCGATCTGGCACACCGACATGCAGAATCCGGCTATAACCGAGGAAGAGTGGATAACCACTTTGTCTACCATATCAAAGAATGGAGGCGAGGTAGGTATCAATTCCGATCCAGGTTATCACAACCTTCAGGTTATGCTCGAAGCACCTGTAAGTTCGTTCAAGTTCGAGTTCTTCGGACGTAATTCCGACTGGCACGACAACCCAACCGAAATCGAGATTTATGCAACGAACGATCCCGAACTCGGTGCAAGCGTCAAGAGCGCGGAGTCGAGCCAATGGACGAAAATCACCGAGCTTAACCAGGCAAACGCGAACCTTCCCGGCGATGTAACCGTGCAGGATCTTCCTTACGAATCGCCAGTGATTGAACTCGGCGCTGAATATTCCTACATCCGCTTCGTTGTCAAGAACACCGCGCTTGCAAACAAGAAGGCCGACGGCACCCGTAACTTCAAGAATCCCGACGTTACAGGTATTACCTTCAACCTTAGCGAATTCCAGATGTACGCTCCGGTCGAGATAGACGACCCCGGGCAGGAACTCCAGGCTCTTGTAGACTCTATTACAAAAGTGCTGCCTATGTACGATTTCAAATACGGCGACAACCCCGGCTACGTGGACAGCGTGAAATATAAAGCCATGTACGCTCTTTACGAAGACGCTTCGAACGCTTTGTTCGACGGCTCGAGCGATTCGGAACTCGCAAAATATTGCGATGACCTGCGGGCTACCTTTGCCGATTTCATGGCAACAGGCGTTTATCAGGTTGAAACCGGATATTATAATATTATCAATGAGTTTCCAGACTTCTTTAACAAGCAGAAAGTAACCAAGTCGATGAACGTGAACCCGCAGAGAAAACTGGGTTGGGCTACCACCGACAGTCTCGCCGCTTCGCAGCTTTGGAAAATCACCAAGCTCGACAACGGAAAATACTCGATTCAGAACGTAGCTTCCCAGGAATACATCGATTTTGTGGCCGGTCAGTCAAAGAACGTCGCAATGACGGCAACTCACCAGACCGACCAATTGTTTGACTGGAACATCGCAACTGCAGGTTCTTTCCATATTGCAAACGTTAAGAACAGCCTTGCTTATCATACCGAAGGACACTCCAGCGGTGCAGGTATCAGCGGTCTCATCGTTACATGGGAAGCCGGCGCCAACACTGGTTCTGCATGGCAGTTACGCAAAGTTACCGACCAGGAACTTATAGATCGCCTTATTGCTAACGGTCCGGGTTCTCTTAATGTCGACGCCATGAAACTGGCTTTGGATTCGGCTGAGACTTCCCGTGCCAAAGCTTACGAGTACGAAGCACTCATAACCAAAGCTACCCAGATTAAGTCGAACGCGCAGAGCGGCGGTGACGATAGTCCTGGCGATGGCTCTTCTTATGCGAACCTCATCGACGGCAACACCGGTTCGATTTTCCATTCTCAGTGGCTCGACGCCTATGCTTCGCCTGCGCAGAGCGGCACAGGTTGGCACAATCTTCAGATTACCCTCAACGAGCCTAAGAGCGGTATTAAATTCACTTACACCGGACGTAATTCAAGCGGCGGCTGGCACGACAATCCCAACCACATTACCATTTACGCAACGAACGACGATGCTCTCGGCGCAAGCACAGAAGCAGCCGATTCATTGCAGTGGACACAGATTCTCGACATGACCGACAAGGAATTCAACTTCCCCGGCAATGTAAGCATGCCTACGTATAACTCTCCGGATATTGATCTCGGCGGAGAATACAAATATCTCCGTTTCGTCGTTAAGCACACGACAACTATGGACGGCGGAAACCGTGCGAATTCGTTCGCTTCGCCTTCGGTAACGGGTGTTACTTTCAACCTCAGCGAATTCCAGGTTTATGATTCCACGCCTACAGCCAAATCGCAGTATTATAATGTTCCCGGCATGAAGGAAGCTTGCGACGCCCTGAGCGCAGCAATCGAAGCAGCCAATGCAAAAGTTGCTACCGGCAATATAACCGTTGCCGACATCGAAGCTCTTCAGACGGCTTATCGCCTTGTCGACACGCTTTACATCAACCGCGACGTTGTGTTTAATACTCTTACCAACCTGCTTGAATCGGCAAACGATTATCATAACAAAGCTATCGGTGCTCGCCTTGCGCTCATCAGCAGCACAGACCAGGTAAATACCAATAGCCTCCAGACATCGCAAGGTTCTCTTGCCGGTCTTATCGACGGTGACAAGGGCACGGTATTCCACTCCATTTGGGATACGAGCATGGCTGATGAGGAACTTACCGAAGAGCAATGGAGAGAAACCGTTCTTGCAAACTATTCTCCGTCGGTAGGTACAGGCTATCACAACCTTAATGTTGCGCTTACCACTCCTGTCAAGTCGTTCTTCTTTGAATACTTCAGCCGTAATTCCGACTGGCATGATAATCCGAGCGACATTGAAATCTATGCAACTAATGATGAAAATCTCTATGCTGACCCGCAGGCAAGAACAACAAGCTCGTGGACTCTGATTACAGAGATTACGGAAGGCTTCCCCACCGAAGCTACCCAGGAGATTCCTTATACTTCTCCGCAGATTGACCTCGGCGGTGAATACAAGTACATCCGTTTCGTCATCAAGAACACCTGTCTTGCAAACAAGAAAGAAGACGGCACCCGTAACTTCGCTCATCCTGAGATCACAGGTATTACCTGGAACGTAAGTGAGTTCCAGATGTACACCGGTCTCGATCCCGAGAGCGTTCAGTATAACTACATCGAAGAAGTTCGTGTGGCTGCCGACAATCTTGAAAAACTTATTGAAAAGTACTCTCCTTACACAAAGAGCGACATCATTTCTTATGATCCTGTAAAGGAACTCGAAGCTGCAATCAAGACTCTCCAGGAGGCTTATGTAGATACAACCTATGTTGTCAAACTTTATAATACGTGGAAGGACGCGAACTCCCGTTCCGAAACCGGCGATGAGATAGGATACGTTGAAAGCCAGAGCGACATCGATGCTTTGGATGAGGCTCTTGAAGAAGCTCGTGCCCTCATTTCGCCCACACAGCCTACTAAGGAACAGGTGAATACGGCTACTGAGAAGATGAACGCAGCTATTGCTGAATTCATGAGCCACGTTAAGAAGATTGAACCTTACGTATGGTATACGATAAAGAGCGGTTCTACGAGAGAATATGCGGCAGACCAGCCTGTGTTCTTGCATAGCACTTCGCTTGGCGATCAGCTTCATATCGGCGGCTACACCAGTGAACCTTATGCCGATGTTTATGCAATCTGGCGTTTCGTTCCAATCGAGGGTGAAGAAGGGCAGTATGCAATTCAGAGTCTTGGAACCGGTCAGTATTGGGGTGCATACCGCGGACAAGGCACTGCTAACAGTCCTATCATGTCGCACGAACAGACTCCTTACCAGCTTTACTACTATGGTATGGGCTGCTTCAAGTTGCAGCAGGTAGGTGTAGCCGATGATTTCGACTGCATTAAGGCTGACGGAACCGATCTGGTTCTTTGCAACTATCCTGCAAACGGCGATCACCAGCAGGCTTGGAAGTTCGAACCTGTAACCGATAATACCGATATTGTAAATATCAACTGGTATGCAGCGAACAGTACTGCCATTATGACTCTTCCGTGGGCTATTAATGATGAAACGTTCTATGGCCTTAACGATGCATTGGAAACCTATGCTGTTAACAGTGTGACAACACTTCCCGGCGACGGTGAAACCGAAGGTGAAACGGTTCTTACTCTCACAAGCAAGAAAGAATTCGCAGCAGGCGAACCGTTTGTGCTGGTTACTTTGGCCGAGCCCGACGAGAACGGACAGCAGCCGCTTGCTTTCATGCTTCCGGAAGAAACAGCCGAAGCTATTACCGATACATCGGCAGTTGTAAACAACGGTTTGATCGGAACTCTCCAGGGAACAACTATCAACAACATGGGTAGCCTGTACTTCCTCAACTCGATTCTGTCTGTAGGCGGTGACTTTGATTATTCTATCCCCGGCCGCCAGGGTTATATCGACGTAACGAAAGTTACAGACCTCCAGGGCAGCATAGACCTTACTGTCTCGATAAACGGTAAGATAAACGGCGTACCTACAATCAAGGTAGTAGAGGATGCCAACGAAGTTGTCAATGTTTACACTCTCGACGGCGTGCTTATCAAGCGCAATGTCAAGATGTCCGAAGCAACAAAGAACCTCGCTAAGGGTATTTACATCGTAGGCAAGAAGAAAATTCTTGTCAAGTAATTCCCTCTGACGATATAGATTAAGATTCCCGCGTTCCGTAAGGGGCGCGGGAATCTTTTTTTGCTTCCGAAAACATTGAAATAGTAGATATTTTCGGCTTTTGTTGCCGTTAATGGCATGAGTCTGGTATGAAGCAGGAACGGGCCTGTACAAAATCGGCCGTGAAAGGTTTTAGATAAAATCTGTTTCCTGCGAAAAAAAATATTTTTTTTGCGAGGTAAAAAACTTCCCGCAGTAAATTGAAAATACAAGGGAGATAATCGAAAATATG
>CAJKQZ010000015.1:0-22500 GCA_905202115.1 uncultured Prevotellaceae bacterium | reverse complement strand
GAATGTTTTATAGAACCATATATTGACCACTCGGAAGCGATAAGGGAATTGTCTGAGATTATGAATGTTGTAAATGCCAATTTTTATAGCAGGGATTTACGATTTTATAAGATGCCAAGACTTATATTTAGGGGAATTACTTGTGAAAGTAAATCATATGAGATTATAGGCGATGACTGTTATGTGCGATCGGGACTTTCAGTGAGGTTGAGGCAGAATAAGAAAGGGAATTCAAAGAATACTGTTAACAGGGCTGAGTATATAAACTATCTTTTGCGTTTGATTCAGGAAGCTCGTAAATCCTATCCTGCGAAATATTCGACACTCACCGACCTGGAAGTATTAGCTGATATACAACATAATGGAGGTGCTACATGTCTTGTAGATTTCAGCAAGAATATGTTAATTTCATTATGGTTTGCATGTAGCGATTGTCTCGATGATGATGGATATTTGCTATGCTACAATGTGACAGAGGATTTAATTGTAAATAATTCGCTAACGACGATTAAACCACAGGACATGAAAAAGCCGATAAACGAACTTATTTCTGAAACATCACGCTTTGTAGACCCATGTTCATCAGTGACGAGCCGTTTCTGCATGTGGGATCCTAGTGCGGTTAACAGCCGTATTACCCGTCAGGATAGTGTTTTTATATTCGGTATCGAGCATTTTAAGATTTCGGCAATGACACCGCAGACGATGTTGTCTATTAAAATCTCCAAACGTTCAAAGGCTTTATTGCGCAGGTTTATAGAGAATATTTTTAATATCACGGAATCTACTATATATAGCGACTCTGTGGGCTTTGCTACTGCAAATTCTAAATTAAAACCTTTGTATAATAATATGTCTGACAACATTGACCTGCGATTGTATCAAATGGGACTTGAGGCATTGTTGACAGGCAACTATAGGGAGGCTATTGAAATATTGAACGGAATATCGTTGCATAATGATTTTATGGAAATCGAGACTTCATATTCACGTGGGGTATGCTATAAGAATCTCGATACTCCAACCGATTATATTGAAAGCGCAATTATGGCATATCAGAATGTGATAAACTGTGTCAATAAGATGATAATCAGTAATTTCTCCTCTGATTATGGCATGAATATAGCAGATACCGAAAAATTATATTATATAAAAAAGGCAATTCGTGCATACAATGAAATTATTGATTTGTGCTATCGTGGTAAGAATTATGAAAAGGGGGTGGAATATTGTTGTGATATAGAGATTTTTTTTGATGGATTAAAATCTTATTCCAAAGAATTGACACAAAAGGCTACGTTCGATGCCAAGAGAAAAAATGTTATAGTAGATTATGTCGACAATCTTAATGTAAATGCTTGCAAATTATATAAATTTGAATTTCATATATTGGAAAAATTGTCTCATCCGGAAGTTGAACAGAAAAAGGATAAAGGTGATGTAATAAGAGATGAGATAATAGAAATTGACAATTATTATAAAAAGCATTGTTGCAAGCAGCTTATAACATTTGAAGCTTTTCTGACACGATTTTATTTGTTATTTGACAACATGATAAATAGTATTGAGACGGATAGTACTAATGTTTGTAATATTGAGACGGAATTATCTCACAGAAAGTTTGATATAGGGCCATATGCAAAGAACAATGAAAACTATTATCATTGGGATTTTGTAGATCTGAAAATGGCGGTAGACACATGGGATGGAAATTTTAAGAAAAAGGAAAATCTTCTGAAAATATTGGCAATAGCAATAGACGCAAGAGACCGCTATGAAGGCCAATATAATCAATCAACTGATGATATATAATGATGTTAAATATAAAGATATTGATCTTAATGACTAAAAGAACTGGGTATTAAATATTGGGTTGGATCATACTTAAACAAGATGAATCCTCCAATAGTTATAGAATAAAAATCACTGTTTATGGAAACTCATAAATATTATTGTACCGTATGCGGATTGCTTTTGGGTGATTTTGCTCCGTGGGGAGATGATAAAGAAAGTCCTACATTCGATATTTGTCCATGTTGCGGTGTGGAATGGGGAAATGAGGATTATACGCCGGAGTCACGAACAGAATACCGGAATGAATGGATTGAATCCGGAGCAAAATGGTTTGAACCTCAGAAAAAGCCAGAAAGTTGGAACTTAGAGGAACAACTTAATAATATTGAACAAAGTGAAACTGACAAATAAATTATACATGTATGAATATCCTTGTGAAAAATTTCGGTATAGTAATACCACAATACAGTAAAAATCATGGGATACAGTCAAAGTGGACGGATGGATTTGAAATAAAAACTACTGCTTGTTACAATGAAGTGCAAATTTCTGCAAACAGAGAAGGTCTTCTTTCGTTGGCCAATCACTTGTTTAACTTGGTGCAAGACGATGTTCCCTGTGCCACACATATTCATTTGGACGAGTGTAATGCTTTAAAAACGGTTCGATAGATTTAATTATTGAGAAGTGATGAAGTTGACCGATAAAACGAATGCAGAAGAAATAATAATTTATCAAAGTCTATGGAAAAACGCGCTTTGGGTTGCGGGGTGTTTGGCTTTTTCGGTGATTGGATGTACGATTATAAGGGATAATTATTGTGATTTGGCAACGAAAATCATAGGCGGCTGGCTAAATATTATTTTTTTCGGTGGATGCGGATTGGTTCTTACGGTCACTATTCTATACAACAGAATCCGTCATATTCCGTTTTTGATAATCTATGAAGACAGACTTGAATTATACGAGCAGCGCAAAAGGAGTTATTATAGTATCTCTTTTGCAAATGTGAGAAAGTTCCGACTTGTCAGTCTTTACTCTTCCAAAATGATATCCGTTGATTATAAGACAATCCCATTGATACATAAGGTAGAAGAATCTTCCGATTTTAAACAGAGATTGATGATCTTTAATTTCAAAAATACCGGAGCGGTAGAAAATATCCTTGTTGCTAATCTGACAAAGAAAGGGAAAGAAATATGCGATTTATTGAACTGGCGTTTGAAAAAATACCGCATGCATAAAGAGCTTTATGGACAGGTTCTCGAATAAATTTTACGGTTATGTAGGAAAAGTCGTTCTATGTAAAGAAACGGGGAATATCTTACTTTAACGTCAGATAGCTTTACGTCCGAAAGTGTTGTTTCTGGGTTTGTTTTTGAGGTAAAAAACTTTATTATTTTTTCATGTGGTAAAAAAGTTCCCGCAGATAATTGAAAATACATAGGAGATAATTCGAATTATGTCTGAGATATTTTAAAATATCTCAGACATAATTTTTACTACATATACACGTGTTGATTTTCAAGTACTTGGCCGCTGACCGTTTTTGTCTGCCTCGGTTGGGAATAATGTATGTATTTGTTTGCTTTTTGTTGTGATTCCTTGTTGCTGTTGTTTTCGAAAATTGTGTCGGTGGAGTGTCTTTCCATTTTGCCGGTTGGAAATGTTTTTTTTCGGATATTTTTGGGCGATTTGAGGATATAAAAAATGCTTTTGCGGGTTTTGCCTTGCTATTGCCTTTTGCTAACTTTGCGAATGTTTAATTATTGAACAAAATGAGTATTTTGAAATATATAGTATTAACGTTTATCTTGAATGTCGCTCTGGCTGGGGTTGCCCAGGAGGTTAACAGCGATATGTGGGCCGTTACTGATGCTTTGGGTAGGAAAGTTACGAATAATTCCGATAGCTTTCCCGTTAGAAAGGAGAAACAGGTGGCTATTTTTTATTGGACTTGGCACGAACGGGAGGTGAAGAATACGGATCGGATTAAGAATATAAGCACGATTATACGTGAGCATCCCGAGGCTTTGAATGACTATTACGATCCGGCCTGGCGTGAGGGATATCCGGGCTTTTGCTATTGGGAAGAACCTTTGTTCGGATATTATCTTACTACCGACGAATGGGTGTTGCGCAAGCATGCAGAATTGCTGGCTGACGCCAAGATCGATGCGGTATTCTTCGATTGTACTAACGGTACGTTTACGTGGGACGCTTCGTACAAAACGCTGCTTAAAGTGTGGGACAAAGCCCGCCGAGATGGCGTGAATACGCCTAAAGTGGCGTTTATGCTTCCGTTCGGGTATAGTTCTTATTCGATTACTTCCTTACGCCATTTATATGATGAACTTTATAAACCCGGACTTTATAAGGATCTGTGGTATTATTGGGACGGCAAGCCTGTGATTATGGCTTATAATGATAATTTGAATGCTGAGGATGAAATTGAAAAGGAAATTCTGGATTTCTTTACTTTTCGTCCCGGGCAGCCTGACTATGTAAATGGTCCTGCCGATAATCCGCGTTGGAAACAATGGGGATGGCTGGAAGTATATCCGCAACATGGTTACGTGAAAACGCCTGAAGGATATGAGCAGGTGACGGTAGGAATTGCCCAGAATGCATGCGACGCTTCAGGCGGCCATTGCCAGGCGTTCAATATGCCCGGCAGCTACAGCCGCAGCTATTCCAAGCTTAAAGGTTTCGATACAAGAAAGGATTCTTACCTATATGGCAGGAATTTTATGGAGCAATGGAGCCGTGCTTTCGAACTTGACCCTAAAATGGTGTTTGTAACCGGTTGGAATGAATATATCGCGGGACAATTTGTGGAGCGTGACATATGGCATGGCGAACCTTTTTCTTTTGTTGACCAATATGACTGGGACCGCAGCCGCGACATAGAACCGAATAAGGGTTGGGGCGATAAAGGCGATGTGTATTATTATCAGTTGCTGGATTATGTGCGTAGGTTTAAAGGTGTTTCTAAGCCCGAAAAAGTGTCGCCGGCTAAAAAGAAAATGAAACTTTCGGATGTAAGTGTGTGGGACGATGTAACTCCACGTTATTCTGATTACAAGGGAGACATTGTTCATCGTTCTGCAAAAGGGGCTTGCAATACATATTATACCAATACGTCCGGACGCAACGATATAGTTGAGGCTCGTGTGGCTCAAGACAGACGAAATGTATATTTTTATGTGAAAACCGATTCGCTTCTTACCTCATGTTCCGATAAAAACTGGATGCTTCTTTTCATAGATGTTGACAGGGACAAGTCTACAGGCTGGGAAGGCTATGACTTTGTAATAAACCGCGGAATAAAGGTCGGCGGAAAGACCACTCTGGAACGCAATGTGAGAGGTGAATGGATTTGGGAGCAGGTAGGCGATATAAAATACTTTACGAGCGGCAAAGTGCTGGTTGTAAGCGTTCCGAAAAAGTTGATAAATGCAGATAAAGAACCTTTGAATTTTGAGTTCAAGTGGAGCGATAATATGCAGGAGGAGGGTAATCCTATGGATTTCTATGTAAACGGTGATGTAGCTCCTTCTGCTCGTTTCAATTATGTTTATGATACCCGCAATGCCGGTAAATGAATTAATTAATAAGAAGTAATGCAACCAACGCAGATTGTAAAACTGTCCGAACAGGACGTAATAGAGGCTGCAAAGCAGGGATATGCCGCATTTTGTGAGTTATTTGCAAATGCTGTTCTTGGGGCTGTCGGCGGAAGTCTTACGGCAGATAATATGAATAAACTTAATGCCGACCAGATAACGCTTGTTGCATATTTCATGCTGCGTGGCGAAGTGCTCGAAGGGGGCTTTGTGCAGCTCATTCACAACGGTTATGGGCCTTTTATCTTCGAAAATCCTTTTGCCAAAGCTATGCGTCTAATGGGATTGCGGGGTTTTTGCAATCTTCTCTACGATGTTCGTCGTGAATACGTAAAAAGCGGAAAAGAACTTGCCTGCGATTGCAGCGATGAGGAATTCATGGCTCTGTATGAGCAACATCCGGAATACGATGAGTATGATGATGATTTTATAGAGCGGGAGCCTCATTTTACCGAGGCTATCGCAAAATATATAGACGAACATGTAGAGAGGTTTGCTTTGATTACGAAATAAAAAGTCGTATGCGGAAATTTTTCTTCAATGCGAATTTATAATAAGAATAGGATTTAGAATGGCAATCAAATCTAAAAATATAGAGATAAAGAACAAACGTGCGGAACATGACTATTTTGTACTCGACACATATACGGCCGGAATCGTTCTGACCGGAACGGAAATAAAATCTATCCGCCTGGGCAAGGCCGGTCTGGTAGATACGTTTTGCTATGTGCGTGATCGCGAAATGTGGGTGAAGAACATGTATATCGCAGAGTATTTCTATGGCTCTTTCAACAATCACGCGGCGCGTCGTGACCGTAAACTTTTGCTTAATCGCCGCGAAATAACGCATCTTGAGCAAGAAACAAAGAATCCGGGACTATCAATAGTGCCGTTGGTGCTTTTTATTGATGAAAACAGCAGGGCAAAATTGAAAATTGCCCTTGTGAAGGGCAAAAAAGAGTACGACAAGCGCCAGACTTTGAAAGAAAAGGAAGACCGTAGGGCGATGTCGGAAAAATTTAAGGAATACAGTGGAAGATAATGGCTACACGTGAAGATTTGGAACGCCTGGTTCGCGAACGAATCCTTATTCTCGACGGAGCAATGGGTACGATGATTCAGTCGTATTCTCTTACAGAGGAGGATTTCAGAGGAGAACGTTTTGCCGATTTGCCAGGTATGCAGAAGGGAAACAATGATTTGCTTTCGATTACACGTCCCGATGTCATAGGCGACATACATCGTCGCTATCTTCAGGCCGGCGCGGATATCATAGAAACGAATACGTTCAGTTCGCAGCGGATTTCAATGGAAGATTACCATGCCGAAAATTTCTGCCGCGAAATAAATCTTGCCGCTGTACGACTTGCGCGCTCCATTGCCGATGAGTTTACGCGCTCCACGCCTGACAAGCCGCGCTTTGTGGCCGGTTCGATAGGCCCTACCAATAAAACTTGCTCGCTTAGCCCAGATGTCAATAACCCTGCGCTTCGCAATCTTACGTTCGATGAACTTGCGGCGGCCTACGAAGAACAGATGTCGGCACTACTCGAAGGCGGAGTAGATTTGTTTCTGATCGAGACGATTTTCGACACACTTAATGCGAAAGCTGCCCTTTTTGCCGCAGAGAAAGCTATGAACGCAGCCTCTCGCCACGTTCCCATAATGCTTTCGGTTACAGTTTCCGACAAGGCGGGGCGCACTCTTTCGGGTCAGACGTTAGAGGCTTTTCTCGCTTCGGTTTCACATGCCGATATTTTCTCGGTTGGTCTGAACTGTTCTTTTGGTGCGCGCGATATGAAGCCTTTTCTCGCTTCGCTTGCCGAGGTCGCTCCTTATTATATATCGGCTTATCCTAACGCAGGGCTTCCCAATGCAATGGGTCAGTATGATCAGACGCCCGACGACATGGCCGAGCAGGTCGGTGAGTTTATAAATGAAGGTCTTGTCAATATAATAGGCGGCTGTTGCGGAACAACCGACGCTTACATTGCGCGTTATGGCGCTTTGATAAAAGACGAGAACGGCTGGAAGAGACCTCACGTTCCTGTAAAACGTTCAAAATGTTTATCGCTCTCAGGTCTTGAAGTCAAGAAAGTGTTTCCCGACAGCAATTTCATGAATATAGGCGAGCGTTGCAATGTTGCCGGCTCCCGCAAGTTCCTGCGTCTTATCAAGGAAAAGAAATACGATGAGGCTCTTTTGATTGCGCGCAAGCAGGTGGACGATGGCGCGCAGGTGCTCGATATAAATATGGACGACGGCCTTCTTGACGCTAAGGAAGAGATGATAAATTTCATAAATCTCCTTGCTTCCGAGCCCGAGATTGCACGCATTCCCCTTATGATAGATTCCTCGAAGTGGGAAGTCATACTTGCCGGCCTTAAATGTGCGCAGGGCAAGTGCATTGTAAATTCAATTTCGCTTAAAGAGGGCGAGGAAAAATTCCTTTCCCATGCGCGCGAACTGCGTAGTCTCGGAGCCGCTGTCGTGGTTATGGCATTCGACGAAGTCGGTCAGGCCGTGACGTATGAGCGCAAGATAGAAATATGCGGTCGTGCTTATAAACTGCTTACCGAGGTGGTGGATTTTCCTCCTGAAGATATTATTTTCGATCCCAATGTGCTTTCTATTGCTACGGGAATGCCCGAACACGACAGTTATGCGCTCGATTTCGTGCGTGCCGCAGAGTGGATTCGTAAAAACCTGCCTTACGCGCATGTTAGCGGCGGAGTGAGTAATCTTTCTTTCTCGTTTCGCGGTAACGAGTACGTGCGCCAGGCAATGAATGCCGTTTTTCTGTATCACGCTGTGCAGGCGGGAATGGATATGGGCATTGTGAATCCGTCGGCATCGGTTCTGTACAGCGACATTCCCGAAGAGCAGCTACAGGTGTTCGACGATGCCATAATGTACCGGTCGCCTGAGGCTGCGGAACGCCTTATCGAATTGGCCGACAGGCTCAAGGAGGAAGGTTGCGGCGCCAAAACCGGAGCCGCCGGCGCAACCCGCAACGAATGGCGCAACGGAACGGTAGAGGAAAGGCTTGCTTACGCAATGGTAAAGGGAACGGGCGAGTTTCTCGAAGAAGATATGGCCGAAGCTATCGAAAAATATCCGCGGGCGGTAAACATAATCGAGGGCCCGTTAATGGAAGCGATGAACGAGGTGGGAGAACTGTTCGCTTCGGGTAAGATGTTTCTGCCCCAGGTAGTCAAGACGGCGAGGACAATGAAAGCCGCAGTTGCCATATTGCAGCCGTTAATCGAAAAAGACAAGGCGGCGGGCGCCGGTTCTGTTGGAAAAGTCTTGATTGCCACTGTAAAGGGCGATGTTCACGACATAGGCAAGAACATCGTGGCCGTTGTGCTTGCATGCAACAATTTCCAGGTGGTTGACCTCGGAGTGATGTGCCCGCCCGAGAACATCGTAAAGCGGGCAATGGAGGAAGAAGCCGACGTTGTGGCTTTGAGCGGATTGATAACGCCGAGTCTCGACGAAATGGTGCAGGTTGCCAGAATGATGCGCGAGGCGGGGCTGTCGGTTCCTATCATGGTGGGTGGAGCAACGACTTCAAAGTTGCATACAGCTCTGAAGATATCTCCTGCCTACGGGCACACCGTGGTCTGGACGAAAGATGCGTCGCAGGCGGCGATTGTGGCGGCACGCCTCATGAACAAGGAAACATCGGAAAGTTACAAACTTGATATAGAAAAAGAATATGAGCGCTTGCGCAGCGAATCGCAGGGTGGAGAAAAGCCGGTTCTGCCGCTTGACGAGGCGCGCAAACGTAAACTCAAACTTTTCTGAAACAGCAGATACTGTTTTGTGTTTATGGCGAAGTACACGAAAATGTGGCTTCGCCGTATTATTTTTCCGATTTGCTTTACGTCGTGCATTTGCTGCCATGTCTGAAAATCTTTTTCGTTTGTAAAAGAACATATCCAATAGATGTTTCGGATGAGTTTTATGTAATTCAGAACCGGTTCTGCAGAAAACCGCCGCGGGTGGGTTTTATATAAAAATGGTCTTGCGCGAAAAAAATATTTTTTTCGTGTGGTAAAAAAGTTCCCGCAGTAAATTGAAAATACAAGGGAGATAATCGAAAATATGTCTGAGATAATTTAAAATATCTCAGACATATTTTTTGCTACATATACACCTGCTGATTTTCAAGTGCTTGGCGGCTGACCGTTTTTGTCTGCAAAACCCTACGGCAAAGGGTGCAGGATTAGGAATCCGCACAAACTTCAGTTGTGTCCGGTGCGGCTTGTTTTTCTTTCGGCAAGGCGTCTTCGGCATATAGCGATTTCATGAGCTTGCCGACAAAGTATTATGGTCTGCGTGACAAAACAGTCCAGGGAGATGCGGAGTAATTTTGCGGTGTAACATAAAGACAACAGCATATGAACGGAATTTTGAAAAAAGAATCTGGTGTTGAGCAGTTTAAGTCAGAGAATGGCGCCGCAGAGGTGCAGTGTGTAATGAATCGCAGGGCGTTTCTTAAAAGAGCCGCCGCTGTAACAGCGGCTTTTGCGGTTTCTCCTGCAGTAATGAATGGAGCGGAGGCCGACAGACGGTTGAGCGGCACAGACAAAGGACTGGCCGTGGCAAAGGAAAGCATTGGCCGCCGCACTCTCGGCACAGGCTCTGCCGCTATGGAAGTGTCGGCGCTCGGATTCGGGGTTATGGGAATGACCTATAACCGCAGCGCACATCCCGACAGGGAAGCTTGCATTCGCTTGCTTCATGAGGCAGTCGACAAAGGTGTAACCTTGTTCGATACCGCTATTGTTTACGGTCCGCTTACCAATGAAGAACTTGCCGGAGAGGCTTTGTCGGAATACAGAAACAAGGTTAATGTGACTACCAAGTTCGGGCATGAGGTCATAGGCCGCAAGGGTACGGGTCGCCAGGACAGCCGTCCTGAGACAATACGGCGTTATTGCGAGGAATCGTTGAAGCGTCTGCGTATCGAGTCTATTCCGCTTTTTTATCAGCACCGTTTCGACCCGAACACACCGATAGAGGATGTGGCCGGCACCATAAGCGACCTTATCAGGGAAGGTAAGGTGCAGCGCTGGGGCGTGTGTGAGGTCAGTGCAGACATCATTCGTCGAGCTCATGCCGTGCAACCGCTTACGGCCGTTCAGAGCGAATATCATCTCATGCATCGTGATGTGGAAAGCAATGGAGTGCTCGATGTTTGCAAGGAACTGGGCATAGGATTCGTTCCTTACAGTCCTATAAACCGAGGTTTTCTCGGCGGCTGCATAAACGAATATACCGTATTCGACCCCGACAACGATAACCGTCAGACATTGCCGCGCTTTCAGCCGGAAGCCATTCGCAAAAATCTGCGCATTGTCAACGTGCTCCAGCAGTTCGGGCGCACGCGGGGCATGACGTCGGCACAAGTTGCCTTAGGGTGGCTTTTACAAAAGGCTCCGTGGATTGTTCCTATTCCCGGAACAACAAAACATTCGCATTTGGACGAAAATTTACATGCTCTTGCTTTCAATGTGTCTCCTGCTGAGTGGAAAGAACTGGAAACGGCTGTTTCTGCAATTCCCGTAGTAGGAGAAAGGTATAATGCGGAGCAGCAGAAACAGGTTATAGCCTGAATTTCAAAGCGAAGAGTACTTTTCGATAATCAATGGAAACGAATTGCTAAACGTATAAAAAGAATGAAAACAGTATTATTTGTGGCGTTTGCGGCTATGTCGCTGTGCATGTCTGCCTGCGTACAAACAAAAAAGGAAAACAAAGTGAAAACAAACGACATTTTGGTGGCCTATTTCTCTGCAACAGGAAATACGGCCGAGACAGCGAAACGTATCGCCGTTGCAACCGGCGGAGATTTGTATGAAATAACGCCCGAAAAGGCTTATACGGCGGCCGATCTTGATTGGACTGACAAAGCGTCGCGTAGTTCGGTGGAAATGAACGATGTTAAATCGCGTCCCGCCATAAAAGGAAAAAAACTCGATGCAGGAAAATACAACGTGATATTCATCGGTTACCCTATTTGGTGGAATTTAGCACCGCGGATAATAAACACTTTCGTCGAGAATGGGAATCTTAAAGGTAAGTTGGTAATTCCTTTCGCCACTTCGGGAGGCAGTGGAATAGGCAACAGTGTGGATGAACTGAAAAAGGCTTATCCCGAAATCAGGTGGGGAAAAGGAAAACTGCTTAACAGCGCAAGCGAAAAGGCCATACGTGCGTGGGTGGAAACCCTGGCGGAAAAATAAACGGTATACGGCTTACGGCTACGCTGTTGGGGGTGTTATAACTGTTTGGACATGCAGAAATTTGTGAGATAAAGCATGTTGGCTTTGCGCTTTTGCTTTTTCTCAACAGAGTATCCCTTTTTTTCGAAAAAGGTGCGGGCGGTGAGACTCACTTCCGAGGTTATACGTTTTATTCCGGCTGAGCAGGCATATCGCTCTACCTCTTCCAACAGCAAACAAGCCACACCTTTTCTTTGGAAATCCTTGTGAACGAACATGGAATGCAGATAACCTTGCGGAGTTATGGATGAATAGCCTGCGATACGCGATTTGCTGTCGCAGGCTATTATAAAATAATGTGTCATTATCATGTTAAGCCATTTCTCGGTGTTATTGCCGCACGAACTCCAGTCTTCAGTTTCGGCCTGTGAGTAATCGCGCCTGTTTATCGTTAGAACGGTATTGCGAAACAGCTCTTTAATCTCTGCAATGTCTGAACTTCGAGCCGTTCTTATAGTGAAAATGTCATTCATTTAGCTTTTTGTTTGTATTGTTGCTTGCAATTTACGAAAAAGCGCAACATCCAGTGTCGTTGCAAGCGGATTTTGATTTTCGTCAGCCATGTATCGGTCGTTGTCTTCCGTTTTTGCAGACAGATAAACTATATGCAGATAAGTGCTACGGGAGCAGAAAAAAAATATGTCTGAGATATTTTAAAATATCTCAGACATATTTCAAATTATCTCAGAGATAATTTTTCTCGCTTCAGATTGGAGTATGCAGGAAAGCGTATGAAATGTTTTTACGATTGTACCGTATGATTGCATGTCGGGGAGTATGTTCCGTCTGTATCGGTAAAACCGGTTGCAAACGTATTTGTTGTCCGGATTGTAAGGCATGGCGGTTTTCCATAGCTTTCGGAATCGGTAAAAATCATAGTTTTTACCGATTTTTTTGTATCGGCGCTTTTTTATGTCTCCTCTACATTTGCGATGTAATATTAAAAATCAGAATAATATGAAATTATCAGTCATCGCAGTATTTATGTTCCTGGCTTTCTCGGTCGGGACTTATGCACAAGAGAATAAGAAAACCTTTACAGCCGAAGAGCAGGCGATTGTGAATCTGTCGAACAGTAAGTGGGAGTGGATGGCAGAAAAGAACGTGGAGAAACTTGCCGGATTGTTCCACGAAAACTCGCAGTTTGTACACATGGGAGGCTATTGGGGCAAGCAGGAGGAACTGAACACTATCCGCACAGGTGGAATCTGGTATAAGAAAGCCGAAATACACGACGTAAAAGTGAAATTTGCGGCGGGAACGGCAACGGTTTACAGTAAGATTCATCTGAATTCGGTGGTGGGAGGCAATGCGGTGCGTTTTCCTTTTATTGTAACCGAAGTATATGTAATGGAAAACGGCAAATGGCAGCTTTCTACGCTTGCTTTTACAAAAACTTTAGGTGAATAATTGTATCGGATTTAAATGAATAAAGGAATGAAGAAAATAATTTTGCCGGCTTTGCTTCTGCTGCTTGCAGGAGTTGCAAGAGCACAGAATATAATGATAGCCAAGCAGGGACATTTCTCTGTAGGAGGACAGACTGTCCAACGGCAGGGAACGTATGATAACAGTAAATTCGTGGGTTGGGCAGAACAGGAAGAAACAGGACAGAGCTATCGTTCCGATCATGCTTTTGTGGATTATCAGATTCCTGACGACGGAAAGAAACTTCCGCTTGTATATGTTCACGGTTACGGAGGTTCGGGTGTCTGCTGGCAGATGACGCCCGACGGCAGGGATGGATTTGCAACGCTGATGTTAAGGCGGGGCTGGAGCAGCTATGTGGTCGATCTTCCCGGGCGTGGACGGGCTGGAAGAACGTCTGAAACGACGACAGTCAAGCCTGTGGCCGACGAGATGTTTTGGTTCGATATATGGCGTATAGGAATCTGGCCGGATTTCAATGAGGGCGTGCAGTTTCCGAAGGATTCCGTATCGCTTTCGCAGTTCTTCCGTGAGATGACGCCCGATTTGAGCGACCATAATCAGGATGTTCCCGCGCTTGGCGCATTGGCAAAACTCGTGGGAAGCCATATACTTGTAACTCATTCTGCCGGCGGGTTTCCTGGCTGGATGTCGGCCATGCAGAATAGCGAGGTTGAAGCTGTCGTTTCGTATGAGCCTGGCGGTTTCGTATTTCCTGAAGGAGAAGTTCCCAAGCGCATAGACGGACTTACCGGCGGTGTGGCCGGAACACCTGTTTCAATGGAACAGTTCAGACGGCTTACGGAAATTCCGATAGTTCTTTATTTCGGAGACTATATTCCTGAAATGCCGTCGAACAATCTTGGCGATGAAAACTGGCGTGTGCGCCTTCAAATGGCTCGTAAGTTTGTCGAAACAATCAATCGTCATGGAGGTGATGCCTTATTGGTGGAATTACCAAAGATAGGAGTCTATGGCAATACCCATTTTCTTATGCAGGATTTGAATAATGAAGAACTGGCTAATCTGCTTGACAAATGGCTGGTGGAAAAAGGGCTTTCGGGAAAATGATGTTTTTATCCTGCGGTAAGGCGCTGCGATTTTACGGCGAGTGGCATTTTTTCTGTCAGACGGTTTACGGATAGAAAATTGGGGTAGGATTGAGATTTTTTCGAACCTTTAGATAATCCGCGTTGTGAGAACAGATTTTTTTTAGACACCTGACATTTTTGTCAGGTGTCTTTTTCATGCCGGTAAAAAGCGTCCGAAAAATTATCTCAGACATATTTTAAAATATCTCAGAGATAATTCAAAATATGTCTGAGATAATTTTTTCTACAAGCGGGAAGTGTTTTCCCCAATATCGACGGTAGGTTCGGGCACCTGACAAAATGTCATGTTCTGAGAAGTCCAGTACCGGTTTGGGAGTTATGACGGCCGATGTGCGGCACATGTAATTGCCAAGAGGTGGCGTGAATGCAGCGACGTGAGAAAAACAACGAAAAAAAGCCTTTTGATTTTATAGGAATAAGTCTATCGTCCTTATTGATTTTCTATGGAGTTATTTTTCCTGTTACTTGTCTTCTTGGCTAAAGATAAGTATAAAAGTTCCCGCAGCGGTTGAAAAAACAATCCGGCTGCGGGAATTATTTGTGGGATATGTAGAGCGTTATTTATACTGCTTGAGTAGTTCGCTGGCGTATTTGTCGCCTAATTCTTCGGCTTTGCGCAGGTTTTCGATACAGAGTTTCTTTTGGTTGCTTTCGCCGTAAGCGATTCCGAGAATGCGGAATGCGTCGGATTCGGTTTTGTCCAGTTGAATGGCTTTTTGTGCCGAGTGTATAGCTTCGTCCATTTGTCCGAGGCGCACTAATAGAGAGGCTTTTTCTACGTTGTATATGTAATCGTCGGGTTTCATGGCTACGGCGCGGTTAATGTCGTCGATTGCTTGCTGATACATCTTTCCTTCAACTGCGGCCTGCTCACGGTGGTAGTAGAAATTGTCGTTCAGGTTGCGGAAGCCTACCACGTGTTCATATTCTATATAGTCGAGCACGGCTTCGCGGTATTTTCCTGCAAGATTGAGCTGCTCGGCGCGCTCCCAAAGATATGGCGCAGCCTTTTTGTCATAAGGCTTTTCAAATTTTGCTATTGCCGAATCGAGCAAGGATATTATTTCGTTGGCGGGAGCGTTCAGCTTTTCCTTTGCTTTGGCTTCGTAGAAAAACGTTTCGGCCGATGCAATGGAGGAGCGGTTTACTTTTTCATAGCATTCTGCGGCTTTGGCGTAGTCTTTCATTCCGAAATAGCAGTCGCCTAATTGCAACTGGTACAAGGGTATGGGATTTGCGTCGTATGCCGCCTGCGCTTCGCTTGCCGCCCGTTCGAGCGACCAGCCAGCCGCTTGTGCATTGGTTTCGTTGTAAAGACTGTTCTGGTAGATGAGCCGACTTAGCGTATAGTGCGGGTTGTCTTTTGGGTCGGATAACTCCGTGGCGCGGTTGATGTCGGCTTCGCACTCGGCGAACTTGTTGTTTGTTCCGTAAAACTTGGCTCTTTCTATGTATCCTTCCGGACTTTGCGGATGTTGCTCAATGAAATCGTTGAGGGCCGTGACATAAAGCAGTGAGTCGACTGTAGTCTGGGAGAGCATGTAAAGATATGTTGCAGCCTCTTTTTCGTCGGCGGGAAGTTGCTTTGGCATGTAAATGGACGTAAGGGCTGTGTTGCCGTATGAGAGCGCTTTGACCGACAGGCCTTTTGCATAGTCGGCGCTTATGGCATACGTATTCTTGTCGCCGCTTTTTGCGTTGCGCTGTATTATTGCGAAAACTTCGCCTTTTGCGTTGAGCACGGGAGTGCCCACATATTGCTCCTTGTATTCGGCCGAAAGTGTGTAGTATGTTCCTCCCGTAACCGCCTTAGCTTCGGAAATCTTGGCTTCGAGGGTTACTGCCTTCTTGGTTGTGGCCGACGAGATTATGTATATCGCGTCGTTGGCCGAGCCGCTTTTTTCGGCAATGGCAAGTTTTGATTTCGGAGCCGCTTGGGTTGTGAATTTTACTACATCGTAGATTTCGTTTGCGCCGCAAATGCGGTTTACTTCGGTTTTCTTTCCCGACGCGTCTATAACTTCGGCCCGTACGGCATTCTTGAATATCTCGTATGCTGAGTATGCCTCGTTGTCGTTGCCTGCGAAGAAAGCTGCTGCCGTACCGATCATTTTTCCGGTCTTGTCGTATGTTATTACAGTTGCCAACGATTTGGTGCCGTTCGACACACTTTTGGGAATTCCGGCTTGCACTGTTGCCAATGAGCCGAAAATGAATAGAATAAACGGAACTATTGTTCGTTTCATATCGATGTTTTATTTTTTGTTCTTGTATTCGAGTAACTCGTGGGCGTTTTTAATGGCTGCATCGGTAATGTTCCGCCCGCTGAGCATATATGCTATTTCTGAAATCCTTTCGTCGGGTGTGAGCTGCTCGATATTCGACGTGGTTGTGCTATTGTCGTTTTGTTTGTATACGTGATAGTGGTGCTCTCCGCGTGCCGCAATTTGCGGAAGGTGGGTAATACTTATCACTTGTCGGCCGTCGTGGCTCATTTTCTGCATGGTGAGAGCCATTTGCTCGGCAATGCGGCCGGATACTCCCGTATCTATTTCGTCGAAGATTATTGTGGGGCAGCCTACGACGTTCGACATAATGGCTTTTAGGCATAGCATTACGCGCGCAATCTCACCGCCAGAAGCTATCTCGGATATTTCGCGCAGCGGAGCACTTTTGTTTGCGCTGAAAAGGAACTTTACATTGTCGGCTCCCGTTTCTGACAGTTCGTCGACAGTTGTAATTTCTATCACAAAACGGATATCGGGCATTCCGAGGGGAATGAGGCGTTGTTCGATGTCGGCGCTTAATTTCTTGGCGGCAATTCGGCGCGCAGAAGACAGTAAAGAGGCTTGTTCTTCGGCTTTCTTCTTTAATGACATGCACTTTTTTTCTTTTTCCGCAAGTATTTCGTCGGCATCGTCTATGAGAGAAAGTTGCTTGCGTATCTCATCGGCTTTTGCAAGTAGCTCAGAAACGCTGCTCAGCCTGTGCTTGCGTTGCATATCGTATATAAACGATAGTCTTTCGTCTATTTCTTGCAGGCGGGACGGGTCACTACCTTCATCGTCGAGCTTGGACTTGAGTTCTTCTATAATATCCTTTAACTCGATACTTGCACTTTCTAAACGTTCGCTAAGAGGTTGCGCCTCAGGATAGTATCGTGAGATATGGGAAAGGTTTGCGCTGCTGCGTGAAAGCACTTCGAGCAGATTATGTTCTTCGCCGTCGAACGCATTGCAGATACCGAAGAGTGTTTCTTTGATTTCTTCGGCGTGTGAAAGCATTTGTTGTTCTTGTTCGAGCTCCTCTTGTTCTCCTTCTTTCAGATGAGCGTCATCTAATTGTTCCAACTGATAGCGAAGATAGTCCTCGTCGGTTCGTTTACGGTTTATGTTCTCTTTAAGACTTGCAAGTTCGGCGGAGCAGTTCTTATATTCTGAAAACAGTTCTTTATAAGTTGAAAGAAGTGGGCCGTTTTGGGCTATACTGTCAAGTATGTTTAGCTGGAAGTCGGACTCGCTTAACAAAAGGTTCTGATGTTGCGAATGTATGTCTATAAGTTTCCTCCCCAGTGCTTTCATTTGAGCAAGCGTAACGGGAGTGTCGTTTATAAAAGCCCTGCTTTTGCCGTTTATAGATATTTCTCTACGGAGAATACACTCGCTTCCGTCGAAATCGAGCTCATTGTCGGAAAAAAAATGAGATATATCAGTTCCTTCTGCCTTGAAAATTGCTTCGACAGTGCATTTGTTTGCTCCTTCTTTAATGATTTTTACGTCGGCACGCTCACCTGTAAGCAATCCTAAAGCACCTAACAAGATACTTTTGCCTGCTCCGGTTTCGCCTGTTATGACAGAAAATCCGGAATGAAACTCTATGTCGGAATTATCAATGAGGGCGTATTTGCTGATGTGTAGGTTGAGGAGCATTTATTTTGAGAGTTTGCGCCAATAAGAGTTGTAAGAAGCATTTATTGACGAAAGAGTGTTGTAGATCTTTTCTTTTTCCTGTGCAGTGCCTTGACCGGCGTATATGTTTACGAGTTCGTCGCGTTTGTATTCGGTGAAAAGTTGCGGAAGTTTGCTTAGCGTTTTATTTTTGTGGGCCTGGTTGAGCAATTCTATGGCTTCGGATATTTTTTCGCGCCCTGTTTCTGCATTTTGTGCCATTGCGTCCAAACCTTCTCGGTGGTAAACATATTGAAGTTTCCGGAACGGTTCCATACTTCCGTCGAGCATATCAGAAATCAGGGCATAACGGTTTCTGTCGTTACCAGACGTTTTCCAACCTTTGCCGCTCAACCCCTGAGCGGAGTTTGCAATGTTTAATGCTGTCTTTAAATATTCTGTACCTCCTTCAGGAGCCATTGTGTCGTTGTCTATTCCTATAATTAAATAGGCATAGTATCCAAGTATTGCAGTAAGATCATTATTAATTTGGTCTACACGGAATTCAAGTTTGTCGAATTCTCTGTAAGTAAATTCGAAATCCTCGTCTTTTATGCTGTATTCAATGGTATTATAGGATGAATTGAAAACAGGACGCGTTACTTGCAGAAGGAGTGAACCGCTGAAAGAGCCGCGTGCTTCGTCGTAGCTAGTAAGAGTGATGTTGAAATTACAGCGTATGCGTTCGTTTTCGGCGTATTGCTGTCCTGTCCACTTGCGGTCGTTCATAAATTCGTTCAGATTCGTTTGCAAATCGCTGAAAACGCTTGTATTCGTTCCTTGAATCTTGCTGTAATTTATATTGACGCGCGCATCAAGTTCTTGTGCCGATATTTTTATTGGTACAAGTGCGATTGCAGTGCAGAAAACGATTGTCAGAATATTTCGCATAGAGCGTCGATGATGTCACTTGCTACTTCGCGTTTGTTTTTTAAAGGATATTCGCGTTTCGCGGTATTTGATATGATTGTAATCTTGTTTGTGTCTACAGAGAACCCTGCTCCTTTGTCGTTGAGTGAGTTCAAAACGATAAAGTCCAGGTTCTTTGATTGCAGTTTGTGCTGGGCGTTGTTTGCTTCGTTGTTTGTTTCGAGTGCGAATCCTATTAAACGCTGCGAAGGTTGCTTGATTTTTCCTATTTCAGCCGCAATGTCGTGTGTGGGAACGAGTCGCAACAGCATGTCTCCTTTTTCGCGTTTTATTTTTGAATCGTTTGTTACTTCGGGAGTGAAATCGGCAACGGCGGCACAGAGTATGGCAACATCCGATTTTGGGAAAATCGATATCGCAGCCTTATACATCTGTTCTGCGCTTTCTACTTTTGTAACATGTATGCTTTTATTAGATGTCTGTAGATTTACCGGCCCGCTCACAAGTTCAACTTCCGCTCCGCGTGCCGCACATTCTTCGGCAAGAGCATATCCCATTTTACCGGAAGAGTAATTTCCGATAAAGCGTACGGGGTCTATTTTTTCATAAGTTGGTCCGGCGGTAATCAATATCCTTTTATCTTTCAGCTGTAGGCCTGATTTAAAGAATTCGCTTATTTTTTCTGCTATTATAGCCGGTTCTTCCATGCGTCCTTTCCCTTCCAAACCGCTTGCAAGTTCGCCCGAGGCAGATTCGATAATCACATTTCCGTATGAGCGAAGAATATCCATGTTCCGCTGTGTGGAAAGATGTGCAAACATATCCATATCCATTGCTGGAGCTACGAATACCGGAGCACGCATTGAGAGATATGTGGTGATAAGCATGTTGTCGGCCACTCCGTTGGCCATTTTTGCAATAGTCGAAGCCGTTGCAGGGGCTATAATCATTGCGTCGGCCCAGATTCCCAGCTCTACGTGGCTGTGCCAGGAGCCGTCACGCCGGTCGAAGAACTCGCTTACAACGGGATTGTGCGTGAGTGTGGATAGCGTGAGCGGAGTTATGAACTCCTTTGCCGACGGCGTCATTACCACTTGCACTTCTGCTCCGGCTTTTACCAATTCTCTCACGAGCAGGCAGGATTTATAAGCGGCAATGCTGCCTGTTATTCCGAGAACTATATGCTTATCTTTAAGACATGTCATTTGTCTATGGCTTTAAGGCGTATTTTTGTCAGTACCTGTTTCGTGTTTTGCGGAAAGTCGCCTTGCAGTATCCAGCCGTAATAACCAGGATCGCGTGCCAATACGTCTTCTACGCTTTGGCCTTTGTATTTTCCGAAGTTGAAAACGGGAATATGTTTGTCATTGTATATTATTCTTCCGGCAAAGTCTACATTGTCGTTCATTTTCGAGAATGTAGAAAGGAACTGTATGTCGTTTTGCAGCGCTTCGGGATATTTGTCGAGCTGAGCCTTGAGCACTTCATAGGTGGCCCGTGTATCGGCCAGTGCCGAATGGGCGTCTTTCAGATCTTTGTTGCAGTAAAATTTGTATGCAGCCACGAGTGTGCGTTGCTCCAATTTGTGGTAGATGTTCTGAACGTCGATGAGCCTGCATTTCGTTATGTCGAAATCTATTCCCGCCCGCAGCATTTCCTCTACAAGCATAGGCACGTCGAAATAGTTCGAGTTGAAGCCGGCAATGTCGCTTCCCACGAATACGGCTGCGAGTTCTTTTGCTACTTGTCTGAAAGTGGGGCAGTCTTTCACATCATCGTCGTGTATCCCGTGTATTGCCGAAGATTGTTCGGGGATATGGCGTTCGGGGTTTATGCGAATTGTTTTCGCTTCCTCGTTTCCGTTAGGGAACACTTTGATGTAACTTATCTCTACTATCCTGTCGTGCGAGGCGTTTACGCCTGTGGTTTCGAGGTCGAAGAAAACGATAGGTTTCTGAAGCTTCAGGTCCATGCGGATTTATTATTCGTTAAGCATGATAGGCATTAGCAGCATTACGATTTCGAGATTTTCGGGCTGCGGCGCGGGCACTATTATCGCGGCGCGGCTTTGGTCGGCCAGGTGAAACGCCACTTCTTCGCTTTGAAGGTTGTTGAGCAGTTCTACCAGCGTTGTGCTGCGCAGTCCTATGTTCATAGGTATGCCGTCATACTCGCAAAGCATCGATTCCTCGGCCGACAGAGAGTAGTCGAGGTTCTGCACGGATATGGTGAGCTTATTTGCTTCGAGATGAAGCTTTACGAGCGAGCTTACCTCGTCGGAGAACACCATTACGCGGCGCAGAGCATTTATCAAGGCTACTCTGTTTACGTTTACGCTGTTCGGATTGTTCGTGGGGATAACGCTGTTGTAATTCGGGAAGCGTCCTTCTATCAGACGGCACGACATGTGGAATGCTTTCATCTCGACTTCGGCGCGCTGTTCGTCAAAACGCACTACAACGTCGCCGCTTTCTTTTGCCAACATGCCTTTCAGTAGTTGCGCCGGCTTGTGAGGAAGTATGAACGACATCGCTTTGGCGCTTTCCGTGTTGTTCCAACGTGTGTATACCAGTTTGCGTCCGTCGCTCGCAACAACAGTGGCGTTCTTTTCGGTTATGTCGAAATACACGCCAGTCATTACGGGGCGTATGTTGTCTTCTGCAACAGCCAGCAACGCGCGTGTCAGCGATTCGCTCAAAACATTTGCGTCTACCGTAATCTTTCCGGCTTCGAGTGCCGGCTCCGTGTTCGACGGATACTCGTCGGCATTCTGGCACACGAGCGAGAAAAATCCGTTCTGGTATATAAGTTTTGTCTCGTAGTTCGCCGCGTTTATTTCAAACGTTATCGGTTGTTCGGGAATGCCTTTCAGAGCGTCCTGTATGGTTTTAGCATTGATTGCGAAGCGACCGTCGTCGCTCGCTTCGGCAAGTTCCACAGAAGTAATGAGAGTGTTTTCGCTGTCCGAGGCGGTGATTGTGAGCACAAGCCCTTTTACTTCGAAAAGAAAGCAGTCGAGAATTGAAATCTTGTTTTTTGTGGAAATTACTTTGCCTATAGCCTGCAGGTGTGAGGCGAGTTCCGTGCACGAAAGAGTGAATTTCATGATGTTTATAATTTTGTATTTTATTTCTGTTATAATATCGGATATTATCCTTGCAAAGATATAGAAAACATTCGAGACATCAGTTTGACACTGTTGAAAATGTTTTCTTCGTAATGTTGTTTGAGAAAGCTCCTGTCTGTCGGCAAATATCACGCTTGTACTTCGATTGTAATAACGCCGGAAGCGGTATTGGACTTTTCAGAACATGACATTTTTGTCAGGTGTCCGAATCTCCCTCCGGTATTGAGGAAAACGCTTCCCGCCCGTAGAAAAAATTATCTCAGACATATTTCGAATTATCTCTGAGATATTTTAAAATATGTC
>CAJKQZ010000014.1 GCA_905202115.1 uncultured Prevotellaceae bacterium | reverse complement strand
AATATCTCAGACATATTTTCGATTATCTCCCTTGTATTTTAAATTATCTGCGGGAGTTTTTTTACGACGAAAAAAAATAAAAACTTTTTTCGGGAGGTGTATTTTTTTATGAATCATTCCCTCTCGGTTTTTTACCGGTTGGCGGAAATTCTCGGACGAGGGGCCTCTTTCTTTCCGCTTGCAAAATAACTTGGGGGCGGAAAAATATTCCGTACACCGCCATGTGTTCTTCAAAAATCCTTTATACGGGCTTGCGGGCTATACGGAAATCCGCATCCCAGCGGGTTGTGCTTTCCCATACGGCATGTGCAGGCTCGGCCGGGGCTTCCGTTCCTCCGCCGAACAGGCAGTGCCCTTGTTCCACGATAATCTCGTCCCAAAGATTATTGTCCAGAAAGCCGTCGAGCACCTTGCGGCCGCCTTCTACTATGAGCGACTGAATGCCGCGTGCGTGAAGGTTCTCCAGCAGCTGAGGAATGATGTCGCGGCTGTAGTCGGGGTGGAAGTATTCAACGTTCTTGCGCCCGTCTGTATAGGGAGTGCGGCATACTGCAAGCGTTTCGGCCTCGCCGTCGAACAGGTGCAGACTTGCGGGAAGCACGGCTTCCGAGTCGAGCACCACGCGCAGCGGATTTTTTCCGTACCACAGGCGTGCGGTGAGGTTCGGATTGTCGGTTTCGGCCGTATGCCGTCCCACAAGTATGGCGTCGTTTTCGGCCCGCAGGCGGTGCGAGCACATCTGCGACAGAGGTGTGGAGATGAATGTGCGGCCTGCGTTGCCGGCAGGGGCAATGTAGCCGTCGGCGCTGCGGGCCCATTTCAGAATTATATAAGGACGTTTCTTGGAATGAAAGGTTATGAAACGGCGGTTGAGCATACGGCATTCATTTGCGAGCACGCCGGTTTTTACTTCTATTCCGGCGGCGCGCAGTCTGGCTATGCCGCGTCCGCTCACGGCGGCAAACGGGTCTACGCACCCTATGACAACGCGCTTTACGTGTTTGCTTGCCAAAAAATCGGCGCAGGGAGGCGTCTTGCCGTAGTGGGCGCACGGTTCGAGACTGACATATACAGTGGAACGAGGCAGCAGGCTCTTGTCGCAGACCGAATTTATGGCGTTTACCTCGGCATGAGGACCGCCGCAGCGCACATGGTATCCCTCGCCTATGATACGGCCGTCGCAAACAACCACAGCGCCTACCATAGGATTGGGCGGCGCGCCGAAACGCCCGCAGGCGGCCAGCTGAAGGCAGCGGCGCATGTGTTTTTCGTCTGTATCGTTGTTCATAGTGTGTGATTAAAAATGTATTTTTGTTCTTATGTTTTACGGCTTTTACCATTGTTTCTCATGAACGGCCTTTATGAAAGCGTTGTTTCACGCCTTTTGGGCGTTTATTCCCCTGGCGAGGCGCGCGCTGTGGCGCGTGTGCTCATGGAAGACGGTTTCGGAGTGACGCTTACCGACATCTATGCCGGCAAAGTTAGGGATTTTTCGCCACACGAGCTTGAACGCCTGAACAGTATGACGGAACGCCTCGAAAAGGGCGAGCCTGTGCAGTATGTTGTGGGCAGAGCCTTGTTCGGCGAACTGACGTTCGAGGTTTCTCCTGTCGTGCTTATTCCCCGTCCCGAAACGTGGGAGCTCGTGCAATGGATAACAGGCGATTTGTGCGGCTCGTCGGAATTTACGGCTGCGGGAACGCGGGTCGTAGATATAGGTACGGGCAGCGGATGTATTGCCGTGAGCATTGCAAAGAGCGTGGCGGGAGCGCGGGTCACGGCTGTCGACATCAGCGGTGAGGCTCTCGGAGTGGCGCGCCGCAATGCCGTGCTTAACGAAGCCGAGGTGGAATTTGCCGAGTGCGACATACTCGCGCCCGAGTGGGATGTACAGGGAAGTTTCGACGTTATTGTGAGCAATCCTCCCTATGTGTGTCGCGGCGAAATCGGTGAAATGCACTGCAATGTGCTCGGTTACGAGCCGCACGGCGCACTTTTCGTCGACGATTCGGCGCCTTTGGTGTTTTACGAGGCGATAGCGCGCTTTGCTTCCGAACGTCTTGCCGCCGGCGGTGCGGTTTATGTGGAAATAAACCGGCGTTTCGGCGTAGAGACGGCAGATGTATTTGCCCGCCACGGTTTCGGAAATGTGGAACTGCGGCGCGATTCCGAAAACAACCCGCGCATGATAAAAGCAAAACGTATGTGATATGAGAAAACCGTTAGTTGTTCCTGACGAGCGGCAGGCTCTCGAGCGCATTGCCTCGCGCTGTGCCAAAAGCGAGCTTTGCGAGGCCGATGTAAGGCGGAAACTCGCCGAGTGGAAGCAATGCGGTGACGCCGCCGACAGGATTGTGGAGCAATTGCGCGCAGGGGGCTTTATAGACGACGCCCGTTTTTGTCGCGCTTTCGTAGAGGACAAGTGGCGTTTCAACCGTTGGGGGAAAATCAAGATTCGCATGGCGCTGCAGCAGAAGAATCTGCGCGGCCCTGAGGTTGAAGAGGCCCTCGAGGATGTGGATATTGATGAATACCGCGAGGTTCTTGCGGCTCTGCTGCAAGAGAAAGGGCGCACCTTGCGCGACTGCAGCGACTATGAGCGTTATCAGAAACTCATACGTTTCGCTTTGGGGCGGGGTTTCGAGACAGATATTATAAAGGGGTGCCTTTCTTCGGAGATTGAGAGTTGAAGATTCTACGGACATTTGCCGATTTTATGTTTCCGCGCCGCTGTGCCGTGTGCGGCTGTCGCATGACGGTAGGCGAAAGCGCCGTGTGCGGAGCCTGCACGTTTGCGCTGCCTTACACCGGCTTTCGCGGAGTGCGCGCCAATCCGGCGGAACGCATGTTCTGGGGGAGGTTTCCGTTAGGCAGGGCGTCGGCATACATGTTTTACCTGCGCGACACCGATTCGCGCAACGTAGTGTTCTGGCTCAAGTATTACGGACATCGCGATATAGGTGTGGAAATGGGGCGTCGCATTGCCGCGGAGCTTGTATCGACGGATTTTTTCGACGGAATTGACATTGTGGTGCCGGTGCCGCTGTCGCGCCGGCGGTTGCGTCGCCGCGGATACAACCAGAGCCTTATGCTGGCGCGGGGAGTGGAGCAGATTACGGGCATTCCAGTTTGTGACCGTCTGCTGAAGCGGACGGTAGATAACCCCTCGCAGACTCACCGCGACCGCCTGCAGAGGCTCGACAATGTAAAGGACATTTTCAGCGTTGTATGCAAGGAACGCGTGCGCGGCAGACACATTCTTCTGGTAGATGACGTCATTACCACGGGAGCTACGATTACTTCGTGTGCCGACGAACTTGTAGCGGCCGGAGCGGAGCGCATAAGCGTGCTTGCGCTTGCGGTTACGAAGCACATCGAGAAAGTGTGAGCGCTTGCACAGGCAAATTTTATCTGCATGTCGGTTTTTGCAATAAAAGTATGTTCGGCGTGGAATTTTCGCCGCCTTTTCGGAAGAGTTTGCAGACAAAAACGGTCAGCTGGCAAGCACTTGAAAATCAGCGTATGTATATATAGCAAAAAATATGTCTGAGATATTTTAAATTATCTCAGACATATTTTCGATTATCTCCCTTGTTTTTTAAATTATCTGCGGGAAGTTTTTTATCGTGTAAAAAAATATTTTTTTTCGTGAGGTAATGTTTTTCGGATAACTTATTTCTTTTCGGTTTTTTGCGGAAACCGTCAGTGTCTGTCCCCTATTTGCACCGGTGTGTTCAGGTATTGTAACCTTTTGCTGCGGGAACGGAGCATTGTTCGGGCACACTGCCGTCGCTGCCGGATATTATTTGTCGGGTTTTGCGCTTTTTAGCGTTGCGAGGTCGTCGAAACATTTTTGCAGAAACGCCTTGCCGAGCTGCAGGCGGCGTTCCGAAGGAACCGGTTCGTCGGTGAGCACGCGTTTGCCGGTTATGTCCATTACCGTTACGCCGGTCGAGTCGATAAAAGTGAATCCGTTGTCGAAAGTGTGGAACGCTGTGGGGTAAGTATAGGTGTCCGACAGAATGTCGCGGCTGAAACGGAAGTCTTCGTGGCTTATGCCCAGTTGTCCGAGGAGTGTTGCGGCTAAGTCGCTCTGGTTACATATCGCGTCGACGCGGCGCGGCTCGCGCACCGCGCCTCCGAGCCATAACATGGGTATGTGGCTGCGTCGTGGCGAGGCTTCGGTGAGGCCCGCGGGGTAGCCTATGCCGTGGTCGGGCAGTACTACGACGAGCATGTTTTGCCATTGCGGCGTTTGTTTCAGACGGTCGATGAATGTTCCGAGGCAGTCATCCACATAAGCCATTGAGTTGGCTTTCTTGTCGCCTTTTATGCGGTTGTACGGCACTTCCCAGGGTTCGTGCGAGGCAAGTGTTAGGAACGCCGTATGCCAGGGACTGGAATTTTCGGGGCGACGTCGGAGTTCTTCGAACAGATAGTCGAACATTATGCGGTCGGTCACTCCCCATGCGTGGGTAAGGCGCTCCTTTGCGCTGAAATGCGTGTCGCCGGTTACGTCGGAATAGCCCGTGGAGCGCAGGTAGCTCTGCATGTTGGTGAAGTTGATGTCGCCGCCGTACAGGAAATCGGTGGCATATCCTTCGCGGCCGAGCGAAGCCGCGATAGAGGGCAGGTTGCGGCTTTCGGCAGGCATTTTCATCACCGAGACTGTTGGGAATGACGGGTATCCGCTCAACGTGCACAGCACACCGCGGTCGGTGCGGTAGCTGTTTGCGTAGCAGCGCGTGAAGAACACACCTTCTTTCGTAAGGCGGTCGAACTGCGGAGTGACGTTGCCGGGTGCGCCGAGACTGCCTATGAATGTTCCTCCGAAGCCTTCCATTATAATAATGAGTACGTCGGGGCGACGGGTGGTGAGCAGGGTGTCATTGCCGGAGCTCTGTGTTGAATATTCAAGTTCGGCGAAGAGCTTGTCGCACTCTTCGGGTTTGAAATATCTTGCGCTGTTCGAGAAATCTTCGGCCTTGCGCATGGAGTAAACCAGACTGAATGCGGGATTCACGGCCGAATGGTTCAGAAATTGGTCGGTGCTGTAATAAACCATGCCCACGTTGGCTGTGGAGCGGCCTATGCCTCCGCGTATTCCGAGAAAGGTGAGACCTCCGAGCAGCAACATTGCGGCAGAAGCAGCAATGCGGTTGCGGAAAGCGAAGGCGAACGATTGCGGAGTGACTGCGCGCAGAGCAAGAAAGAGTACCGCCGCCGTAACTGCCACGGCCGAAAGACCGGCTATGAGGTAGCCCGTGCTTACGCTGTCGGTAACGCTCGAAAGCGAATCGAGATACGTGAAAATCGTGGCGTCGAGCTTGAAATCCCAAAAAGAATACAAACAAGTGTCGCCAACGAAAATCAGTCCGGCCAATGATGAGATGATTATGTAGTAGACAAGAAAAATCTTACGCAGGAAAGGTATGCGTATCCAGATGTTGGCTATCAGCAAAAGCAGCGGCAGAGCCAGTATGTAACCTGTCGTGGCGAGGTCGAGCGGAAATCCGTGCGCCACGACCGAGAACATGTCGCCGATTGTGCAGCCGCGGTTTGCCGCACCGTTGCACAGCATGAAAACCGGCTTCCAGAGGGCAAAGAAGAGAAGCGTGACGGCTGCAATGCGCAAGTAGAAACCTATGGTTCGCTTCATTTTTACTGAATTTTGGCTTGCGGCGGATTTAAAGTTGCTGCATTTCGTTCAGACGCTTGTAGTAGCCTCCGCGTGCAAGGAGCTCGTTGTGCGTGCCGCGCTCTACGATTTTTCCTTCGTGCAGAACGTATATCTCGTCGGCATTCTTGATTGTTGAAAGCCTGTGGGCAATGGCTATGGTGGTGCGCGTTTTCATAAGACGCTCCAGGGCTTCCTGTACAAGTCGCTCACTCTCTGTGTCGAGAGCCGAAGTGGCTTCATCGAGAATGAGGATGTCGGGATTTTTCAGTATGGCCCGTGCAATGCTTATGCGCTGGCGCTGACCGCCTGAGAGACGGCAGCCGCGGTCGCCCACAGGAGTGTCGTAACCTTGCTCCGATTCCATAATGAAATCGTGGGCGTTGGCCACTTTTGCGGCATTGATGACATCTTCTTTCGAGGCATTCTCCACGCCGAAAGCTATGTTGTTGAAAAAACTGTCGTTGAAGAGAATAGCTTCCTGGTTTACGTTGCCGATAATGCTGCGCAGGTCGGCAATTCTGATGTCGCGGACGTCATTGCCGTCAATGGTTATCTTTCCTTCCGTCACGTCGTGGTAGCGGGGTAGAAGATCTACGAGCGTCGACTTGCCCGAACCGCTTTGGCCTACAATCGCGATTGTCTGTCCGCGTTTTACTGTCAGGCTTACGCCGTGCAGCACTTCGCCGTGCCCGTTGTAGGCAAAATGTACGTCATCGAAAACGATTTCGTCCTTAAGACCGGAGATTTTTTTAGGATTTTTTGCTTCCGTAATGGGATTGTCAGCGTTCAGAATCTTGTTTACACGTTCTATCGACGCCATGCCTTTGGGAATGTTGTAGGTGGCCTTTGCAAAGTCCTTTAGCGGCTGTATGGTGCTGTAAAGTATAACCATGTAGAAGATGAACGTCGGTGCGTCGATAGAGGAGTTATGCGAGAAAATCAATGTGCCGCCGTACCACAGCACGAAAACCAGCAGGCACGTTCCGAGAAACTCGCTTACAGGGTGAGCCGACGCCTGGCGGACGGCAACGCGGCTCGAAGCGCGCCTGAAAGCGTTTGTGCTGGCGTCGAAACGGGCGCACATCTTCTTTTCGGCGGTGAAAGCTTTCACTATCCTCATTCCGCCGAGGGTTTCTTCGAGTTGCGCCATAGTATCGCTCCATTTATTCTGCGCGTCGAGCGATTTGTGCTTTAGCTTGCGGCCTATTTTTCCCATTGCCCAGCCCATAAGAGGCAATACTATTATGGTGAAGAGCGTGAGCTGCCAGCTCGTGTAGATTAAAACGCTGAAATAACAGATAAGAAGAATGGGATTCTTTATGAGCATTTCCAAAGAACCTGTAACGGAATTTTCTATCTCGTTTACGTCGCCGCTCATGCGGGCGATGATATCTCCTTTGCGCTCGTCGGAAAAGAACGACAGGGGAAGCGAGATGATTTTGTGGTATACGCTTATGCGTATGTCGCGTACAATTCCTGTGCGCATGGGAACCATTATTCCGGCCGAGGCGAAATAGCAGCCCGTCTTCATGAAAGTCGTGACGATAAGGAACATTCCTATCAGCAACAGCGTGTAGGAAGCTCCGTATTGCTTTATAAGTTCGCCGGTGTAGAAGTAAAGATTGTTTACAAGTATATCTTTCATGCTTGTGTCGGCTGCGTTCCAGGCAATGAAGCTGTAACTTTTCTGGTCCAGGCCGAAAAGCATTTGCAGCATGGGAAGCAGCGACATGAACGAGAATACGTTCAACATCGCAGAAAGGAGATTGAAAGCCAGCGAGCCGAAAAGATAGCCTTTATAGGGACTTACATATCTTATCAGTACTCTGAAGAATTCTTTCATTTAGAGGTTTCTTTTTTACGGGTTCGGATTTTTCTTTATATCGGCTGTGCAGATTGTGTCAGAGGTTTTCGGAGCGTTTCTGAAACTTTTTGTCGAGCTCGTTGAGCGTGAAAACATAATCGTTGTAAATGCGTTCGGCTATTCCGTGCATTTCGTCGATGTTGTATAGGTAGTTTTTGTGATTTGAGTCGCGCAGCATGTCGTGCCATTGCTCCCTTCCCGAAATTATTCCGTTTTCGAGAGCGAGGTTTATGGTTTGTTCTGCGCTTTGTGGCTTTCCGCAACCTTCATAGCTCAGATAATTCTGCAGGGTTCTCCAAGCCAGAGCAAAAGCCAGTTCAAAAAGTTTCACGAGTGCGGCTTTGCTGTAAATGTCGAGCGCATCTGCTGGGCGGTCGGGCCCTGTGTAGGCGGCAAGCCGTTCACAAGCCTGATGATAGTACGAACTGCGTTCTATCCAACGTTTGTTTGTTTCCATATTATCAGTGTTTTCTTCCGAAGTCGGCAGGAATTTCTCCCCATTTGGCCGTGTCCCATTTCAGGACGGGCGTATCGTATGTGTTTTCGTGCAACCATTTTTCAGCGCGTCCTATTACGTTGAAAAGCTCTTCCGTTTTAGCGTTTCGCGCCAGGGTGGTTTTGCATTTTTTTCCTTTCACCCAAAGCATGGCGTTGCGGCTGTCGGAGTAGATTGCCGTTTTTGCGCCGCATTGTTTTATAAGAGCGAGTGCGTGTACTATTGCGAGAAATTCACCTATGTTGTTGGTGCCGTAGCATGGGCCGAAATGAAACAGCAGTTTCCCTGTTTTCAGATAGATTCCGCGATATTCCATTTTGCCGGGGTTTCCGGAGCAGGCGGCGTCTACTGCAACAGCGTCGCGAACCGTTTCCGGCGGTAGTGCCGGCGGATTGTTCTTTGCTTCTGCGGCTTTTGCGACTGCGGTATGTTTGTTTCCGGCTTCATTCCGCTGTGTGCAGACGTTTTCGGGGCGTTTGTCTTCGGGGCCGAGCATGAAAGCTTCGTCGGCTTGTTCGCGCGTGGGGTAGGATTTGTATTTCGCACCTTTGAATCCCTCGGTCTGCGCCTTGCATTCCTCCCACGAATCGTATATTCCTGGTTCGTGGCCGTACCATACCACATAGTGCTTCGGCTTGTTGTTGCTCATTGTGCAGAAAGGGTTGCGGTGTTGCCCTTACATGCGTTCGGGCATTTCTATGCCGAGCAGATTCATGCCGCTGCGCACGATTTTGGCTACGTTTGCCGAAAGAACTATGCGCAGTTGTTTTTTGTCGGCGTTTTCTTCTTTCAGAATGGAGTAGTCGTGGTAGAACTGGTTGTATTCTTTCACAAGGTCGTAGCAGTAGTTGGCAATCACGCTCGGACTCATGTCTTCGCCGGCCTGGCGTACGGTAGTTTCGAAGTCGGCGAGCATTTGTATGAGCGAGGCTTCTTTCTCGTTTACCGGTGTGGCCGGATTTACGGGGGCTGCTACGTTTATTCCCTGTGCGTTTGCCTTGCGCAGCACCGAACGTATGCGTGCGTAGGTGTATTGTATGAACGGACCGGTATTTCCGTTGAAATCTATGCTTTCTTCGGGGTTGAACAGGAGGTTCTTTCGGGCGTCTACTTTAAGCAGGAAGTATTTCAGTGCGCCGAGGCCCACGATGCGTGCTGTCTCGGCCTTTTCTTTTTCGGGTATGTCGGCGAATTTGCCGAGCGCCTCGCTTGTCTGGCGTGCGGTTATTATCATTTCTTCCATGAGGTCGTCGGCATCGACTACGGTTCCCTCGCGGCTTTTCATCTTTCCGTTCGGAAGCGTTACCATTCCGTATGAGAAATGCACGAGGCTCTTTCCCCATTCGAATCCGAGGCGGTCGAGCAGTATCGACAGCACTTTAAAATGATAGTCCTGCTCGTTTCCCACCACGTAGATCATTTTGTTTATGGGGAAGTCGCGGTAGCGCAGTTTTGCGGTGCCTATATCCTGTGTCATGTACACCGATGTTCCGTCGGCGCGTATGAGAAGTTTTTCGTCGAGCCCGTCGTTGCGCAGGTCGGCCCATACGCTGCCGTCGTCCTTTCGGAAAAACACGCCTTTTTTCAGGCCTTCCTCGACTATACTTTTGCCTACGAGGTATGTGTCGCTCTCGTAGTATATCTTGTCGAAGCTTACGCCCATTGTGCGGTAGGTTTCGTCGAAGCCGGCATAGACCCATTCGTTCATTTTTCGCCATAGTGAGCGCACTTCCGTGTCGCCCTGTTCCCATTTCACGAGCATTTCGTGTGCCTCGCGCATGAGCGGCGATTCCTGTTCGGCGCGTTTGCGGGCTTCTTCCTCGCTCATGCCTTCGGCTATGTGCTTTTCGGCAAGTTCCTTGACTTCCTGGCGGTAGTGCTTGTCGAAAGCCACGTAGTAGTCGCCAATCAGGTGGTCGCCTTTCTTGCCCGCCGTCTTGGGTGTCTCGCCGTTGCCGAATTTAAGCCAGGCGAGCATTGACTTGCAGATGTGTATGCCCCGGTCGTTTACTATGTTGGTCTTGACTACGCGTTTTCCGCAGGCTTCCTCGATGTTTGCCAGCGCCCAGCCCAGCAGGTTGTTGCGCACGTGGCCTAAGTGGAGGGGCTTGTTGGTGTTGGGCGATGAATATTCTATCATCCAGAGCGGCGAATCGGCCTGCGGCTTGTGTATACCGTAGTTTTCGTCGGAGTTGATGTTTTCGAGCATTTCCACCCAGCTTGCGTCGCTCACAACGAGGTTCAAAAAGCCTTTTATTACGTTGTATCCGGCCACGGCAGGACAGTTTTCTTTCAGATATGCGCCTATGTCGGCGGCGGTGTCTTCCGGTTTTTTGCGCGAAATGCGCAACAGCGGGAATACTACTAACGTGAGAGATCCTTCAAACTCGCGCTTCGTTTTCTGAAGCTGTATCTGTGCAGCGTCGACGGTTGCGCCGTAGAGCGCTTCGACGGCTTTTATTGCAGAGGCGGTTATGTTTTGCTCTATTTTCATCTTTTTTCGGGATTTGATTTGAATCAAAATGAATTAAGTAGTGCAAAAATAGCAAAAGGCGAGCGCAGAGCAAAATAAGCTCACTTATTTTCTTTGCCGAGTCGTAATCTATATTGTAGCTTTAGCTCAAAAATACGCAATTCCGCCGTATTTTTCAGCCTCGGGCAGTGAAATGCTATTGAAATAAGGTCTTTTTTTGTTTTCTTCGGTCAATGAAAAAATATTGCCGGAAAATAAAAATAAAAAAAATCGAGAGGTTAAAAAGTTTCCCGCAGGAAATTGAAAATACAAGGGAGATAATCGAAAATATGTCTGAGATAATTCAAAATATCTCAGACATATTTTTTGCCATATATACACACGCTGATTTTCAAGTGCTTGGCCGCTGACTGTTTTTGTCTTTAAAACCTTCCTGCAAGGCCAAGCGGTTTTTTGCGGAAAAAGAGTTTTTCTACGTCTCAGCGGTCGCGCCTTCTGCCACCGAGGAAGTTTCCGAAGTTGTGCTGACGGTCTTCTTTTGCAGGGGCTGCGTTTTCCTTGAATTCAGGGTATTGTATGCGCGTGTGGTAGATTGTTTTAAGGTTGTCTACGAACGCCTCTTTTGCGGTGCGGATGTCCTTGAACGTAATGGGGCAGTTTTCGAAATATCCCTCTTTCATCTGCGTGTCGATTATTTTGTTCACGAGGTTCCGCAACGACTCCTCGCTTATTTCCTTCAGCGAGCGCGAGGCGGCCTCTACCGAGTCGGCCATCATGAGTATGGCCTGTTCGCGGGTGAACGGGTTGGGCCCCGGATAGGTAAAGAGAGCCTCGTTTATCTTTTCGTCGGGATGAGAATTCATGTAGGTGACGTAGAAATATTTCGTTTTACTCCGGCCGTGGTGGGTGGCTATGAAAGCCCGCACCTCTTTGGGCAAATGGTGCTTTTCCGCAAGTTTCAGTCCCTCGTTTACATGCGATATGATGATTTGTGCGCTGCGTTCGGGCGGTATCTTGTCGTGCGGGTTCACTCCGGTCTGGTTTTCGGTGAAGAATGCCGGATTTTCGAGTTTGCCGATGTCGTGATAGAGCGCTCCGGTGCGCACCAGCAGTTTGCGCGCTCCTATTTTCTCGGCCACGTCGGCTGCGAGGTTGGCCACCTGGATAGAATGGTTGAATGTGCCGGCTGCTTCTTTCGACATGCGCCGCAACAGCGGGTTGTTGGTGTTGGAAAGTTCTATGAGCGTGACCGACGAAATGAATCCGAATGTCTTTTCGAGCACGAAGAGCAGCGGATAGGCAAAGAGCAGGAATATTCCGCAGACAATAAGGTTTGCGTAAAGCGTGATGTCGATATTCTGTATGTCGGTGCCGCTCATCATGTCGAAGGCGAATGCCGTCACAACCGACACGAGTGTGGCTATGAACGCCGTGCGCAGCAGTTGCGAGCGCTGCTGCAGGTCGTGCAGGGAGTATATCGCGGCAAGGCCCGATGTGAAATTCACCAGTATGAATTCGTAAGGGTCGGCCAGCGTGAGCGAGGCCAGACATACCGTTGTGGCGAGCGTTATGCACGAGGTGCGCGTGTCGGCGAATATGCGGATGAAGATTCCTACCATTGCCAGCGGAACGAGGAAGTTTATCGTTCTCGAGCCGGCGGGAAGCAGCGAGGCGGCCACCGGAAAGAGCACCATGAGCGAGAGCATCAGGGCAAGGCTGTTTACTTTTTCGAAATAGTCGCGCCTGAACAGCAGGAGGTAGATGAAGAACAGCAGGAACATAAGTGCCACAATTAGCACTTGTCCGAAAAATATCTCGCTCAGTCCCTTTGCGGGCAGGCTTCTTTCCTGCGATTCGCGCTCGAGCGACACGAGAATGTTGTAGGTCTGGCTGTTTACGATTTCTCCCCTGTCGATGATTTTTTGTCCGCGCTGAACAAGACCGTATGATGTCGTTACTGCGGCAAGAAGGTCCTTTTTCGCGTTGTCCGAACGCTGCTTGTCGTAGTTCAGGTTGGCTTCTATGTATTCGTTCAGGTCGAATGCGGCCAGTTGCTCGGGACGCATAAGCGTGGAGTCGATGTTTATGAGATATTCATAGGCTGTGCGCGTGGAGAAAACGCTTTCTCTTTTGAAACTTTTGGCTTCCGTGCCGCTCACTACGCGTATCGCGGTGATGTTGCTGTCGTTCATGGCGCGCATGTCTTCGGAGCGCACAATGCCCGATGTGTAGATGTTGTGCATACGGGTCATGATTGCTGCCATTGTTTTCTGCGTCATTCCTTTCATGCCTCCCTCGTCGTATTTCTTTCTGAAACGGTTTGTTTGCAGCTTCTCCACCGACTTGTCCTCTATGAAATACGGTTGGAAGAGTTTGACTACGCTGTCGCGTTCGGCTTTGAGCATTTCGTCGCTCTTGTATATCGGGAAATCGTAGCTTGCTATTAGTTGCTGGTGGGTCCAGGGTTTGTTCAGCTTGAAGTCGAAGCCGAAGTTCTTTTCCCTCGGCAGAAAAAAGGTGACTATCACGACAGCCGCAAGCAGCATGCCTATGCGCAGCACGTGATCTTTCATCGTAAGGTGGCTCAAAGATGACGGACTTTTCATTTCCATAATGTCGGTGTCTTATATCATGGGGCTAAGATACGAATAATTTCCGTGTGGCAATGCAAATGTTTCCTCAACGCGCCGTGCAGAGGAAGGCTATAAGGGCGATTGACGGCCTGCGGTTGGAGTTCGGAAAAAAGGCTTGCCATAAAATCATCGGGTAAAGGGTTTGTATAAAATCTGTCTCCTGTGAAAAAAAATATTTTTTTCATGTGGTAAAAAACTTCCCGCAGTAAATTGAAAATACAAGGGAGATAATCGAAAATATGTCTGAGATAATTCAAAATATCTCAGACATATTTTTTGCCATATATACATGTACTGATTTTCAAGTGCTTGGCCGCTGACCGTTTTTGTCTGCAAACTCCTGCGGCAAGGTATGGTTGATTTTACTGAAAATGGATTTTTATGTTTGCGTTAGGTATGTTTACACAGTGCATGTACCATATGTGCACGATGTTCATGATATTAATGTTAAATCTTTAAGTGGAAGTTGCTTTAATGAATGAAAATGCATAGCTTTGCCAATGTATTGGCAAAGGCTTTGCGAAAATATAAAAGAATATGAAACCCATTAAGAAACCATTAACAGAGAGTTCACGGAAACCGCAATGTGTTTCTGGTGACAAGCCGGGCTCCAATAGAATTCATATTACTTTAGTTTCAGAAAAGGAACGTGATGTTTACCGTGTTCCCTCATACGGATATATTCTGCCGTGAGCGGGTTGACAAAACATTATAAGGCAACATTGATAATGCGAAGCAAAGACCCGTCTACGCTTCGCATTGTTGATTTATGGAGGTTTAAATCGACAAAAAGCAATAAACGGTATATTGTAGAGGTTGAGAAATTTTCAAATCATTTTCTTGGACTGAAGTTTTATTGGAAAGGCGTTGCGGGCAGCAAAAACCGTTATTCTCTGTTGACCAATGACTACGAACCCCGTACAATCGTGATGTCATGCGTCTATATAATGTTGGAATATTTCAAAAAGGACAATTGCGCTTCATTCGGGTTTGTGGCGGCAAACGACCTGCATGGCTCAAATAGCTGTAAAGGGCCAAACAAGCGCTTTCGTTTTTATCGCCGGATGATGCTTTCTATTTTTGGTTCTGAGACTTTTGCGCAGGGGTATGACATTGAAAACTCGATATACTTGCTTATCAACAGGGAGATGTTGGAAAAAGGCACAGTTTCCATTCACCGGATAGAAATTGAAATATCGCAATTATACGAAGGTGAGTATTCGTTGGTGTTGGAGCCGTGAGTTTGTATGCGTATGCTTTAGTAAAACCTGAGAGGCTGTTTTATTCTGAATAGGCCGGCGAAAAAATATTTTATTTTTTTGTGTGGTAAAAAACTTCCCGCAGTAAATTGAAAATACAAGGGAGATAATCGAAAATATGTCTGAGATAATTTAAAATATCTCAGACATATTTTTTGCTACATATACACCTGCTGATTTTCAAGTGCTTGGCGGGTGACCGTTTTTGTCTGCAAAATCCGCCGGCAGGCCGGTCGGCGCGTGCATTGCGGAGTGCTGCTGTGGTTGCGGCTTATTTTACGATAATCTTCTTGCGGGTAGTCTTGCCGCCGTTGTCGATTTTTACGATGTAAATGCCTGGCTGGAGCGGTATGTCGGCGCTGCCTGCGGAGATTCCGGTGCTGGCTATTGTAAGGCCGCTCGTGTCGTAAACGGTTACCGTGGCGTTGCCTGTGATGCCTTCTACGGTTATGCCGTTCTGCCCGCCCTGCACATATATTTCGTGGGAGGGAACTTCGTCAATGCCTACGGGGGTAAGTCCGACCATGCTGTCCATCCACGGGAAGCGGTAGGTGAGGAAAGAACGTATTGTGTTTACTTCGGCGTTGTAGGAGCCGAGCGCCTGGTAGTTCTGGTGTACGATTGTGTTGAGTATGGGCCAGCGCATGAAGTTGAGCACCTGCGATTCGGCTACGATGTTTGTGAGGCTGTCTATGTGGGCGCTGAAAATCTTGTTGGTAAGTCCGCGGTCGTAGCGTGCGCGGCTCCAGATGTGGCGCAGGTCGTCCTTTGAGGAGTTTATAATGCGGTTTGCGAACTCGCGCATTCCGTTCACGCATGTTCCGCGTGTGCGGAACAGATAGTCGGTGAGATTGCTTATGGGGTGGGTGCGGGTGTCGTTCTCGAAGGCAAGGTCGAAGTCCCACACGGGGCCTGTGAAGAACTTGTCGGAACTGCGGTCCTTATACATGTAAACGCTGTGGTAGGTGTCGGTGTTGCAGCTGAGCTCGCCTACCAGGAAGTGCTTAAGGAACGAAGCCTTGTCGAGCATTGTGTGGTATCCGTAGGTCTCGTTGGTATACAGCGGGCTCGATACGCGCGATTCCATGCGGTTGAAATATCTTTCTATATAGGCCGACTGCTCGCTTACGATGTCGTCCTCGTCGGGTTCCTTTATGGTGACGGGAATCCCGTAGTAGGCCGATGTGAACATCGACTTTTCCTGATATGCGTAGCCGTCTATTTCTATCAGATAGCCTCCTGTGACATTGGGCGATTTGGTGTCGGTGGGCTCCATTTCGGTTATGTCTACGCGGTTTTCCTTTATTTCGATTTTGTCGCACAGCTGGTACGTGCCTTTGTATTCGCCGTTAAGCATTACGTCCACGAGAGCGCATGCGGGAGTGTACTCCATGTCTAAGCAGCGGCTTATCTGAAAGGCCAGGCAGTTGCGTATAAGCGTCTTGTCGCCGTAGTTGTTGATGAGTGTCCAGTTCTTCGCCTTTGCCGGCAGGCCGAGCAGGCGTGCCTTGTTGAACAGCTTGAGGCGGTAGGGCTTTTTGGGGAAGTCCCACGAGGCGTTGCCGCGCCCTTTTATGTTCAGGCTGTCGGTGAAGATGTTCTTGCCTTCCTGCGATATGATGTTTATAATGCCTTGCAGGTAGTAGTCTTTCGAGGTTACTTCCTGCGCGTCGGCCGTGTGTATTGAAACGGTGGGCAGGCCGGTGAGCGTGTAGAGCTGCGAGTCGTCGCCTTCGCCCTCTGTGCCGTAGAATTTAAGTTCGGCCACGTTGCAGCGGACATTGTTGGGCCCTACGTAGCGTACGTACCGGAATCCGCGCGATACGTTGACCTCGGCGCTGGTGAGCACGTTGTCGCGGGGTTCGGTCTTTATTATGTACAACGGTACGGCGTCGGTAAAATCGGGATTGTTGGCTCCTTCGAACACTCCGAGCACCATGCGCGACGCCCAGTCCTTGCGCGAAGTGTAGGCCACCTTTTTAATAATGTGTTTTTTTCCTAAGTCGAGACCTACCCATGTGTAGCTGCGGTCGTACGACGCGAATATGGTGCTCGGGTCGTTGTCGAAAGCCATGTCTTTGGTGTTTGCCGTGGTCGACATGCTGCCGGTGTTGTAGTCAACGGAATATTCCGTGCCTATCACGGTTCCTGTAAGCACTTTCACCTGTGCTTGCAATACGGTGCCGGCAAACAGGAGTACGGTTGCGATAAAAAGTCTCATAGTGTTCGTAGCAATAAAAAGAATATAGATTGCAAATATAGTGAAAGGCGAGAGCAGAACAAAATAAGCTTGATTATTTTTTTAGCCGAGCCGCCTTATATATTGGAACTTCAGTTCAAATATTAGTGAATTGTCCGATAAAATATCGAGGGCTTTAACAAATAATGTTATCGTGCTTTGAAAATTCATATGTCTGCGGATTTTGAAAAGCGAAAAATATTTTTGAAAAAATCTTCCCGCAGATAAAAAAAATTATCTCAGAGATAATTCAAAATATGTCTGAGATATTTTGAAATATGTCAGACATATTTTCGGGGGATTGAAAATGCAGTGTTGACGGGAGATTCGTTTTTCTTGAAATTCTCTTTGCGAGGCAGACAAATACGGTCAGCGCTCCGAGGCGGGCCGTATCTTTGCATTGCAACGTTGACACGGGGAACGCCTTCAGCCCCGCCGGACAGAGAGAGGGCGCAGTGATAACCGATATAAACAACTAATCTTAAAAATCGAAAGAAACCATGATTAATTTCAATGTAATCCAGCGCAAGAATCCTAAAGACGGATCGGTAAAGTTCTACTCGCAGGCTAAGACTTCGGAGTATATGACTCTCGACAGCATTGCCGAAAACATAAGTCGCGAATGTACCGTAACGGTTCACGACATAAAAGCCGTGCTCTCGGCTCTTGAGGAGCAGATAACCATAGCTCTCCAGAACGGACGCTCGGTGAGGTTCGGCGATCTCGGCTCGTTTCATGTAACCTTGCAGTCGCGTGGCACCAAGACAAAAGAGGAGTTCACCGCCTCGAACATAGAGCGTGTAATGGTGCGCTTCGTGAAGAGTTCGAACATGCGGGGCAATCTTTTGGTAGGTCATAAGAATGTGAAGTTCAAAACTCTCGGCACTGTTTCGGCAAGCGAACCGGCCGACTCCGGTACAGGCGAGGATCCGAACGCCTGACATTAATGCGAAAACGGCCGTGCGGGCGCGCTTGTGCCATGCGCCCCGCGCCGTCCGCACGGTCAATGTGAAATTCTAATACAAAATGAAATGGCATCCAGGAAACAATTGGCGTCTCTGATAATCCAGGCCGCAATAGCCGTACTTACCGCCTTGTCGGGAGTATTTGCAGGCTGCACAATGGCTTAGGCCGGTAAAAAGCGCCGCTGTTTTGCATTAAACTTTCAAAATGACAGGTTTTTTGCAAAATAGTGGCGCTAATTATATGTAAAAGCATATTTGTTTTCTCAAAAACACAAGGCTTATTGGTAAAAATGTATATCTTTGCATTATATGGAAAAAACAAGAACAAAGCATTTCAATAGCCTAAAGTAAATAATACAATGAAAACGAAACAAAAGAAAATCGACAACAACGACAAAAAGATTCTCAGTATAATAGCCCGCGACGCAAGAGTGCCCCTGAAAGATGTGGCAAAAGTATGCAACATGTCGCGCGCGGCAGTGCACCAGCGCGTGCTGCGCATGATAGAAGGCGGAGTGATTACCGGCTCGCGTTACGACGTAAGTCCGCAGTGCGTGGGCTATAGCACATGTACTTATGTAGGTATCTCGCTCGACCGCGGCTCGAGGTATCAGAGCGTTGTGGACCAGCTGAACAAAATTCCCGAAATCGTGGAATGTCATTTCACGACCGGCCCGTACACAATGCTCGTGAAACTCTACGCCCGCGACAACGCACATCTTATGGACCTTCTGAATCATCAGATTCAGAAGATAGTGGGCGTGATTTCGACCGAGACGCTCATTTCGCTCGAACAGAGCATAAATAAACCGCTCCTTATAGAATACGATTAAAACAATAAAGGCATGGAACTTTATTTCGAGGGTCTTGCAATAGGTGCATTCACTTTTTTTATAATAGGTGTAAGTCATCCGATAGTGATAAAAACGGAATATTACTTCGGCGTGAAGCCCTGGTGGCTGTTCCTGCTCGTCGGTTTGGCTGCTCTTGTTGCCGCATTGCTTATAAAGGATGTGATTATAAGCTCCATGCTCGGCGTTACGGCGTTTACGGCCTTTTGGAGTATAAAGGAACTCTTCGAGCAAAAGCAAAGAGTGCTCAAAGGGTGGTTCCCTAAAAATCCGAAAAGGACATATTAGATAATCCTTGCATGGAAAACTTTTCCGACATGGCAGACCGGTTTGACATAGGGCGGCGCTATGAAGCGCTGAACGGTTGCTTCCCGAATCATGAAGCACGCCCGCTGGTGGCTGTTACCGGAAATTTCGGCGACAAGGGGTGCGAACTCGCAAAAGGGTATTATTATAGTATCGAAAAGGCCGGCGGCGTGCCTGTTGTCGTTCCTCCTACCGATGACGGGCAGACTATTCTTTCGTTGCTCGATCGTGTGGACGCCATAGTGCTTTCCGGAGGGGGCGACATCAATCCGCTTTTTTTCGGAGAGCAGCCCGTGCCGCAGCTTGGCGGAATAAACGGCGAGCGCGACGCAGGAGAACTTCTGCTTGTGCGACTTGCATACGACCGGCAGATACCTGTGCTCGGAATTTGCAGAGGTGCACAGATTCTTGCCGCGGCGCTGAGCGGAGAAGTGTTTCAGGATTTGGAAACACAGTACCCTGCCGGCAGAAATCTCTTGAAACATTCGCAGAATGCGGAACGCCACGTGCCGACACACGTGGTTCGTTTGGAGGAGAATTCACTTGTAAAGGAAATTTTCGGGACGTCGCGACTTTATGTCAATTCTTTTCATCATCAGGCGGTACGTTCGGCCGGCGGCCGGCTTAAAGTGTCGGCTTTTGCGCCCGACGGCGTGATTGAGGCCGTAGAGAGCTCGGAATACAAGCCGCTTTTGGGTGTACAATGGCACCCTGAGAGTTTTCTTTCTGCAGGCAATGATTCCATGCGGCCTCTTTTCCGCTGGCTTGTCGTAGAAGCTGCTTCCTATCGGGCCGCAAGGCGTTTTCATGAGCGCAATCTTACGCTCGATACCCATTGCGATACGCCGATGTTCTTTGATAAGAAAATAAATTTCTCGAGCCGCGACCCACACATCCTTGTAGATCTTCACAAGATGACCGAAGGAGGGCTCGATGCCGCAATCATGGTGGCTTATCTTGAACAAGGCCGGCGCGATGAGGCTTCTTTGCTCGCCGCTACGCGGAAAGCCGATAAAATACTCTCGGAAATAGATGAAATGGTGGCTTCGGCGCAAGGCGTCGGGCTTGCTTGTACTCCCAGCGACCTTTATCGTCTGAAGCGTGAGGGAAAGCATGCCGTTATGAAAGGAATAGAGAACGGCTATGCCGTAGGTCGCGACATCAGCAACGTAGAACATTTCCGCCGCAGGGGAGTTGTTTACATGACTCTCTGTCATAACGGCGACAATGACATTTGCGATTCGGCCTCGAAGTCGGAAAACGAGCATAACGGCGTGAGTTCTTTCGGCGAGAAGGTAATCCGTGAGATGAACCGAGTAGGAATGATGGTCGATCTCTCACATGGCGGCGAGAAAAGCTTTTACGACGTTCTCGACATCAGTTCCCAGCCGATAGTTTGTTCTCATTCTTCGTCCCGTACACTTTGTAATCATCCCCGTAACCTTACTGACGACCAGTTGCGTGCTTTGGCGCGGACAGGAGGTGTGGCACAGGCTACATTCTACGGCGGATTTTTGCGCGAGGACGGCATGGCTTCGATTTTAGACGCGATAGAACACATAGAGCATATGGTTGAAGTGGCCGGAGTCGAGCACGTGGGAATAGGTTCCGACTTCGACGGCGACGGCGGAGTGCCGGGAATAGCGTCGGAATCGGAGATGATAAACATTACCCGCCGGCTGATGAGAAAGAAGTACGGCGAAGAAAACCTTGCCCTTATCTGGGGAGGAAATTTCCTGCGTGTAATGCAGCAGGTGCAGGACGCGGCCGCAGGAATTGACTGAAAATTCGCTCTCGCCGGCTTGCCGGCAGGTGCAAAATATAGTAAAAGGCGAGTGCAGAGCAAAATGAGCTCACTTATTTTCTTTGCCGAGCCGCAATCTATATTGGAGTTTTAGCTCAAATATAAAAAATAACCGATAGAAAATGAGAAAATCGAAATCTTCACGCAGACTATTGATAATTGCCGCCGCAGTTGTGGCGGCATTCGCCTTTAGTATGGTGGCGTTCCTTTTGAAGGGAGATAAGACCGAGGATTCTGTGTCTGCAGCCGATACGGTTGCGGTGCCGCAGTTCAGTGCCGACAGCGCATTTGCTTATGTCGAGGCTCAGTGTGCTTTTGGAGCGCGTGTGCCTAACTCGGAAGCTCATGTGCGTTGCGGAGAATACATCGCAGAGCGTTTCAGAGCAGCAGGGCTTGCGGTTGTGGAACAGCGTACAATGCTCAGGGCTTACAACGGAACGCAGCTGAAATGCCTTAATATCTTTGCTTCGACCGACACGGCAGCTGTGCGGCGTATTCTTCTCTCCGCTCACTGGGACAGTCGCCCGTGGGCAGACAATGACCCCGATGAAAACAACCGCCGCAAGCCTGTGCTTGCAGCCAACGACGGTGCGAGCGGTGTGGCCGTGATGTTGGAGATAGCCAGAACGCTCATGCAGCAGAAGCCCGGCGTGGGAGTGGATTTCGTGTGCCTCGATGCCGAGGACTACGGCGTTGCCGACTGGGATGAAGCGGAATATGCAGAGGTCTCGTCGCAGAGCTGGTGCCTGGGAACGCAGTATTTCGCAGCCAATCTGCCCGTGCCCGACTACCGCCCCCTTTATGCGGTGAATCTCGACATGGTGGGAGGAAAGGGCGCGCTCTTTTATCAGGAAGGCTTTTCGAAGCGCTACGCTCCCGCGGTTGTCGACAAGGTGTGGCAGGCTGCCGAAAAGGCCGGATACGGAAGTGTATTTCCCAAACAGCAGGGAGGATACATTACCGACGACCATTTGCCGCTGAATCAGATTGCCGGCATTCCTGCAATCGACATTGTACCGTTCTATCCCGACTGCATTTCGAGCAGTTTCGGCCCTACGTGGCACACGGTGAACGATACGCCCGATAACATAGACCGTAATATTCTGAAGGCTGTGGGTCAGACGATGTTGCAAGTAATTTACAATGAAAGATAACTTTATGGAAATGCAAACAATAAACGAAATTCAGGACGAGATAGTCGAAGAGTTTTCCGAACTCGACGATTGGATGGACCGTTACCAGTTGCTTATCGACATAGGTTCGGAGCAGGAGCCGCTACCCGACTCCGACAAGACCGAGCAGAACATTATCGAGGGCTGCCAGAGCAGAGTGTGGCTTGTGTGCGACGAGCGCGACGGCCGTCTCGGTTTCCGCGCCGAGAGCGACGCACTTATCGTCAAGGGCATAGTGACTCTTCTTATACGTGTGCTTTCAGATCATACGCCCGATGAGATTCTGAACGCCGACCTGTACTTTATCGAGAAGATAGGTTTGCGCGAACATCTTTCGCCTACGCGCAGTAACGGACTGCTTGCCATGCTGCGGCAAATGCGCATGTATGCAGTGGCTTTCAAGGCGAAAGAAGCAAAGGCGTAGCCGTTGAGAGGCAGTGTGTTCCGTTTGCTGCGTTCGTGCGGCTTTGGACGGGATGATGAATAAAGGATGTTTTTATCCGTGTATGGGATAGAAACATCCTTTTTCCGTTTTTGAAGAAAGTTGTCTCGTGAAAAGAAAAAATATTTTTTTTCGTGGTAAAAAAGTTCCCGCAGGAAATTAAAAATACAAGGGAGATAATCGAAAATATGTCTGAGATAATTCAAAATATCTCAGACATATTTTTGCTATATATACACGTGCTGATTATCAAGTGCTTGGCGAGTGACCGTTTTTGTCTGTAAATTCCGACGGAAGGTACTGCCGGACGGCGTTATTTTGAACCGTTGAATTCCGGAACCCGTGCCACGTACTGTCGCGGGTGAGTGTAGGTGCTGGCTTCTATGCCGTTAATCACATAGTTGAAACCTTTCTTTGGGCCGGGAATGAAGGAGGTGTTGACTATGTGGCGCATTCTGATTCCGGCATTGTCGGGCACTTCTACCGAGTTCTCAAGGCAAATGTCGTTGTGAAGCACGTCGTAGATTCCAATGCCGAAAGCGCTGTGCGACTTCACGTTGTCGTTTACCTTATAGGCGGCATAGCCGGGCCGTGTGCCGTTTTCGCTCATGAACGCTTCCTGGTTGGGAGCGTCGTAGGGCGTTTCGCACTGGTAGAAGTATACGCGTCCGTTTTCGCCGTTCCATAATGTTTGATACTTCTGGAAATGTTCGTTGAAAAGGCCGTATATTATGGTGTTGTCTCCGTTGACCACAAGGCCGTGGTCGGCCGTGTTGATGTCCCAGCCCACCGAGCCGCGCACGCCGTGGTCGGCGCGCCAAATCCAGAAGTGGTCACCTATCACGTCGTTGCTGTTTATTTCGACGGCGCGGTCCACATGGACTTTTTGGGCAATGAATCCGCCTATGCGGAAGAATAGGTCGCTGAGCACAACGGGATTATCCTTGTGGCTTACCGTCGATTTGCCGTTGCCTGCGCGCAGCAGTGTCTGCGATGAATGGTGGGCATCGAACAGTATCGAGGGCACGTCTACGCCGTCCACATCGTCGATGATAATGGCGGATTCCCTGCAGTTTGCGCCGGGGATGAGCGTGGCCCAACCTATACCCATTACAATGCTGTTCGGACGTGAAATCCGTATCGGCTCCGAGAGTTCGTACATGCCGGGGGTAAAGAGGATGTTCTTGCCTGCGGCGAGCTGGGCGTTGATTTCGGAGGCAGAAGATGAGCAGGGCTTTACGATATGGAAACTGTTGAGAAGGTCGAGCGTCTCCCCCTTGCCTATCGATTCGTGTGTGTAGCTCACGCCTTTGGAATTAATGCGCATGGCGGGGCGGAATACTTTGTAGCGGCCGTCGTCGCCTAAGAACAGGAAAGGTTTTTCGCGCACGGCCGGTGTTTCGGCTACGAATGTCACATTGCTGCCCTTGTTCCAGTCGTCGTTCAGATAGCTCGGCTTGTCGGCGTCGTCGCCGAGCTCCACACCGTTGAATACAAAGTTGTATGCACCCTCGGCAAAGCGGCCGCGCCCCTTGTTGAGGAAACTGTTGCGCGTGTACCACTGCTGCTGGCCGTCGGAACCGACAGGTGCGTCGAATACGCAGTCGGCCGTGAAACCGCCGCTCACCCAGCCGTTCTTCCACTGGTAGCGTACGGTGCGTTGCGAGTGTACGCGGCGCATGGGTGCTGCCTGAGATACGGCCCAGTTGAACATTTCCTCGTGATCGTACGACTCGGGGCCTACTACAGAGAAATTCTCCAGCGAGCGCCAGAAGGTGCAGGTGCCGTTGTCGCGGTTAAGATGCGGCGGGGTGTGTATGTTGTCGAGCTTCACCTCGTAGGGTGTCTTGCCGAGGCCGGCCATGTGGACGTAGAAGGGAATCTTGAGCAGGCCTGCGGCCGTATAGTCGCCCGGCTTGAACAGCATTGCGTAGCGTTCGGGACTCATTTCGGCGCGGAACATCCTGGCGTGTATGTTGTTGATGTTCCGGCCCACGGCCTGCATGTTGTCGGCGGGACTGTAGATGATAACGTTCTCTCCGAAGAGATCTATTTCGGCGCTCATCAGTGCGACGGTGTCGCCCTTTGCGGTGAGAATGCGGTAGTAGTAATCGTATGGATTGCCGACGGCTTTCTTGTCGGTGAATACGGTTCCGGAACTTTTTCCGATTACTTTGTAGTTGCCGAAACGGCCGTTCGCACGGGTTACGACGTATTTTCCGCCGGACTGTTTCACCTTAGAGCCGAAGTCGAGCGTAACTTTTCCTTTCTGTACGGTAACTTGTGCCGCGCATGACAGGGATATTCCGAAAAGTGCTGTTGCAATTCCGACACTCTTGATAAAAGTGCTATAGTTCATAATATTTTCAGTTTATTTTGATATAAATTGTAAAAATTACGTTCAAAATTAGCAAAAAAATCCGGCAGTCTGCTGTTTTTGCCGGAAATAATATACATGCTCGCTTTGTCTTGATATAAAGTTAGTGTGATACGAATCGGAATGGTTCCGTAGAAAATCATATGGTAAAGGCTTTGTATAAAATCTGCCTTGCTCGAAAAAAAATATTTTTTTGTGCGGTAAAAAACTTCCCGCAGGAAATTGAAAATACAAGGGAGATAATCGAAAATAT
>CAJKQZ010000013.1 GCA_905202115.1 uncultured Prevotellaceae bacterium | reverse complement strand
ATATTTTGAATTATCTCAGACATATTTTCGATTATCTCCCTTGTATTTTCAATTACCTGCGGGAGGTTTTTTATCGTGCAAAAAAAATATTTTTTTTCGCGGGGAGTTCTTACCGAAATGAAATACCCGCTTTGCGGTTTTCCGTATCGGCCCGTAATGTTTCCTGCAGGAAGCGGTTTTTTACTGCGTAACGTCAGTTTTTATTTGTGTCAGCGTTTTCCGCCTGCTTGCGCAGTATGTCACGTATCTCGGTGAGTAGAAGTTCTTCATTAGACGGAGCGGGAGGAGCGGCGGGCGTTTCCTTTTCTTTGTTTGTGTGCGAGAGTGCGGCCATGCCTTTTACAAGCAGAAAAACGCATAAGGCTACGATTACGAACACTATGGCGGCTTGAATGAAGTTTCCGTAGTTTATCGTTACCTGCACATCCGGATTCAGCGGGTTTTGCGGCAGTTTCAGTTTGAGGTCGGTAAAATCTACTCCTCCTATTATCCAGCCTACAGGAGGCATGATGATGTCATCGACTATCGACGATACGATTTTTCCGAAAGCACTGCCTATTATCACACCTACAGCCAGTTGTATGGCATTGCCTTTTACGGCGAACTCTTTAAAATCCTTAATAAATTTGCTCTTTTTCATTTTATTGCTTTTTGTTTGCCGCAAAAATAAAAAGTATTTCGTAATTTTGCAGCCGATAAAAGCGAAAACTATATACATCTTAAATAATCAACCTAATTAAAACAGTAAAAAATGATTAAAGTAGGTATTAACGGTTTCGGCCGTATCGGCCGTTTCGTATTTCGCGCCATTCAGGAGCGCGATGACGTGCAGGTTGTAGGTATCAACGACCTCCTCGACGTAGAATACATGGCTTACATGCTGAAGTATGACACAATGCACGGTCGTTTCAACGGTACTGTTGAGATAGAGAACGGTCAGCTCGTAGTAAACGGCAATAAAGTTCGTATCACGGCTGAAATGGATCCTGCAAACTTGAAATGGGACGAAATCGGCGCTGAGTATGTTGTAGAATCGACAGGTCTTTTCCTCGCAATGGACAAAGCTGAGAAACACCTCCAGGCCGGTGCTAAATATGTAGTTCTTTCTGCTCCTTCGAAGAAGGGCGAAGACGGCCGTCAGGCTCCCATGTTCGTTTGCGGTGTGAACACCGATACTTACGCAGGCCAGACTATCGTTTCGAACGCTTCTTGCACCACCAACTGCTTGGCTCCTATCGCTAAGGTACTCAACGACAGCTTCGGTATCGAAACCGGTCTTATGACAACCGTTCACTCTACTACCGCAACACAGAAGACTGTTGACGGTCCTTCTCGCAAGGATTGGCGCGGCGGTCGTGCTGCTGCAGGCAACATCATCCCCTCTTCTACGGGTGCTGCAAAAGCTGTGGGCAAAGTTATTCCCGAACTCGACGGCAAACTCACCGGTATCTCCATGCGCGTGCCGACTCTCGATGTTTCGGTTGTTGACCTTACTGTAAACCTCAAGAAGCCCGCTACCAAAGAGGCTATCTGCGCTGCAATGAAGGCTGCTTCGGAGAACGAACTCAAAGGTATCCTCGGCTATACTGAAGATGCTGTTGTTTCGAGCGACTTCCTCGGCTGCAAGCTTACTTCTATCTTCGACGCTAACGCAGGTGTTTACCTTACCGACAATTTCGTTAAGGTTGTTTCTTGGTATGACAACGAGATTGGTTACTCTAACAAACTCGTTGATCTTATCCAGCACATGGCTAAGTACAATAACAAGTAATATTTGTTATAAACGAAAAATCCCGTTGCAGATTCCTGCAACGGGATTTTTTATTTTCTTTTTTCGGTCTTCTTGCGCTGGAATTTATTTGTCGGAGAAGCAGCGGGGATAAGTGTATCTTCTTATAATGATGAAAATAAGGAGCTTTTATCTGTCTTGTCGCCTTGTCGCAGTCATGTTTCGCTCTTTTGTGTTTATGTTCTGCCTTTTTGCTGTTACCTTCTGTATTTATTGCAACGGCACATACCTATCGGCGTATATCATTAGGCCGAACCTGTACGGATTTCTTAGGTTGTAATAATAGTGCAGGGCGTTTTTGTTTGCAGTATGCCTTGCGGAATTTTTCTTCCCGCTTGCGAAAAAAAATATGTCTGAGATATTTTAAATTATCTCAGACATATTTTGAAATATCTCAGAGATGTTTTTTCAGCAACGTGTGACTGATGTTTAAAACTCTCCGATGTATTTTCAGAAAAACACGTGGAGCGTGTTTTTTCCTCTTATGAAGTTTTCAGCAGGGGATTTCCGTCTGTCTTAATCGTCATACCAAAGGTGCGAACGCGAGTCATCGTATTCGTTCGATTCCATGACGGTGTCTTTCACCCCGTTGGGCGATGCGGAATCGAATGTGTGGCTCATAAAGCTGTCGCGCGTGAATGAGGCAACGGTAATTATCTCGGGTTTCTGATATTTCTTTTTCATAATTGCTTGGTTATCTTATAATAGTTTTTTTGCCGTTAATTATATATATGCCTTCGGTGAGTTTTTCTGTCGCTTCTTTATATGTGTTTCCTTTGCTCATAAGCGTTCCTTCGGTGGTGTAGACTGTAGTTGCGCTTTGCGCATTGTCTTTTTTCATGTTTTTTATTCCTACAACTCCGTCGGATGTGGCTAACTTTATCTCTTTTGAAAGTGTAGGGTTATTGTTGTCTGTTATTGTAATGTATGCGCGAAAGGGATTGAATGTGCAGCCTTCTTCTACTTTCACGAACTTACCCGACGAAAAGCCGTAGACGGTCTGAGTGCTGTTGCTGGTAATGTCGGTGCGGGTTTCGTATGTTCCGCAGAGCCTGCAATTTTTTGCTCGTTCTTTTGTGGCATTGTCGGCGGCGTCAGGTATTTTTTCCCAGATTATACGCGGCGATGTAGCCGGTATGTCAGCATTTATGCCCAGCAGATCTATGAAAGGTTGTTCGTTGGCAACGGAAATTATATAGGGAACGTTGGCTTCTATTTTGGAGGCCTCGTCGAAAACCATGAGGCTGTTTGAGGAATCGTGACGGGTGAAGCCTAATAGCTTGTGTATTTTTGTATTGTCTTTGTCTAAAGAGAAAGGTAGGCACATGGTCGAAAAATAATTTTCTCCTGTTTGTGCGAACTTTCTGTCGTATGAAATGTTTTTCGCCGTGAAACCGTACATTGCGCCGAAAGGACTGCCGTCTTCTATGACAAGGCTCTCGCAGACGTAGGTATTTAAATCTTTTGTCGTGCCTGAGCAGTGGGCAACGTTTGTGGTGTTTGTAACGTAATTGTTGGGGTCGTAAATTATGCAGTTCGGATTGCCTGGTTCAAGTTCGAATTTTTCGTTTACGGTGGCCGACCATAAGTCTATGCTTGTAAGATTCTTGTTTTCCTTTACTATTTCTTTCAGCAATTCGATTTGTTCGTGGGTATATGTCGCTACGGCCAAAACTATCCGTGAAGTGTTTTTCAGTTTTTCTATGTCGTCTGTTACTGAGTACACTACTATGTCGTCTATATAAAACTTCCGGTTGTATTTATTATCATCTCCGCTTATAACAATGTTGCCTTTGGAGTTTGTCCCATTAAAAGATCTTCGGATGTTTGAGAATTTATTCGGGTATACTGTTACGGATGATGTGGCAGAAGCATCGAAGTTTACGGTGGTGCTGTTTTCTTCCTTGTCGAGGTATGCTCCGGCGCGCAACGTTATGAAAAGGGGAGAGTTGTGGATTCCGGAAATCGTTACGTCGCCTGCGTATGAGGAACCTACGCAGATACACATGTTCGCTCCTGAACAGTAATTGAGATTTACGTTCCCCCATGCGTCGTTAAGTGTGTTTCCGTATATGCTTGCCCAGTTATTGTCGTTTCCTCCCGAATATAACGACCAGTCGAAATTCTCGATAAAAACCGGAACTGCTGCTTTTAGGATTACATCGTTTGTTGCGGATTTTACCTGTGTGTGTGTGGAAAACAGTAGGGTAATGATTATGCCTGTCAGATATTTTCTCATGGTTTCTAATTTGTTTTTGCTTTAAATATATCCGTTTGATTTTCTATAGCAGTAATGCCATACTTTAAATATAGGCGTGGAGATGACTTCAGCCGGATAGGATTTGATATATCGGGCGTTTCGTGCGGTGTGTTGAAAGAATGCCGCCGCCGAATAGGGTTTTATGTTTTTGTTGTTTACGTTGTATATGCCGAAATTTCCTCCATGCATTATTTCCTTTAAAAGTAATTTGCCCTCGTTTGCGTCGGGACTGACGGGCAATAGGTTATCCTTCATCCCGAAGCAGCGGGTCAATACATACATTACTGCCGCTGCAAACTTAGAAAGTCCGAGTGTAGATATTGTTTTGACGTATTGTGCCTTTTCTTCTTCGGTGAATTCTTTTTTAAGCAGAAGATAATAATCTACGAATTGCCGCAGCCCTATACCTTCGTATAAATAATGCGAGAAGAGGTGTATGAGCAGATATATTCTGTTGAAATTGCATGTGGGAGCGCACACGGGTAGTTTTTCGGAGCCTATGTGTACAATGTTAGAGAATTGTTCTTCCTTGTTTTCGCGGAAAAATTTCAGAAGCCTGGCGTTGTGGAAATAGTTGTAAAAAATAGCAGGAATAAAATGGAATTCCACTTCTATGCCGTTGTCTGTCAAAATGTCTATATCCTTGTATTTTATACTGCATTTCGGAAACCGCTCTCTGATATATGACACGAATTCTTTTCTGTCGCAATCTATCCACAAATCTATGTCACCCGACATTCTTTTGTACGGATCGGGGTAATAGGATGCAACTCCCTGACCTTTGAGCAGGCATGAACGAATACCGTCTTCCGATAATTTTTCCTGGATTTGTCGGGACGTTTTGTTCATAATGATGTTTCGATTGCGAATCATTTCGGCTGAAATAATCCATTGCCTTATAAGGATGTTCGGCGGGCGCAGATTGTTTTCAAGGCCTTCGATTCCGCTGGTCAGCAACGCCGTTACGTTCTGTTTCTCTGCGATTCTGTACAGCTCCGACCACTCTCCGGCTGTCAATGCTTCAGTGGGAGCGGAATTATTGCTGTCGAGAGAAAATGAGAGCAACGTATGGAAAAAATCGACGACCTTTGAATTAGTCATTTCTTTGCGGATTATGTTTGTTTGAAAGTTTTTTGTGCGGATTAATTACAAGCGATGTCGGGCTTGCATATGTAGATCGTACAGGGTTGCTGTTTTATTGATATTATTACTTTATTTTTATGCCTTATAATTTGTATGAAAAAAATATGTCTGAGATATTTTAAAATATCTCAGACATATTTTGAATTATCTCAGAGATAATTTTATTTTCCTCCGGAAGCCTCCGGCGTATAGTTAAGCATTACTTTTTTCGCATGTCATAATCTTTGTAAGCAGGCAATGCAGAAACTTGTACTCACAATGCTTTTGATTTTTATTTTGTAACGCTTGGAAACTTACCCGCATGTTATGCTGTAGTTTCTATTTTGACATCTTCTTTTTTTGCTTTCTTTTTTGTTTCGTTGGTACCTTTTGTTTTTGAGGCGGTGTTCTTTTTGGGAGTTTTTTTATCTTTTTCGCTTTCTCTGTTTTGTTTATTTATGATTGAGCGTAGTTTTACTATTTCTTTGTCTTTCATCTCGATTTCTTCTTCCTGATTTTTTATGGAAGTAAGAAGAGAAGACAGTTCCTCGTTGTCGATGTCAGGATAAAGGTCGTTAACTCTCATTATGAAGTCACCGAGTATATTCATATAGTTTATGAAAGCGTCGTATGGCGTTTCGTATATTCCACGATAGTCGTTCTGCGCGCTTGGTTTGGTGTTCATGAAACGGAAGTTGTTTGTGGCCTGCAGGTAGTCCCAGTCCTGCTTTATCTGGCGGTTGTCGCAAATGCGCACACGGTCGGCAACACTGTAAAGTTTGTCGTAAGCCTCGCGCTGCATAACATTTCCGAGCCAGTTGCTTGTGTCGCGCTCTTCGTCTACCCACGAAATTGGGTAAGGCACGCTTAGTGCTCCGGCGCTCTTCATCTTGGAACATATTTCCGAAGGGGTGGAGAACGTTATTCCTCTGTTTTTTGCCTCATTGGGCAAAGCCTTCATGAATTCAAGGATGTTTGATGAAAGAGGCTGGAATATACCAAGAGCGCATAGCTCCATAAATATATTTATTACCTGTTCCTCTTGCGGAAGTTTATCGATCCAATCCATGTATTTGTCGGCAAAAAGAGGATATTCGCTCCATGAAGAATCATTAAAACGGAAACTTATATCTTCGGAAAGCCTGTAATCGCGAAGCAGTAGCTTAAGTTTCGGTGCGTTTGCGCAATTATATACGAAATGCGGGCTTTTCCACCCGAGCACGTGCTTTGCGCCTTCGGTCAGCATGCCTTTGAATCCCATTTTGGAAACGATCTCACCTATTTCATCCGTATAAATCAGGCATGAGTTGCGGAATATTTTGGGAGTTGCTCCGAAAAGCGAGTTTACCTTGTTGCAAAGTCTTTTTACTTCTTCACAGAAACTTTCATGATTTGCCAGTGAGGAAAGGCCGTGTGAATAAGGTTCTGCCAGAATCTCACAACAGCCGGTGGAATATAGTTTCTGAAGCAAATCTATTACTTGCGGAGCGTGATTCTCGAGTTGTTCTATTGCACAACCCGATAGGGAAATCGCACATTTGAAATAATTTTTGTTACTCTCGGCCATGCCGATTAAAGTTTCGAGAGCAGGTATGTATGATTTCTTTGCAGTTTCGCTTATGCTGCGTTCGTTCTCATAGTCATCATAGTAATAATGATCTCTGCCTATATCGAAAAAACGGTATCGTTTAAGGTGGATGTTTTGATGTATCTCAAAATACAAACAAATTGTTTTCATATCGTGTATTTGTTTTGAACGTTAATAGTTGTAATATCGTGAAATGGTGAGATCGTAGAGCTCTCTTATAAGATTTCCTACCTTAGCCCATGTTTTCTGGTCAACTTCTTTTTTCCCCTCGTCCTTCATGTATTGATATAGGGCGTCGTTGGTGCAGATTGAATAAATGGCGTCGGCCATAGCGTTGATGTTCCAGTAATCTACTTTTATGCAGTTTTCTAATATCTCCGCACAACCGGATTGCTTGCTTATTATTGTGGGCACGCCGCTTTGCATTGCTTCAAGAGGGGAAATTCCGAATGGTTCCGACACCGAGGGCATTACATAAACGTCGCTGTCGCGGAACATTTCGAATACTTGTTTCCCTTTCATGAATCCGGGGAAATGGAAACGGTCTGTAATTCCTCGATTGGCAGCTAATTCGATCATTGCGTTCATCATGTCTCCGCTGCCTGCCATACAAAAACGAATATGTCGTGTGCGTCGAAGAACAAGCGCCGCAGCTTCTATGAAATATTCTGGACCTTTCTGCATTGTAATGCGCCCGAGGAATGTCACAACGCGTTCGTGGCGGTCTTTTAGCGGGCTGCGTTGGTCTATTATGGCTTGATTTTCGGACGCAAGAGGGTAAACGGCGTTATGTACGGCAAAACATTTTGCAGGATTCTGGTGATAATGGTTTATAACCGTCTGACGTGTAAGCTCGCTAACGCACATTATACAATCGGCGTGGTCCATTCCGTCTTTTTCAATGTTATAGACAGTCGGGTTCACATGTCCGCGGCTGCGGTCGAAGTCTGTAGCATGAACATGTATTACCAACGGTTTTCCCGATACCTGTTTGGCATGTATGCCTGCGGGATATGTCAGCCAGTCGTGGGCATGAATGATGTCGTAGTTTTGTTGTCTTGCCACCACGCCGGCCACGATAGAATAATTGTTTATTTCTTCGTTAAGGTTATCTGGGTAACGGCCGGAGAATTCTATACATCCCAAATCGTCTGTGTAGCGATAATTGAAATCTGCGTATATGTTATTCCGCAGGTTATAATACAATTCTGCCGGCATGCGTCCGGAGAGCCGTTGTTCCAGATAATTATGGTCAATGTCGCGCCATACTACGGGGACATTGTTCATAGGGATTATATTCAGAAATGAATGGTCCTCGTCTCCCCAGGGTTTGGGCAGACAGAAAGTTATTTCCATGTCGTTTTGTTCTGCCAGTCCTTTGGTGATTCCGTAGCTGGCGGTTCCCAAACCTCCTAATATATGAGGAGGAAATTCCCATCCGAACATTAATACTTTCATTGCGTATCCTCCTAATTAGATTGTTCAGAATTATGTTTATCGAGCAGACGCTCTGCGCGAAGTATTCCGCTTACGTTCATGGCAAAAGCCAATGCTCCGCGTCCGTGGAAGGGTGGGTCGCCGTCGAATAGTTCAGGCAGTGTACCTATGCAGTGATAGAACATTTCTTCATGGAAACCTATCAGCTGGCGTTCCATATATGACAGTCCGCTGCGTTTATACACTTTAAGATATGCTTCTAAATAGAAGCCTGTCAGCCACGGCCAGGCTGTCCCCTGATGATAGCTTCTGTCTCTTTGCTGCGGAGGCCCTTCGAATATCGGGTTGTAGCCTCCGCTTTTGGGGCTGAGCGAACGTATTCCTTTGGGTGTTACTAATTCGCGTGTGCATATGTCGAGCACGGATTTCTTTTCGCTTGGTTCGAGTGGAGAGTAGTCTAACGAAACGGCGAATATCTGGTTGGGGCGTACGCTCCAGTCTGTCATTGTGCCGTCAACGTAGTCGAAAAGATAACCGCAGTCGTTCAAGAATGTCTCGCGGAATGTGGATTTTGCTTTTTCGGCTACTTTCTTGTATTTATAGGCTGTGGCTTTTTCTTCTTCGCTGCCGAATTCTTCAAACAAGTCCGAGCAAAATCTCAGAGCGTTGTACCAAAGGGCATTGAATTCAACAATATATCCCGAACGGGGCACTACCGGCCGCCCGTTTATGTTCGAATCCATCCATGTTATGGCTTTTTCGTGTCCGTTCGCGAAAACTAATCCGTTGTCGTGTACAAAAAGGTTCGGGTGTTTGCTTTTAAGTATGAATTCCATTATATCTTTCAGCAGCGAGTGGTACTTGTCGTAGCATTCATTGCGTGAAATGGTCTTGGCGTATTGCTGAATGCACCATATGGCCCAGAGTAGAACGTCGGGATGTTCCATTTCGAATATCTTTACGCTTATCTGATTGTTCGAAATGAAATCCTTTATGGCTTTTGCCGCGGTTTCCATATAGGTTTCAAAAAGTTTTGTCTCTCCTATATATAATGTGAGCCCCGGCATGGCTATGAACATGTCGCGGGCAAAGCATTTGAACCACGGCCAGCCGGCAATGAGATAGTTTTCGCTGCCGTCCTGAATGCGGAACTGATGTGCGGCGCGCACCAGGCATTGGTATAGATTCTCTTTACCTTCGAGCACCTCCACTTCCTTTTCCAACAAACGTTTCAATTGGGTCGGTTTGGTTTCTTCCAGCCCTGCCGAGAATACGATCTGTTCTCCTTTGTGAATGTCCATTTCGAAATATCCCGGAACGAGCAGATCTTCGTTCGAGTCGTATCCGCGTTCGCGTTCGCGCGGGTAATCGAGCCCTTTATACCATTGGGGATCGTGTACGAATTCGCTTTTTTTGTTTATCTGCATGTACAAGTCGGGGTAGCCTTTGTACAGACACATTCTTATTCCGCCTGCAACGGGGGTGTAGCTCTTGTCGGCCGCCCAGTTCTCGTGAGTGAATTGTTGCGCGCTTCTGAATGCGAGGAAAGGACGCAGGCGCAGCTTTGTCTTCGAGTGTGCTTCGAGTAGGGTATAGCGAATCAGCAGACGGGGCTCGCCGAACTGGAACAGTATTTCTTTCTGGAAAATGACGCCGCCGACGCGATAAGTGGTCGTAGCCACCTTGTCCCACTCGAAATGAATTATGTACTTGTGGCCTTTGGGACTGTAATTGTCGCCCTGATACTTGTGCAGTCCTAAGTTGAATTCTGCGCCGTGCTGGATTATTGTCTCGTCGAGCGACGACAGAAGAACGTGGTTCTTGTCATCCATTTCAGGAATTGGAACGACGAGCAAACCGTGATATTTTCGGATGTTGCAACCCACAAGAGTGGTCGACGCATAGGCTCCGCTCTTGTTTGTAAGCAGAATTTCCTTGAAAAGGCTTTCCTGCAGGTTTGTCATCTGGGTTTTGTCGAATTTTATGAAGCTCATAAAGTTTACAGGTTAGTTTGCTCAAAAGTACATTTTTTTAATGAATTGATAGCTGGATAGAACAAATTTTCTAAAAATTTACATCTTAAAATAAAATAGTTCTATTGTTTTCTTTTTTCCAAAGGTTTGTTACCGCGTTCGTTTTTTCCTCCGTTCCGAGCGACGCATTGAGCCAGTGAAGCCGGATTCCCCGCCTTTCCATGCCTCGGAACCATGTCATCTGTCTTTTGGCGAACTGCCGTATGGCGATGTTAAGTTTCTCGAACATTTCGTCGTAGCTTATCTCTCCGGTTACGTATAAAGTTACGTATTTGTACTCCAATCCGTAATACATGAGCTCTTCGGCCGACAGCGGTCGCGATGTTCCGCAACTTGTTCTGCCGTCTTTTCCGAGCAGGCTGCGTATTTCGTCGGCCATGCCGGCATCGAGGCGTTCGCGGAGGCGTCTTTCTATTTTCTTCCACCGTTCCTCTCTGTCTATTTCTAAACAGACGTTTACGCTTTTTATTTCAGGAAACTCGTCGGGCGACACAGGTGTTTTCTGATAATAGTCTTCTATTTCTATTGCCCGTATGGCCCGCTTCGGAGTGTCCACATCGGTGGTGTTGTGCAGCTTTTTGCCGTAGCTTTTCAGTATGTCGGTGAGCTCTTCGAGGCTTTTGCCTTCCAGACTGCTGCGTAAAGCCTTGTTTTCCGGCACGGGAATCATACGGTATCCGCGCAGCACGCACTCCACGTACATTCCCGAGCCGCCGCAAAGTATAGGCAGTTTGCCGCGTACGCGTATGTTGTTGTAGGCTTTCAGAAAATCGCGCTGGTAGTCGTATATGTTATATCTGCTTCCAGCGTCGGCAATGTCTATAAGGTGTACTTTTACTTCCGCTCCGCCGGTTACGTAGTCATCCAGGTCTTTTCCTGTTCCTATTGTCATGCCGCGGTAAATCTGCCGGCTGTCTCCGCTTATGATTTCTCCGTCCAGCGCCCTTGCCACGGCCACGGCAAGGGTTGTCTTGCCCGAAGCCGTCGGTCCGACGATAGTAAGCATGTCGAATGCGCCGCCTGTTTGTTTTTCGTTCATAAAACGTGTTGTGTTTAAGGCTGTAAGCCTTTCTCTTTATTGCAAATATAGCAAAAGGCGAGAGCAAAGCAAAATAAGCTTGCTTGTTTTCTTTGCCGAGCCGCCCATTATATTGGAGCTTCAGCTCAAATTACGCGAAAGGCAAGTGCAGAGCAAAATGAGCTCGCGCGTTTTTTGCGTAGAGCCACTAAGATTATTTTTATCGTTCCCCAAAAGAAAAAATGTTTTTTTTGCGTGGTAAAAAACTTCCCGCAGCAAATTGAAAATACAAGGGAGATAATCGAAAATATGTCTGAGATAATTTAAAATATCTCAGACATATTTTTCGCTGTATGTACACCTGCTGGTTTTCAGTTACTTGTCGGGTGACCGTTTTTGTCTGTAAACTCCTTCTAAAAGCGTCGCAACCTGCTGCGTTAGGCTTCAGCGCGGCAGATTCTGCATGGAATGCGGCTTTAAGTATTTTAGCATTGCAAAATAGGCAGGAATCTTGGAAAATGATTAATTTTGCATAATATTCGGTATGAGCCGAAAACAAAAAAGCTGAATGGGAAAAATCATAGCATTAGCAAATCAGAAAGGCGGTGTCGGTAAAACAACGTCAGCCATGAATCTGGCGGCTTCGCTCGCTACGCTCGAGAAAAAAGTGCTTCTTATCGACGCCGACCCGCAGGCCAACGCTTCGTCGGGCATGGGCGTCGATATCCGCAAGGTGGACTGCTCTATCTATGAATGTATAGCAACGGGTGCCGACATACGCGAGGCGATATATACTACTGATGTAGAGAACCTCGATATAGTTCCGGCGCATATTGACCTTGTGGGGGCCGAGATAGAAATGCTTAATTTCGACGAGCGTGAGAAGGTTATGAAAAAACTGCTCGATCCGCTTCGCCCTGAGTATGATTATATATTGATAGACTGCAGTCCTTCGCTCGGTCTGATAACCGTAAATTCGCTCGTAGCGGCCGACAGCGTGGTTATTCCGGTGCAGTGTGAATATTTCGCGCTCGAAGGTATAAGCAAACTATTGAATACGATAAAGATAATAAAGAAAAAGCTGAATCCTCACCTCGAAATCGAAGGATTTCTGCTTACGATGTACGATTCGCGCCTGCGTTTGGCAAATCAGATATACGACGATATGCGGCGTCACTTCCAGGAACTCGTTTTCAAGACGGTGATACAGCGTAATGTCAAACTTAGCGAGGCGCCGTCGCACGGAGTGCCCGCCATATTGTACGACGCAACGTCGGCTGGCGCGAAAAGCTATCTTTTGCTTGCGCGCGAGATAATCGATAAGAATACCGTCAAGTAGCGGGTTCGCAACCGTGATGAAAGGCAGAACCTTGTGAAACTGCAGGCCGGTGCGGCGTTATGAAATTGTGCTTGTGCGCCGTGTGGCAGTGTGAAAAATAAAAATATGGCAGTAAAGAAAAAATATGCGGCTTTGGGGCGTGGATTAGATGCCCTGATATCAAACGAGGAAGTGCGCGTTTCGGGAACGTCGTCGATAGGCGAGGTACCTGTAGACCGTATTCAACCTAATCCTGGCCAGCCGCGCCGCGAATTTGACGGCGATGCGCTGCAGGAACTTGCCGATTCCATTCGCGAGATAGGCATTGTGCAGCCAATTTCGCTAAGAAATATGGGCGACGGAACGTATCAGATTATCGCAGGAGAGCGTCGCTGGCGGGCTGCTCAGTTGGCAGGCCTTACAAGTGTGCCTGCATATATTCGTACGGCCGATGACGAGAAGATGATGCAAATGGCGCTTGTGGAGAACATCCAGAGAGAAGATCTCAACGCCATTGAAATAGCACTTGCATACCAGAACCTCATAGAGCAATACGGGCTTAAACAGGAGGAACTCAGTGTGAAAGTGGGAAAGAAGCGTGCCACCGTGGCCAACTATCTTCGTCTGCTCAAACTTCCGGCACCGGTGCAAATGGCCCTCAAGAACAAGGATATAGATCAGGGCCATGCGCGCGCCTTGCTCTCACTCGGAAGCCCCGCAATGCAGGTAAGGCTGTTCGAGGAGATACGGCGTGAAGGATATTCGGTGCGCAAGGTGGAGGAAATGGTAAACCGCCTCAATAGCGGCGAGGACGTAAATGCCGCCGGCAAACGTCTGCGCGCACAACGCAGCAGGAATGTTTCGGAAGAGTTCGAAACTTTGCAGAAACATCTGTCGGAACATTTCGGAGCGCATGTGAAAATGACGATGACTCCAGCCGGACGCGGAAAGATAACCATACCATTCCGCAGTCAGGAGGAAATGGAACGCATAATAGCAATGCTCGACCACGCAAAGTGATGAAACCGGCGGGATTGATAGCTTGTTTGCTTGTGTTGGCCGTGTGCGTGCCCGCTTTGGCGGAGAATTACCGTTGCATTGCCGTGTGCGATACGCTGTTTCCCCGCCTGGAGCCCGACAGCACGGTTACCGATACTACGGTAAACGCTACCGCCATAAAAGAAAGCGTTGTAGCCGATTCTTTGTCGGCCGATTCCGCAAGAATATCGCAGGCCGTGGATTCCGTAATGAGAGATGCGAAAAGGCAGAAGCCGCCGCGTCCGAAATTCGTACCCGACCCGAACCGGGCTCTGTGGCTTGCGTTGATAATTCCGGGAGCAGGACAGATTTATAACCGTAAGTATTGGAAATTACCCATATTCTATGGCGGGTTTCTCGGATGTACCTATGCTCTGATGTGGAACCAGCAGATGTATAAGGACTATTCGCAGGCTTATATCGACATAATGGATGACGATCCGAATACTCACAGCTATCTCGATATGCTTCCGCCGAACTATGATATAACAGGGCTCGAAGATCGCTTTAAGACAATTTTCAAGAATAAGAAAGACCGTTATCGTCGCTGGCGCGATCTCAGCGCTTTCGCATTCGTGGGGGTTTATGTGCTTTCGGTAATCGACGCTTACGTGGATGCGCAGCTTTCTGTTTTCGACATATCGAAAGATCTGAGCCTTAATGTGGCTCCTACGGTAATACCGGTTAACGGTAGCTCGCACTCGCATGCAGTGGGAGTAGGCTGCCAGCTCAATTTCTGATAATGTTGGAAACATTCGGGTACGCAGCTGTGAATTTGCGTGAAAGCGGGCGTCTGTATAAGGCGCAGAAATAAAAAATACAGATAAGAACATGAAGAAATTAATTATATTAGCTATCTCGATCTTTACTATAGTAACAGTAAAGGCGCAAAATGACATAACAGTGCACGACGACCGCACGGGAAAGGATGAAGTGATAGAAATTCCGCAAGGAATGACGCTCGACCTTGATACGTTGTTGGCTCAGTGGCATGCTTCTAAATATTTGAACAAGGATACGGATTGCCAAATGCAGGATGTGAATCCCATTTTCGAGGATAGCGTGTTTATTGACAGGCTTTCGCGTATTCCTGCGGTTATGGAAATGCCGTATAACGGGATTGTGCGTAAATTTATCGACCAGTACAGCGGAAGGCTGCGTCGTTCGGTGTCTTACATGCTCGGCGCAATGAATTTTTATGTTCCGATATTTGAGGAAGCTCTCGCTTTGTATAATCTTCCGCTCGAACTGAAGTATCTCCCTGTTATTGAAAGTGCGCTTGACCCTTGTGCCGTAAGTCGTGTGGGAGCTGTAGGGCTTTGGCAGTTCATGCTTACAACCGGTAAACAATACGGACTGGAAGTGAACAGTCTTGTGGATGATCGTAAGGATCCTATTAAGGCAACTCGCGCAGCAGCGCAATATCTTCGTGACCTTTATGATATGTATGGCGATTGGAATATTGTTATTGCCGCATATAACTGCGGCCCTAATGCAATAGCAAAGGCCATTCACAGAGCCGGCGGGGAAAAAGACTATTGGGTGATATATCCTTATCTGCCTAAGGAGACACGTGGCTATGTTCCGGCTTTTATAGCCGCAAACTATATAATGAATTACTATTGTGAGCATAATATTTGTCCTATGCGTGCAAGTTTGCCCGAAGCAAGCGACACTATTCTCGTAAACAAGGACGTGCATTTCGATCAGATTTCTACTTTATGCGGAGTGGATTTGGATTTGGTAAAGACTCTTAATCCGCAATACAAAACTTCGCTTGTGCCTGGCTCGGTAGAACCAAGTATTTTGCGTCTTCCGCATGAGGCTGTGATGAAATTTATAGATTTTGGCGATTCCATTTACAACTATCGCAGTGATGAACTTACTGCAAAGCGCCGTACTGTTGAAATTGACGAAAAAGAGCTTGACCGTGTTACTTCTTCGCGTAATTCCCGCACTTCGCGTAGTCGCGCTTCCAGCCGTTCCCGCACGGTTACTATAAGACAGGGACAAACTTTGTCGGAGATAGCAAAAAAACATGGGACAACCGTTGCAAAATTGCGTAGTTTGAATGGTATCAAAGGTTCGAATATACGTGCAGGTAAAAAAATACGCGTAAGGTAGTTTTATGTTTTGTGATATAGGTGCAACACCGTGTTTATCATGCTGTAGATATACATGAGGCTAATTAAATAAAATCTAAAGCAGTGGAAGAGTCGATGCCTAACCAACAGAGAGACGAACAGATTATAAACGAGGCGTTCCGTCGTTTGCTTGATACTTATCTATCGTCGAATCATCGCAAGAAAGTAGATGTGATAACGAAAGCTTTCAATTTTGCGAAGAAAGCCCACAGTGGCGTCCGTCGTCTTTCGGGAGAACCGTATATACTTCATCCTATTGCCGTGGCTCAGATAGTCTGCGGCGAAATTGGTCTCGGCTCAACTTCTATCTGCGCGGCTTTGTTGCATGACGTGGAAGAGGATACCGACTACACCAACGAGGATATCGCCAATCTTTTCGGTTCTAAAGTTGCGAATATAGTGGAGGGATTGACGAAGATTTCAGGCGGAATTTTCGGTGACCGCGCTTCATTGCAGGCCGAGACGTTCAAGAAATTGTTGCTCACCATGAGCGACGACATCCGCGTTATCTTAATAAAGATTGCCGACCGTCTCCACAATATGCGTACTCTTAGCAGCATGTTGCCGAGCAAGCAATATAAGGTTGCCGGCGAGACTCTTTACATTTACGCGCCGTTGGCCGACCGTTTGGGCTTGAATGCAATAAAGAACGAACTTGAAGATCTCAGCTTTCACTACGAACATCCGCAGGAATATGCGGAAATAGAAGCGAAACTGGCTTCCACGCAGACCGAGCGCGATACTTTATTCAAAGAGTTCACCGCACCTATACGCGAGGAGCTCGACAAACAGGGTTTCAAATACAAAATCATTGCTCGTATTAAGACGCCATATTCGATATGGTGTAAAATGCAGAACAAGCATGTGACGTTTGAGGAAATATACGATATTCTTGCAACACGAATAATCTTCGAGCCGATAAAGCCCGAGGAGGAAGTGAACGAATGCTTCAACATATATGTGGCATTGTGTAATATTTACAAGCCGCAGCCCGACCGTTTGCGCGATTGGATAAGTCATCCGAAGGCAAACGGCTACCAGGGACTTCATGTCACGCTTATGAGCAAGCGCGGGCAATGGGTGGAAGTGCAGATACGCTCGAAACGTATGGACGATATAGATGAGCAAGGTGTGGCCGCCCATTGGAAATACAAAGGCGGCAATGCCGATTTTGCCGACGGAGAACTCGGAAAATGGCTCCATACCATAAAAGAGATTCTTGACGACCCGCAGCCTGATACGCTTGATTTTCTCGATACCATAAAGCTGAATCTTTTTGCCAACGAGATTCTTATTTTTACTCCGAAAGGAGAAATAAAAACTATGCCTACAGGCGCTACGGCTCTTGATTTCGCTTTTTCCATTCATTCTTTTCTCGGAAGCCATTGCATAGGGGCAAAAGTCAATCACAAACTTGTTCCGTTAAGTCATAAGCTGCAAAGCGGCGACCAGGTGGAGATTCTGACATCGCGTGCCCAACATGTTCAGCCCGAGTGGCTCGATTATGCCAATACGGCAAAGGCACAGAGCAAGATACGTGCGTTATTGCGCAGGGACGAGCGTGAAAAACGTATCGAAGGAGAGGATTTGTTGCGCAAGTTCCTGAATGAACATGATATGGAACTTAACAGTGCGGTGGTGAATAAACTCTGTCGTTTTCACGAGATACCTACGCGCGACAGCCTTATGCTTGCTTTAGGAGAAAAAAGCATTGTGCTTTCGGATGCCGACGTGGATTATCTGCAGGGCAAGCAGAAAAAAAGTTATTCATGGCGTAAGTTTATTCCTTTCATGAGCGACAAGTCGAAGATCGGCGAGCAGGATAACATGAGAAAGCTTTTTGTTCGGAAAATCGACCGCAAGAAAACTTTCATGCTCAATGAAGATACTATAAATAATTGTAAAATAGCCACCTGCTGCCACCCTATACCGGGCGACGATTCGCTCGGGCACATCGACCCGAACGATGAGTTTACGATACACCGCCGCGAGTGTCCCGTGGCAGAGAAACTGAAGAGCAATTACGGAAACCGCATTGTCGCAGTGGAGTGGCAAATGCACAGAATGCTGTTTTTCCCTGTTACCATTTATGTGAAAGGTATCGACGTGCAGGGAATTCTTCTCGCCATAAGCGAGGTTATATACAAGCAGCTCAACCTCGACGTGAAGCAGTTGACAATAAAAACGAACGACGGTATTTTTGAAGGCGAGATAAGTTTGAACGTGCACGATACCGACGATGTGAAAGAGATATGCTCCGCGCTTCTTACGATTAAGGATATTGTAAAGGCTGTGCGCATAAACTGATGCTCCGGCGGGCATTTCATGGAATTTTTCTTGCTGCCGATAATAATTGTCGGGAATGTATTCTGACGTAAGTTAGATGTGAATTTAAGCGGGCCCGCGAAGAAACAGTCGGGATAATTGATTTCGGGAAACAGCCTTGCGCGAAAAATATATTTTTTTGTACATGGTAAAAAACTTCCCGCAGTAAATTGAAAATACAAGGGAGGTAATCGAAAATATGTCTGAGATAATTCAAAATATCTCAGACATATTTTTTGCTATATATACATGTGCTGATTTTCAAGTGCTTGGTGGGTGACCGTATTTGTCTGCAAACTCTTCCGGCAAGGCATTGCGGATTTTATGAAAAGCGGCAATTCTTTTCTGTTCCGCAAGCGTGGATGAAAGCAGGACGGTTCGTGCCGTTTACGGGCTTGTTTTATTTGGCTTTCGTTACGTCGAGGGCTTCGGGCAGCCACACGCGGTAGCGTTCGGACGGGTTCCACGTGTTGCCGGCCGAGGCAAAGTCGCAGAACAATACATCTTTTGCATTGCCGTGGTCTATCTGGTCCAGGCCGAGCACTACAGGGGCTTTAAAACTCATCCAGGCCCATGCCGGTGCCTCAGCGGGAGTGAGGTTCACGCTTCCGTTGTTGTTTACCACCGTTACAGCCTCGTCCACGAAGCCGTCGTTGAAGCGGCTGTCGCGTGCCAGCGCAATGGGGCCCCATATAATCGCTTCGCAGTTGTCGAGCCTTTCCACTCGCGGGTTCATGTCGAAATTTATGGCCACGGCGTCGCCGTTTTCCCACGTGCGGTTGAGTGTAAGGTAGTCGCCGCTGTTTACGTTTTTCACGGCTTCTCCGTTTATGGTTACGGCAGAACCTTTGCTCCATGCTGGAATGCGAAGCCTGAGCGTGAAGCCGGCTTTTTTCTTCAGCCCGATTTTTATTTCAGCCGTGTTACCTTTGGGATAGTCTCCCGTCTGTACGAGTTCCACGGTGTTTTTGCCGCCGATGTTTATTGTGGCTTCCGACGGCGCGTAGAAGTTCACCGTTATCTCCGATTCTTTTACGGTGTAAGCCGTTTTGGGAATGAGTGCAAAGCCGCGCGGCCCGTTTGCATTGCAGCAGTTCGTCGTCATTCCGCATTGCTGTTCTCCAGGGGTGTGAACTCCTTCGAGCGGCATGTATTTGGCTATTCTCGAGGCGTCGTTTTTAAGTGAGGCGAGCAGTGCGTTGTATATTGTCTGCTCCATGAAGTCGGCATAGCGGCTTTCGCCTGTCATCGAAAGCACCCTGTTCAGAAGTTGCAGCCACGTGGTGGTTACGCAGGTTTCCATAGTGTGGAACGTAGGGCGTGCCTGTAGCACTTTTCCGCCATACCAGCATTCGTGCGAGCTTCCTGAACCGGCTATGTTTATTTCCGTGTCGATAATGTTGTCGGTAGCCGCTTTTGCCGCCTTGAAATACGTTTCGTTTCCCGTAATGGCATACAGGTCGAGCAGACCTTCGTAGCACGACATCATCTCGTAGGCTTTCTGTCCGTTCTCGTAAGTGTACCAGCTTTGCGGATGCGGAAAGCGCGCGGCCACGGGTACTCCTGCAAGTGCTTTTTCTATCAGTTTAGGGCCTTTGGTAGATTCGAGGTCGGCCGCTATTTTTTCTGCGAAGTCCAGATATTTTTTGTCGTCGGTGGCTTTGTAAAGTTTTACTATGGCATTGAGTGCGGAAGCGCTTGCCATTCCGCGGTAGTTTCCTGTCTCCACGATACTTTTTCCCTGCTGTTCAAGCTCATTCATGAGGCAGTCGGCTTCTTTGCGCGCTGCTTCGAGTGCAGCTTTGTTGCCCGAGATTTCGTACCATTCAAGAAGGCCGCGCATTACGTATTTGCGTCCCCACACGTCCCATTCCTTGAGCCGGTATCCGGTTGCGTAATTGCCTATGTATCCGTCGGGGAGTTGTGTGGCTATTATTTTGTCCACCGATTCCTTCATCTTTTCGTACAGCTGCGCATTGTGGGTGTAGCGGTACATATCTGCTGCGCCGAGCATCCATTTTCCCCAGAATTCTGTTTGCCACATGTTTTTTTCTTCTTTGTGGCGGAATGGTTCAATCAGCTCTTCCGTATTCTCTCCGAGCACCCTATGTGTGAAACATGCGTCGATACATTCGCCGAGGTGCCCGCCGATTTTTATGCTTTCAACGCGCGGAGTTTTGCTTTTCAGAGACTTCGCTTTCTGATCGTTTGCCGCAGGCAGGGCTGCTATGCAGGACGATGTAACGAGGATAAAAACTGCGGAAAATATTGTTTTCATGTCGGTAAGTTTTAATATTATAGACAAATATATGATTTTTTCGTGGTTATATTTGATTTTGATTCTCTTTTATCATTTTTGCTTTTGTAAGTTTTAGTGTGTTCTAATGGTAGGGCACTTTTCTCGTGAAAAAGTTTCGGAATAACAATGGCCCTATAGATGTTTAGTGGGCGTGGCTGGCTTTTTCCGATAAAACCGGCAGGCGTTCTTTGCTGCTTTTATCGTGTTGTTGCATTTGTGCTGTTTGTAGGCAACTGCAATCGCAGGGCCCTGCTGCTTTGACTTCGGAACAGCCGTTGGACTTTTCAGAACATGACATTTTTGTCAGGTGTCCGCACCTCCCGTCGGCACTTGGAAAAACACTTCCCGCTTGTAGAAAAAATTATCTCAGACATATTTTGAATTATCTCTGAGATATTTTAAAATATGTCTGAGATAATTTTTCGGGCTCTTTTTGCCGGCATGAAAAAAACGACCTGACAAAATGTCAGGTGGGAAGAGAAACTCCGTTTTTTGTTCCGCACAGATTGTAGGTGGAACTATATATTTTCTATAAGTTGGAACGGGATGATTTTTCAAGCATAAAAACAAATACGGCCTTGTCGGGATGTGACAAGGCCGTATGTATGTTTTGGAATGCGGCAGTTTCAGTATGCCTGTCGGTATTTGCTCTCGTTTACGTCGTCGAGCATACCGAGATATGAGGTGTAACGCGACGCGGCAATGCTTCCTTCCTCCACGGCCTGCTTCACGGCGCAGCCCGGCTCTGTGGTGTGGGTGCAGTTGGCAAATCTGCACTCGCGCCCTTTCGAGAAAATCTCGCGGAAGTAGTGACTTATCTCTTCGCGTTGCATGTTGAACGATCCGAATCCTTTTATTCCCGGAATATCTATCACGTAACCTCCGAAAGGTAGGCTGTACATGCGGCTGTCGGTGGTGGTGTGCATTCCTGTGAGGTGCGATTCGGATATTCCGGCCGTTTTGGCTCCCGCTTCGGGCACGAGCGAGTTTACGAACGTTGATTTTCCTACGCCTGAGTTGCCTGCGAGCAGGGTTATCCGCCCGCGCAGCATTTCTTTTATGTCGTTGTCGGCTGGTTGCAGCGCGGAAATCTTGCGTACGTCGTAACCTATGTTTTCGTAAACCGAAGCCATTTGTATCATCTGCTTCGTCTCTTCCATAGAGTATGCGTCTGTTTTGTTGAAAACAATGCTTACCGGCACACTGTATGCCTCGGCCGAAGCAAGGAAGCGGTCGATGAATGCGGGAAAGGTTTCCGGCCTCGCTATTGTTACGAACAGCAGTACAAGGTCTATGTTGGCCGCGAGAATCTGGCTTTGCTTCGACAGGTTTGTGGAACGGCGGATAATGTAGTTTCGGCGGTCGCCCACGGCTACTATCATACCCGCGCCCGATGGAGAGAGCGTTATTTCCACATCGTCTCCCACAGCTACAGGATTGGTGGTGCGCAAGCCGCGCAGGCGGAAATTACCGCGCACAGTGCATTCCACCTCATGCCCGTCGTCGGTAAGCACCGAGTAAGACCCGCCGGTAGTGCGGATTACGGTGCCTCGCATTAAACTGTCATTATTTCTTTTTCTTTTGCGGCAAGCAGGGCGTCGAGCTTCTTGATGTTTTTGTCGTGCAGGTTCTGCAGCTCTTTTTCTGCGTCTTTCTCGTTGTCCTCGCTGAGGCCGTCTTTTATCGCCTTCTTGAGCGTGTCGATTCCTTCACGGCGTGTATTGCGAATGCTTATGCGGGCGGTTTCGCCTTCTTTGCTGCATTGTTTTGCAAGCTGGCGACGGCGTTCCTCGGTAAGGGGTGGAATGGCCAGGCGTATTATCTCGCCGTTGTTTTCAGGCATGATACCTACGTTCGAGTCGATGATAGCTTTTTCTATTGGGCGGAACATGTTTTTGTCCCAGGGCTTTATGGCTATCGTTCGGGCGTCGGGAGTGGTCAGGGCCGACACCTGGTTGAGGGGAACTTTGGAACCGTAGGAATCTACGCGGATGTCGTCGAGAATGTGCACGTTGGCTTTTCCTGCGCGTATTGTAGCGAGGGTTTCTTCAAGGTGAAGCACTGCCATTTCCATTTTCTCGTCGCAGTCGTTGAGACATTTCTTTACGTCGAACATTGTTGTGTGTTTATAGGTTTGTTAATGTTTTTGTCTTATGCTTTCTGCGCCGGCGTTCAGCGCAGTGCCGCTTTGGCTTTCCGCTTTAAAACGATATTTTGCGCGAACCGTCGGGCTGCACTTCTATAGTTACTTTTACAGCGTCGGCGGGCAGTAGGTTTTCAATGAGTTCGGGCCATTCTATGAAGCATGTGCCGTCACCGTAAAAGTAGTCTTCATAGCCGAGGTCGTAAACTTCCTCGATTTTCTTGATTCGGTAGAAATCGAAGTGGAAGAAACGCGCTCCCGTAACGTCGCTGCGGTATTCGTTCACTATTGCGAACGACGGCGAGGTGACTTCTTCCGTAACTCCGAGCGTTTTGCATACGGCGCGGATGAATGTTGTTTTTCCGGCTCCCATTGTGCCGTAAAAAGCGAATATCTTGTGTGCTCCCATAACTGCCGCGAATTCGCGTGCGGCGGTTTCTATGTCATTCGGCGAGCGCATTGTTATTTCCATATTCTGTGTGTTTGTTCGTTCGTGAGATATTCAGTGCTTTTTTCCTCTAAGTGTAATCAGCGGAACAATCATTTCTTCCATAGAAATGCCGCCGTGCTGGAATGTGTTGCTGTAATATCGCGCGTAGTAGTTGAAATCGTTGGGGTAGGCAAAGAAGCGGTTGCCGGTGGCAAAGATATAGGTTGTGGAAAGGTTCGGCGAGGGTAGCTGCGCGTCGGCGGGACGCTTAACGTCGAAAACTTCCTTTGTGTTGTACTTCAGGTTTTTTCCTAACTTGTAGCGCAGGTTTGTGTTCACGTTCTTGTCGCCTATCACCTTTGTTGGCTGGCTTACTCTAATGCTTCCGTGGTCGGTGGTGATGATTATAGTGAAATCCTGCTCTGCGAGTTTTTTGAACAGTTCGTTCATAGCGCTGTGGCGGAACCACGAGAGCGTTATGCTTCGGTAGGCGGCTTCGTCGGCCGCCAGTTCGCGCACGGCTTTCTGCTCGGTGCGGGCGTGCGATAGTATGTCGATGAAGTTTACTACCAATACGTTCAGGTCGTTGTTCGAAAGCTGGTCTATTTGTGTGGCAATTTTATCGGTTGCTACAGAGTCGTTGGCCTTGTTGTATGAGAATTTGTCCTTGCGGCGGTATCTGCGCAGTTGGGTTTCGATGAGTTCGCGTTCTTTCAGGTTTTTCCCTTCTTCTTCGTCCTCGTTCACCCACAGGTCGGGGAACATGTTTTCTATCTGCAGCGGCATCAGACCGGAGAATATGGCGTTGCGTGCGTATTGCGTCACTGTGGGGAGTATGCTGAAGTACAGGTCTTCGTCGATGACGAATTGCGCGGCGAGGTCTTTGCTCAGTGTGCGCCACTGGTCGTAGCGGAAATTGTCGAACACGAGCAGAAACACTTTCTCGCCTGCGTCGAGCAACGGAAATATACGTTTCTTGAACAGGTCGTGGCTCATCAGCGGGCGTTTGTCGGGATTGGCAATCCAGCCGATGTAGTTGCGCCGCACGAATTTTGCGAATGCGTTGTTGGCTTCTTCTTTCTGCATTCTCAACATTTCGTCCATTGCCCCGCCAGTGTCCTGAAGTTCGAGTTCCCAGAACACAAGGCGCTTGTAAACGTCTTTCCAGTCGTCGGCCGACATGGAATCGCTTATCTGCATGCTTATCCTGTTGAACTGCTGGCGATATCCGCTTTGTGTTATTTCTTCTACGATTTCGTTTTTATGTATGTTTTTTTTCAGGGCAAGGAGTATCTGGTTCGGGTTTACGGGTTTTATCAGATAGTCGGCTATTTTTTGCCCAACGGCCTGGTCCATTATGTTCTCTTCTTCGCTCTTGGTTACCATTACTACGGGAGTGGCGGGCAGGAACTCCTTTATCTGCATGAGCACTTCGAGCCCGCTGAGCCCTGGCATGTTTTCGTCGAGCATTATTAGGTCGTAGGGCGTTTCGCGGCACATTTCAAGCGCATCGGTACCGTTGGTCGCGGTATCTACACTGTAACCTTTATTGTTGAGAAATATTATGTGGGCGCGCAGCAAGTCGATTTCGTCGTCTACCCACAATAGCTTGCCGTTTTGCATTGTTCTCTTCTTTTAGATTGCGAATATAACGATAAAAGCATTAACCGAAGAACGCAAAAACGAATTTTTGACGCTTCGGGTACGGCATATCGCAAAATGGGTAACTCCCGACAGCCTGTATGTGTGTTTGTCTTATGCTCCTTTTGGGGAGGGTACGGAAAGTATGTTTTAGATAATTTGTATTTTGTTGCAGCCGGATTTTCCGCGGTGCTTTTCCTACGGGTTTTGCAGACAAAAACGGTCAGCGGTCAAGCACTTGATAATCAGCGTGTGTATATATAGCGAAAAATATGTCTGAGATATTTTGAATTATCTCAGACATATT
>CAJKQZ010000012.1 GCA_905202115.1 uncultured Prevotellaceae bacterium | reverse complement strand
ATATGTCTGAGATATTTTAAAATATCTCAGACATATTTTTTGCTATATATACACATGCTGATTTTCAAGTGCTTGGCCGCTGACCGTTTTTGTCTGCAAAGCCATTCGGATTCAGGGCCTTTAACGACTTTAATGTCTTTAACGGCTTTAAAGACCCTACAAAAAGCCACACATCGGCGGAGCTGACTTTTTGTAATGTAAAAATGTCATATAATATAGGTTTTTCACAAAAAAGGATATCGCCCGTTTGTTCAATCTCTCTGAATTTGCTATTTTTGAACGCTATTTACGAAAATTTGCACTCTGATACGAAACTAAATCTAAACACAATAATTAAAATGAACAGAAAATTATTCGCGATTGCTTTCGCGGCAACCATGCTCATCGGTGCCATGCCTGCAAAAGCACAGTGGAAACCGGTAGGCGACAAGATCAAAACGCCCTGGGTTGAGAAAGTAGACCCCTCGCAGCCGTGGAAAGAATATCCGCGCCCCCAAATGAAACGTTCTTTATGGCTCAATCTCAACGGTATGTGGGACTATGCCATAACAAACAAAGGAGCGTCGGCCCCTGCAAACTACGACGGCAAGATTCTCGTACCCTACCCCATTGAATCTTCGCTTTCGGGCGTGGGCAAACGTATCACAGCAGCCAATGAGCTGTGGTATCGCTGCAAGTTCACCGTTCCCAAAGAGTGGAAAAAGAACAATGTCAAGATAAACTTCGGCGCCGTAGACTGGAAAACCGACGTATACGTAAACGGCAAGCGCGTGGGCGGCCACACGGGCGGATACGCACCCTTTGCATTCGACATAACCGACGCACTTGTCAAGGGCGAGAACGAACTCACCGTTAAAGTGTTCGACCCCACGACAGAAGGTTTCCAGGCCGTAGGAAAACAGAAGAGCGACCCCGAAGGTATCTGGTACACTCCCGCCTCGGGTATCTGGCAGACCGTATGGCTCGAGCCGGTACAGCCCGCACATATCGACAACATCAACATCACTCCCGATTTCGACACCTCCCGCTTCCTCGTTGACGTGAAGACGGCCGGCCCCGCCGCAAAAATCAAAGTAACCGTCAAGGACGGCGGCAAGGTAGTGGCAGAGCAGACCGGAGCAGCAAGCGGAACCGTTTCCATAAAAATCCCCGGCGCCAAAGCATGGAGCCCCGACGCGCCCAACCTCTACGACGTGGAAGTGGCTCTTATGAACAAAGGCAACAAGGTTGCCGACCGCATTGAAAGCTATGCGGCAATGCGCAAGATTTCGGCAGGCACCGACAAGTCCGGCCACCGCCGCATGTTCCTCAACAACAAGCCGCTCTTCCAGATGGGCCCGCTCGACCAGGGATACTGGCCCGACGGTCTCTACACCGCCCCCACCTACGAGGCTATGATTTATGACGTGGACGTTACGAAACGCCTCGGCTTCAACATGATTCGCAAGCACATGAAGGTAGAGCCCGCGTTGTGGTATGCTTACTGCGACAAGGTGGGAATCGTGGTATGGCAGGACATGCCCAGCGGAAACATTCACGACGAATATCGCTGGGACATGACTCACTGGTACTCCGGCGAGGAGAAAACGCGCTCCGCCGAAAGCGAGGATTGTTTCCGCGAGGAGTGGAAAGACATTATCGACAACTTCCGCTTCTTCCCCAGTATTATTGTATGGACTCCGTTCAACGAAGGCTGGGGCCAGTTCAAGACCGTAGAGATTTCCGACTATACCAAGCAGCTCGACCCCACGCGTCTGGTAAACTCTGCCTCGGGCGGCAACCATTTCAGGAACGCGGGCGACATTCTCGACCTGCACAAATATCCTGCTCCCGAAATGTACCTCACCGACCCCGCAAGAGTTGAGGTTATGGGCGAGTTCGGCGGCCTCGGACTGCCTTTGGCAGGACACCTCTGGCAGGAAGACAAGAACTGGGGCTACCAGCAGTTCAAGAACGCTAAGGAAGTTACCGACCGCTACGTGGAAATAGCGAAAGGCTTATTAGAACTCGTTAAGCAAGGCGCAGCCGCAGGCGTTTACACGCAGACCACCGACGTGGAAATAGAGATAAACGGTCTTCTTACCTACGACCGCAAGGTGATGAAGGTAGAAGAGGAACGCGTGGCAGCCGCAAACCGCGAGCTCTGCCATTCGCTCGACAACGAATAAGCATTTTCCCGCACGCGGCGCCCGAAAAGGACGCAAAGGCGGCATTAGCGTAAGACTTAGGCATTCGCCGCACGGCGGATGCCTAAGTCTTTTTTGCGCCATGTTCCGGAAAAACATAATCCGTGTTCCGGAAAACACGGCATCCCCTATTTCCTGTGCCGCGACAACGGCATATTCCGCACCAGGTTTTTCATGAATATTTATTCATTGCGAAAAAAGAGAGCTGTCGGCGATTTTTCCGCATTTTTTCCGTCAGGAAACAACAGCGTTCCGAAAGCCCGAAAAATTATCTCTGAGATATTTTAAATTATGTCAGACATATTTCAAAATACCTCAGAGATAATTTGAAATATGTGCGGGACGTTTCAAAGCGGTTTGTAGAGCCGTTTTCCGACAAAGCACGCAAACTGCTCTGTCGAACACCTGCAAAGTCCGGTTCTCTATGAATATTTATTCATAAAAGAAACAGTACATACATTCTTTATTCATTTCTTTCCTAAATCGGACAGGCACTGTTCTTACCCGTTTTTGCAAACCACACAATACAAGTCTGAAATAATAGCAGGATATTTTATCACACGATTGTGGTATTTTGATATAAATACAGTAAAAAAACAAAACTAAAATCCGGAAAACGTACAAAAAATTGAAAATCTTGCCGTATTTTTGCCATAAAAATATATATTAATATAAAACAAAACCTGTTTTATGGGTACATGCAGCAATCGGATTTTCCAGATTTTATGCAAAACAGAAACCGTTAAATACGCCCCGATATGACTTTACGAAAAATTCATCGCACAATCCCTTTGATAATCGCGATAACGCTTGCATTTCTTACGATGCCGGTATCGGCACAGGCGCAGAAGGCAGCTACCAACTTTTTCAGAGGCATAGTTACCGACGCCGAGACAGGCAGACCGGTGGAGATGGCTTTTGTAAAGATACCTACGCTCGGACTTTGGGCCATGAGCGACAAAGACGGAAGCTTTATTATAAAAGGACTGCGCAACGGAACGTACGAATATACCGTATCGCTGCTCGGATACAGCACATACACCGACAAGGTGGCCGTTACAGGGCGTCAGGCCGACGTCCGCATAAAACTGCAAGTGCAGACCCTCGGTCTTAATGAGGTTGTAGTCACCGCGAAAGAGAAGCGCAACAATTCCACGTCGAAGATAGACGAAGCGGCAATAACCCACCTGCAGCCCAAAAGCGTGCAGGATCTTCTGCAGCTCGTGCCCGGAAACATAACACAGAATCCCGACCTGAACACGGTGGGACAGGCACAAATCAGAGAGATTGGAGAGAATTCTAACAATGCCCTGGGAGCGGCAATAATAATAAACGGCTCTCCGCTGTCGAACGACGCCAATATGCAGGTGCTTGCCTCTACACGCAGCGGCAACACGCTCAACAGCTACGACGAGCAGTCGACCGCCGGACGCGGAATTGACCTGCGCACAATCTCGCCGGATAATATAGAGTCGCTCGAGGTGATTCGCGGAATCCCATCGGTAGAATACGGAAACCTCACTTCGGGCGCGGTGATAATAAAGACCAAAAGCGGATACACGCCGCTGGAGGCAAAAGCCAAAATAGACCCGTATTCCAAGATGTTCTACGCGGGCAAGGGCATACAGCTCAAAAACAACGGCGGAGCGCTGAACATATCGGGCGACTACTCGCAAAGCTATACCGACATACGCAAGAAATATAACGGCTACGACCGAATTACCGGAAGCCTGGGATACTCCAATCAGTTCATGAAAAGCACAAAACCGCTCACATTCAACGCACATCTCGATGTGTACAGCACACTCAACTCGCGCAAGAGCGATCCGCAGCTGAAAACACGCGAGAAAATCAAGAACGAGAACTACGGCCTGCGCTTTTCACTCGACGGAAACTGGCGTGTCGACAACAAATGGGTGTCGAATCTCGCCTACAACTTCATGCTTTCGGCTTCGAGGCAGAAAGATGATTACAATGAGCTCGTCACGCTGCAGACCGGCATAACTCCGGTGGCCGATTCGTATGTGAGCGGCGAATATCAGACGCATTATCTCAGCTCTTCCTATTATTCGCACTACATAATCGACGGAAAGCCTCTCGACCTCTACGGCCAAGTGAAAGCCGACAAGATAATGCAGTTCAAAAACGACGGCTACGACAATATCAAGGTGGGAATAGAATACCGGTACAATAAGAACAACGGAAAAGGCATGACCTTTAATCCGCTGTTGCCACCGATCGTTATCGACGTGCACGCAATACGTCCGCGTTCGTATGAAAGCATACCCGGAATGGGACAGTTCACGGCTTTTGCCGAAAACAAATGGCATCAACCCGTAGGCACAACCTCGTTCACGCTTCAGGCAGGCGCACGTTTTACCAATCAGTTCATAGACAAAGCACAGGCCCTGCGCGGCGACATATTTACGGTCGACCCCCGCGTTAACTTGGAATACAATGTGCTCAACAAACAAAACAACAGCCTTTTCGATGATCTGACTTTCAGTTTCGGCTACGGAATAAACTCGAAACTTCCCACACTTCTCCAGCTTTATCCCGAAAACAGCTACTTCGATGTGCGCAGTATCGCAGCCATGCCCACCGGAGCCGACCCTATCGCCGTCATGACTACGAAAGTGATAGAAAACACCGCAAATAAAGATCTCAAACCCGCACGAAACAATAAAATAGAGTTCGGCATCAATGCGGCAATAAAGAAATTTACCGCCAACGTCACTCTTTTCAGCGAGCACACGAGCAATGATTTCGGCTACACGAGCCGTCATGTGATTTTTCCCTATCGCACATTTTCCGTTCCCGCAGGTGTGAGCGCAATGGACTATACAAACGGAATGCTGCACTACGTGAAAGACGGCGCAACCTACGACGCGACTGTAAAGAACGATACTACTTTCGAAAGCTATCTCACTCCGTCGAACAAAATCGATACGAAAAAGCGCGGAATCGAGTACAGCCTTAATTTCGGTCAGATACCTTTTATCCGCACGTCGGTCGTGGTAGACGGCGCATACCTGTGGATAAAGCGCCGCAGCAAGGAAGAGAGTTACAATATAATCACAACGTCGTATCTCGGCGGACATTATCCTTACATGGCGGTCATGCCGTCGGGCAGCGGCTCTGTAAGCGAGCGTTTCAACACGAACTTCCGTTTCATAACCCACTTGCCCAAGCTCAAAATGGTGTTCTCGACTACGGCACAGGTAATATGGAAACAGACTGTACGCGAAATCTACGAAACCGACGGAGGAAAGAAACATTATTACAAAGTCGACGGCACCGGTTCGGCCGGCGAGACGCGCTATGCCACCGACCCGCTGGGTTTCTACGACTTTTCGGGAAATTATCATGAGTGGAACAAGGCTTACAACGCCGACGGAGTTTACAACGCTATGGTACGTTCGTACAGCAACTCGAATTATTTCGGCAAGGAAAACTATCCTACGACGGTGCTCTTCAATTTCCGTCTTACTAAGGAAATGGGAAAGATTCTCGAGCTCTCGTTCTTAGCCAACAACTTCCTGAAAATGTCGAAAATAAGCAAAAACAAAACCTCGAAAGACTATACAGAACTCAACACTCCGTATTATTTCGGCGCGGAACTGAAAATAAAATTATAAACAGGCTTACGATTTTTTAATTGATATAAACCCAAAACAAAAGAAAGATGAAAAAAATGATTTTCCTGCTGCCGCTGTTGGCGCTGTGCCTTGCGTTCACTTCGTGCAGTGATGATGAAACAACGGCAAAGAAATATCCTGTTGCCGTAGTTGTGAAAGGCAGCGACAGCATTGCCATTTCCGGAGTTACCGACGTTTTGGTGGAGTGCAAAAACCTCACCACGGGAAATGTCCAGACTTCCGGCACGCTCAACTACATTGCGTCGTTCAATCTCGCGGTCGGTCAGTATCAGTTCACCGTGAAAGGAAAATACGACAATGCCGACGTAGAAGGCGTATCGCAGACGGTAATCATTTCGAAGGTTATCGACGATTTCACCTACACTGTCGAAGTGCCTCTTAACTTTGCAGCAGCCGGCAGCTCGCTTATATTCAAGGAAGTTTACTTTACCGGCGTGCCCGATTACTTCTGGCGCGACGGCTTCTATGAGATTGTCAACAACGCTGACACCACAGTCTACCTCGACGGAGTTATCCTTGCCGTTGTCGACGCAGGTCTTCCCGGCTGGCAGCCCGCTCCTTCGGTTTGGATTGAGAACGGCATAACCGATGTATATCCCTGTACGAGCTATACCGTTTACTTCCCCGGCACAGGTAAGGAAAATCCGCTCGCACCCGGACAAAGCGTAGTGATAGCTACGAGTGCGCAGAACCACAAGGCGCAGCATCCCGCCGACAATGACGGCAACGAAGAATCGCCCGTGGATCTCTCGAATGCCGATTGGGAAATATTCATACCCACATCGTCGTCCGACACCGACAATCCCGATGTACCCAATCTTGAGGTCGCTTACGGCCCGTTCGGTCTCGACTTCATGCCTGCCACAGACGGTAAGAACGCTCTCATCCTGGCGCGCCTCGAGCCTGGAACCACTCCCGCCGACTTCGTTGCCGAAGACAACAATTACGGCTACAAGCCCGGAACCTCTTTCCCGAAAACTCTTCTTATTCCGCGCCAGTACGTAATCGACGCTATCGACGTTGTTAGCGCGCCGGCAAGCGACCGTTACAAGAAACTCCAGAAAGAAGACGACCGCAGCTGTGTATTCGTAGACGCAGGCCTTGACGCTACCGGTCAGTACAATCCGGCGGAATACAGCGGCCGCGGCCTTCGCCGCAAGGTGGTTTCAGTAACCGGCGGCGTTGCGAAATTCAAGGACACGAACAATTCCGAAGCTGACTTCGTGACTACGAATCCGCCCGTACCCCACCGCACATTCACTACTCCCGACTAAGCAAAGGGCATAACACTCAGGCAACCGGCACAGTCCGCCGGATTATTATGGCGGACTGTGCTCGTTTGCTTTACATTCGCAAAAAAGGATAGCGCACCAAACAAAAAACGTGCCGTTTTGTAATAAAAAAATCCGACGTAAAAAGCCGGAAAAATTATCTCTGAGATATTTCAAATTATCTCAGACATATTTCAAAATATCTCAGAGATAATTTTTTTTACAAGCGGGAAGATTTTTCCGCAACGACATGTAAGGCGGAGCACATATCCGTAACCGGCGGCTATGCCGCGAAAGACGGCCGCGTGCGGCGGCATTGACTCACCTATACCGCAGGCCGGACAGACGTAACAGACAACTTTATCAAAAACAACCACATGTTTCATTTCCAGAAAAGATTGCTGATTGCCGCAATGCTGCTTCCTGCAGCCGTAGCGGCACAAAACAGCGACTTCGTGCAGAAAGCCGACCATTCTGACATAGAGCGCATCTTCAATATAAGCCTCGGCAGCGAGAATCCCGCATTCATAGGGCGCAATACGTTTTCGAGCCTTGCCGACATAAAGATAGGCTACGCTCATTCGAGCGGTTCTTTCCACGACGTGGACGACGGAAAAGTAATAAACGGAATGAACTTCGATTTCTACGGAGTGAAGAAATTGGGAAAGCTCGCATTCGAAGGCTCGTTCGCTTACGACTATTCGTCGCTGAACAACCGTAACTGGAATTCCACGTTGTTTGTCTCGTCCGACAATCCCTTCAAGATATCCGACCGCGTAGAATCCGATTTCACCAACGAGGTGTTCCGCCTCAACGGCGGAGTATCTTACGACATCTCCGACCGCTGGGCCCTCGGCCTGCGCGCCGATTATCTTGCCGGAAGCAGCGCCAACGAAACCGACCCGCGTCCTGAAATAGACGGAATGCGTTTCAGAATATCCCCCGGAGCAACCTACAAAACGGGCAGTTTCACTTTCGGCCTCGCAGGGCACGCCGAACTTCTCAGCGAAAGTACCGATTATACTGTAGTGCGGACCACTGTTTCACACATAGCCTACCTTATGCAGGGACTTTCGCAGCCGGTGCAGCGGCAGGCATTGTCGTATTCCCGCAAGTACAACGGCCATGAGTTAGGCGGCAGCGCCCAGATGGAGTGGAAAAACGATGCCCTCGGGAACTTTCTCGAAATAGGCTATGCCAAAAACCAGGAAACCGCCAAAGACAACGAGCTTCAAGGCAAATATCGCGGCGGAAAATACTCGCGCAACTCATACTTTCTGAAAGACCGCGTGATGTTCGGCAGCAACCGTCTGCGTCATCAGATATACGCTTCGGCAAGATACAACGAAGTGAACGGAACAACCTATGAACAGAAGCAAACCTCCGACATGAACGGAAACACGTACTGGGAGGTGCTTTCGAGCGCGGTTACGTACAAAAACAAATACGCCGACGCATGCATAGGCTACCGCGCCGACTATCTCACTTTCGACAAAGCCCCGAAAGCCACAGGAGAAATTTCTGCCGGAATGCACACCGAAAAGGCAGACGAGTATCCCGACGGATATTTTCAGAAGTTCACCACAGGATACGTCGACGTAGACGCGAAATACCGCTTCAACGTGCGCCGCGCATACCTCATAGCCAATCTCGGAGCAAAGTTCAACGCACGTGTCAGCGACTCGCAGGAGCTGCAAGGCACATCGTACGACAACATATACCTCACACCGAAATACGAATACGCGGCAGCGGAATATTATCGCGTCAGAGCGCGTGTAGACGCACACCTGCCGCTAAAAATAAAAGGGCTGCGCACCTGGATAGGCATTTATGCCGCTTATTCCTACACGGGATACAACGGCAGTTCCGCCACGCTGGAAAACTCCTCGCGAAACAACGTCGACACGGGAGTGCGCCTGATTTTCTGATACCGGACATAACCGGAAATACCCGACAGCAACCGAAAAACAACAAACCATAACATGCAAATAAACAATCTGAACGGAAAACTGCACGGCATATTGCTCCGCGTAAGCATTGCCGCGCTTGCGGTGTTTGCATTCTCAACGGTAAATGCCGCCAAAAAAACGACCCGCGGCTTCGCGATAGTCATCGACAAGCAGACCTACGACAATGTACGCAACGAAGTCGACGCCTACGCCCAGGCTGTACTCACATACGAGAACCTCAAAACATATATGGTGGTAGACCGCACCGGCATTCCCGACTCGATACGCGCTACCTTGCGAAGTCTTCATGAACAAAAGGACTGCCCCATTGAAGGAGCCGTGCTGATAGGCGATATTCCCATTGCAATGATACGCGACGCGCAACACCTTACCTCGGCGTTCAAGATGGATCAGGACAACTTCCCCTGGGAGGAATCTTCGGTGCCGTCCGACAGGTTTTACGACGACTTCGGGCTGGATTTCCGCTTCATCAAGCGCGATTCGGCCAACGCGAATTATTTCTATTACTCCCTGCTCGCTTCTTCAAGGCAGTATCTCGCTCCCGACATCTACATCGGAAGAATACGCGCCAACGACGAGTTCGGAACAACGAAGTATTATAAAATAGCGCGCTACCTGCGCAAGGCCGTTGCCCAGAAAAAGGAACAGAACTACCTTGACCGCATAATGTTTTTCAGCGGACACGGATATGTGTCAGGCTCGCTCGACGCGAGAATGGACGAGAAAATCGCCATGTTCGACAATTTCCCCTGGCTCCGCGACCAGGTGAACGGAGTAGAGTACATCGACCACCAGCGCGCCAATCCCATAAAAGACCGCGTCAAGAGCGAGCTCCAACGTCCTGAGCTCGACCTTGCGATAATGCACCACCACGGCGACACCGAGATTCAGTATTTCAACAGCGAGCGCGATCCGCAGAGCATGCGCGAGGCTATCGAAGCGATAAAGGGAAGCGTTCGCGCGGTTTTGCGCCATTATAAAAAAAGAGGAGGCCAGAATGTCGACAGCATGAGGAATGTTTTGTCGTTGCGTTACGACAGCATACCGTATTCGTGGTTCGACAAGGCTTTCGACAGGGAGATAATCGAGGCCGATTCTCTCGACGAGCGTTCACTCAACCTGTATTACGATGAATTTGCCGACTACAATCCGCAGGCGCGCCTTGTAATACTCGACGCATGCTACAACGGTTCGTTCCACAAGGAAAAGAACATTGCCGGAGGCTATATTTTCGGAACCGGAAATACAGTCGTAGCCCTCGGAAACAGTGTAAATGTACTTCAGGACAAATGGTGCGACCGCTATATAGGAATGGTCGCTCTCGGAATGCGCGCGGGGCGTATGCTGCAACTGAATCCTTTCCTCGAAGGTCATCTCATAGGTGACCCCACTTTCCGTTTCACGCCTAAGGAGTGCGACTTCGATGCAAATGAAGCCGTCGCCGCAGGCAGTCTGTCGTTCTGGAAAAAGCAACTGTCCTCGAAATCATCGGCTGTGCGCTGCATGGCGCTGCGCAAGTTGGTAGATCTCGACCGCAGGAACGCTTCGGCCACGCTTCTGGAGCATTACAAAAAGAGCACATCGGGCCCCGAACGCTTAGAGGCTCTGATTTTGCTCTCCACATACAACAACGCCGACTTCCTCGAGTGCCTGCGCCTCGGAGTTAACGACGGATATGAAATGGCCCAGCGTTTTGCCGTGAAATACATTGCCCGCGTGGGAGACCTTTCTCTTGTTCCCGCGCTTGTGGACGTATGTTCGCGCAACAACACCTCGGAAAGAATCGAGTTCAACGCCAAAGAAGCTATCCAGCTTTTCCCGAAAGAATCCCTCACAGACGCTTTCGAGAATCATTGGAAAAACGTTCACAACTATTATCAGCAGCAGAAAGTTCACGACGACATTCTTCATGCGCTCGAGGTCTGTGCCAACAAATGGAAAAAAGAAACAGCCACCGTCTATGACGATTCGTCGTCCGTGCGCCGCAAGCTGATGAACGTCCGCTATCTCAGGAACAACCAGAAGCACGCTCATGTGAGCCAGCTGCTCGATTACGTTCAGCGTTGTCCCGACGAGAAAGTGCAGATAACTCTGCTCGAGACATTAGGCTGGTTCGATTTGTCTTATCGCCGCAGCGAAATATCCGCCGTGGTGAAAAAAATGAGCGAAGACGGAAAATATCCGCAACCGGTGCGCGACGAGGCTCTCAAGACCTACAACAGGCTGAACAAGAAGTATTGACACCGGTTCCGCCGCCTGTTTCATCCTGCGTCCACCCTTTATGCGGCGGTGAGAATACGTGCAGAAACGGCACAGTACGGCACAGACAAAAGTCTGTCCGGCAAAAACCGGCGGGAAAACTATTTTGCAAAAACATACCTCTAACGAAAAAAAATATTTTTTTACTTGGTAAAAAACTTCCCGCAGCAAATTGAAAATACAAGGCACATAATCGAAAATATGTCTGAGATATTTTGAATTATCTCAGACATATTTTCCGCCACATATACACCTGCTGATTTTCAAGTACTTGTTGGCTGACCGTTTTTGTCTGCAAAACCCTCCGGAAAGGCGGCAGGAATTTTATGTCGGGTCTGTCCTTCTGTCTTAAACGTTTATGCTTATGCCGGCCCTGCGCAAAACATCTCATAGCTTCAATTTACAAAGTAGGCAATCCGATGTTGCAGGCAGCGCCGTTTTGTTTAATTTTGCACTTAATAAAACAAACATGACGATGAATCTATCTTTCAAATCATTTGCCGCTTCGCTCGCAGTCATGTCGGGAATCGCGGCGGGAAGTTATGCACAGCCGGGAAAGGTATACACGCGTAAGCCCTACACTCCCGAACAGCTTGCACAGCGTCTGGCCATTCCCGTATGGAAAGCTCCCGAAAGCGGAAAACATTTGCGTGCTGCCGCCGAGCTTCCGCGGAGCGTGGACAATTCCAAACAGATTTTCATGCCTCCCGTGTTCGAACAGCGGAGCAATTCCTGCTCCCAGGCTTCGGGCATACGGTATGTATTCACCTATGAGGTGAACCGCATGCTTAACCGCCAGTCTGCAGGTAAGGAGCACCTTTTCTCTTACCTCTACACATGGAATTACCTCAACGAAGGCAAGGAGGAAGGCTCTCATCCCGAACTCGGCTACAACATAGCTAAGGTTGCAGGAGTGCCCACTACCGACATTTTCGATGACGATGTGTATTATTCTTCCTACACCAAGTGGATGACCGGTTACGACAATTACATCGCCGCAATGAAGTACCGCGTGAAAGACATGGTGCAGTTCCCTCTCAAAACCGAAGAGGGAATACAACTTCTGAAACAGTATCTTTACAATAAAGGCGAGGAAGGAAAGGCCGGCGGTCTCGTTACCTTCTCCTGTTATTCGAGCGACTGGGGCCTGCGCAGCTATCACGGCCCGTCGTCAACCGGCCTCGAAGATATTATAGTAAAGAACGGAACCGACGGGGCGCACGCGCTCACCATTGTGGGCTACGACGACGATGTGCAGTACGACCTCAACGGAGACGGAACGGTTTCGGACGACGAGCGCGGGGCGTTTATATTCGTCAATTCGTGGGGAACATGGTGGGCAACGAAAGGTTACGCCTACTATCCCTACAAACTGTTTATGCTCGACCCCTCCGAGGGCGGGCTCAGCAATCTCGACGCCAACGCCCTGGGAATAAGCGTTGAGGAACACACGCCGCAGGTGGTTTTCAAGGCCGAGATTACCTACGATTCGCGCAACGACCTGTCTTTCGAGCTCAGCGTAAGCGACGGAGCCGACTCCTCGTCGCCGCGCTACGCTTTGCAATATCCCATGATGACTTATCAGGGAGGCGATTTCCCCATGCAGGGCTACGGCAGCTCCGATACGCTGAAAACAATAAAGGTGGCTATGAATTTCACCGACATGACCGACAAGTATGCCGACTTTCATGAGCCGCGCTACACTCTTACGATAAGGCGCGTAGCCGTAGGCGACAAGGTTGGCGGCGGAACGCTCCGCAGTTTCAGCGTCGAAGACTTCCGCACCGGAAAAACATATCTCTGCAACGAGGAAAACATAGAAATGAGCGGCGGAAGAATAGTTGCCTCCACGGCTTTACACGAGGCAGTCGACGTTTCGCAGAACCGCGAGCAGTGGAGCGATGACAACGGCAATCCTTCGGTGTCGCCGTTCATAATACGCCGCGCCGACGGCAGACAAACCAAAGTAAAATTCGAGAAATCCGGCGACGGAGTAACCATTCGTTATCAGCATCTGAAATGAAAAAGCTATTGTTATTGATATTTTTGGCTGCCTTTGCGTCGTGTTCCGACGACAACGGCGGCTCCGAATCGGAAAAAGACAGGTATCTGAATATTGGCGCCGTTAATAACGATACGTGGACGTATGTTTCGCTCGCCACCGGCAAAGTGGTGGGCACGTCGCCGGCCAATTCTGCCGAACACGACGCCGAATGGGCGCGGCGAACCGACTGGGACCTTGCGTTGTGCGGAACTTATATGCGTACCAACGGGGGAACGTCGGGTACAGGCAACGGCGGAGCAATAAAAGTGCAGGGCACGAGCTACGAGAGCATTTCCTCGCCCACACTTCAGGACTTTGCGGTCGACAGCGTATACACTGTAACTCTTGTAAAGTAAACTGCAAAAACTCTGTGCGCCACACAGCGCACCATATTTATATATCGTCGGTCTCGGAGGTTGCAAAAAATTTCCGAGGCCGACGATTTTTCACATACATTCCGTTCTTATAAATCCATGTCCGAAAAGCATGTAGCCTCTTCCCGCACTGGCAACACTTACAAAGCATGGCGCATTATGAATATTTGTTCATTTCGCTGCAAATTATTACATTTGCACTCGCTGAACTGATGTCTCCATAGTTCAATGGATAGAACAGCAGTTTCCTAAACTGCTGATCCGGGTTCGATTCCCGGTGGGGATACTCTCGGGCCCGCCTTTTAACAAGTCGGGCCTTTATCATAGTAAAAACCGCAGGCCACAGTGCAAAAAAACGATAACGCATACAGCCATAACGCTTTTTATCAGCTTTTTTAATATAAAACAACTATTCAGATTTTCAAAAAACGAATAATATAGTTACTTTTGCCTGATTATTCTATTCATTCGTATCATGCACTGCTTCTCCCTGTCTTTTATGCAGGCGAGAGCAAGGGCAGAGAACGCAATGCAAACAAAAGACAAATATAGTCTTTAACACGACAACCGGAAAAATGAAAAAAACATCCGTTTTCGCCCTGACGGCAGCCCTGCTGGCAATGACATTCGCAGGCTGCTCGTCGGACAACGACTATACATCAGGGCTTACTTCCGACTGCGCGATAACCGCAGTGACTATCGGAACACTCTACCGCAACTACCAGACAACTCTTGACGACGGGCGCGACACCTCTTACGTAATAACACTGCCGGGGTCGGTATATCCCATGCACATAGACCAGCTGAGAAGAGAAATATACAACACCGACTCGCTGCCGCTGGGCACAATGGTAAACAAAGTGGTGCTGACTACGCTCACCACCGACGGCACCATATTACTACGCAACGAAAACGGCACCGACACGCTATATTCCACAAAAGACACGCTTGACTTCACCACACCGAGAATCTTTACGGTCTACTCGTCCGACGGCACAGGCAGCCGCATGTACACCATACGCATAAATGTACACCAGGCCGATCCTGAAGCCTACACATGGATTGCCGCCGGCGACGCAAACCCCGACATCGCGGCCATGAGCGGAATAAAAATGCAGGCAAGCGACAGAATTCTATATCTGTGGGGACGAAAAGACGGACAAACCATATTCATGACCCGTCCCGATGCAGACAACGGCGCATGGACGTACAGCGAAACCACAGGAGCAGACGAAACAGACCTGCAAAGCATAATAAAATTCAACGGAACATTCTTTGCCACAGGCACTGACGGCCTGATGAAGTCGGCCGACGGAAAAACATGGGAATCCGCAAGCGCAAACATCACACCCACTCACCTGCTCGGCGCAAGCCAGCATGAAATCTATGCAGCAACTGCAACTGGAGTATACGGCTCGCATGACGGAACAACGTGGACACCCGAAGAAACCGACGCACCGGTAACACTGCTGCCGCAAACGAACGTAATAACAGCCACACAACCCTCGAAAACGAATCCCAACATCGAAAACGTAATAACAATGGGATACATTGGAACCGACTTCATTGTGTGGAAAAAGGAAATAGATCTCACAGGAATCGAAAACAACCCGTGGAGCTATTATCCGTATACCGAAGAAAACCCCAAAAGTCTGCCGTATATGCAGGGAGTAAGCCTGATAAAATACGGAGACGAACTTTTCGCTGCAGGAATACTCGAAGGCAAGCCGAGCATATTCATAAGCTCCGACGGAGCACGTACATGGCTCACGCCCGACACAAAAACAATACTCCCCTCCAATATAGGCGAGCCGGAAGAAATAAGTCTCACCGCAGGGAACGACAATACGATATGGATAGTGTGTACCGGCACAGGACAATTATGGCGGGGATACCTAAACCGCATGAAAGCCGGCTCAAACCTATAAAAAATCACATGCAAATGAAAATCCGCGCCGCCGCATTCGCTTTTCTGCTGCTTGCCGCAACAACGGCATGGGCGCAGGACGACGTGGACTACAACTTCGAAATAGGAGTAACGGCGGGAACGAGTTTCTACAACGGCGACCTGAATCATAAATTCTACAGACAGACCGGTTTTGCGGGTGGGGCTACCGGAAGGTGGCTGATAAATCCCTACATGGCAGTGAAAGGCACGCTGGCATACAACGGCATAAAAGGTTCGACCGATAACGTAAATGATTTCTTTCCGTCAGACCCCAATTCAACAACCGTAACGTCCGAAAAGCGGAAATACAGTTTCAGCGATGGAGTGATAGACTTGAGCATTACCTACGAATACAACTTCTGGCCGTTCGGAATGCACAACGGATACCAGGGGCGCAAACGCATAACGCCATACGCACAGATAGGAATAGGAGGCGCATACGGCATGGCAGGCAAAGCTTTCACAATGCAGGTACCCGTAGGCATGGGAGTGAAATATAAACTGAAACCGCGCCTCAACGTAGGCCTCGATTTCCTTTACCACTTTACCATGTCGGACAATCTCGACGGAATAAAATATCCCTACGGAATTTCAAGTTCGGGATTCAAGAACAAAGACCATTACTGCACAACAATGCTGTTCATAACTTATGAATTTTCGCCTAAATGTGTGCAGTGCAACAAAGATTAGTACGACGTTTGCCGCAAAAGGCATAAAAATATATGGATAACACAGAGCTGAACATGCAGCGCATTCCCCGCCACGTTGCCATAATAATGGACGGCAACGGAAGGTGGGCCACCAAACGCGGTCTTCCGCGCAGCGCAGGTCATAAGGAAGGTGTGGAAACAGTCAAGCACATTACGGAAGAGGCGGTGCGCCTCGGCGTAAAGTACCTAACGCTCTACACGTTCTCTACCGAAAACTGGAATCGCCCGAGCGATGAAATCGCAGCGCTGATGTCGTTGATTCTCGACTCGCTCGAAGAAGAAATATTCATGGCTAACGACGTCCGCTTCAGAGTAATCGGCGATATAAGCAAACTGCCCGCCGCCGTAACCAAGAGACTTGAGGAATGCGAGCACAACACCGCAAAAAACTCGAAAATGACCATGATTATAGCGCTGAGCTATTCCGCGCGGTGGGAAATAACAGAAGCGGCAAAGCAGATAGCAGCCGAAACAGCCGAAGGGAAACTCAACGTGTCGGAAATAGACGAAGAGACAATAAGCAGCCGGCTCTCCACGTCGTTCATGCCCGATCCGGAACTGCTTATCCGCACCGGCGGAGAGTACCGCCTAAGCAATTACCTGCTTTGGCAATGCGCCTACACCGAACTGTATTTCTGCAACACCTACTGGCCCGACTTCAACGAAGAGGACTTCCGCAAAGCAATAGCCTCATATCAAATGAGACAACGAAGATTCGGAAAAACAGAAGCACAGGCAGAAGAGGAAAACAAAACAATTTTCGAAAATTAAACCTATATAATATAATGAGTACGGCAAAAGGACGACAAAGTCTCAAACCGTATCACCTGCAAAAGCGATGAGAAGAGAAACAAGAATAGCAATGCTGATTATTACCTCGCTCATGATTTTGGGCACATTTAAAGCACACGCCCAAAAAGACAGCGTAATAATAAAGCCCGATATAATATATTCCACAGACAGGAAAACTTATATGCTCGGCGGCTTTACAGTCGACGGCATAAAAGGCTACGACGACGAAGTACTGCGAAACATCTCCGGTCTCGAGGAGGGACAGGCAATAACGGTACCGGGCGACGATATTTCCCGCGTATTGCGCCGCTATTGGAGCCAGAAAATATTCAGCGACGTGACCATATCGGCCGACAGCATTGTAGGATTGAAAATCTATCTGCACATAACTCTTGCAGCACGCCCAAAAATCTCAACAATATCCTACCACGGCGTGAAGAAGTCTGAACGCGAGGACATCGAAGAGCGCTTAGGACTTAGAAGCGGCAGCCAAATCTCGCCCGACATAGTTGACCGCGCAAAAATAATCATCAAAAGATATTTTGAAGAGAAGGGATACAAAAACGCAAAAGTCGAATTCGTCCAGCAGGACGATGTATCGGCAGCCAATCAGGTGATAGTAGACGTAAATATCGACAAAAACGAGAAAATAAAGGTAAAACACATTTATTTCACTGGTGCGAACAAGGATTATACTAAAAAACTCAAGCGCGCCATGAAGAAAACTCACGAAGTAAACAAGCTGTCAAACCTTTTCCGCTCAAAAAAATTTCTTCCCGAGGAGTACGCCAAAGACAAAGGTCTGATAATAGATAAATACAATGAGTGGGGCTACCGCGACGCCATAATAATAACAGACAGCGTGGTTCCTTATGATGAAAAACATGTAGATGTACACATAAACGTCGAGGAAGGGAAAAAATATTACCTTAGGAATGTCGAATGGGTAGGAAATTCCGTGTACAGTTCCGAATCTTTGACGAACGCATTCAAGATGAAACGCGGCGACGTGTACAACCAGAAGTTTTTAAAGAAACGTTTGGTTGACGATGAAGACGCAATAGGCAACCAGTACTACAACAACGGCTACGTGTTCTACAACCTCAACCCCGTCGAGGTGAACGTAGACGGAGACTCTGTGGATCTTGAGATGAGAATTTACGAAGGAAGGCAAGCCACGCTCAACCGAATAAGAATAAGCGGAAACACACGCGTCTATGAGAACGTCATACGCCGCGAACTACGCACGAAACCAGGTGACCTGTTCAAAAAAGACGCCATTATGCGTTCTATACGAGAGCTTGCCGCTTTAGGATACTTCGATCCCGAGAAAATCGAACCCGACGTAAAGCCTAACCAAGAGAGCGGCACTGTAGACATAAACTACAAACTCGAGCCAAAAGCGAGCGACCAGGTTCAGTTGTCATTCGGCTGGGGACAGACCGGTATAGTAGGAACTATCGGTCTGAAGTTCACCAACTTCTCCATGCAGAACCTTTTCAACAGCAAGAACCGCCGTTCTCTTTTCCCGCAGGGCGACGGACAATCGCTTTCGATCAATGCGCAAACCAATGCCAAGTATTATCAAAGCTATTCGTTCAACTTTCTCGACCCGTGGTTCGGCGGCAAGCGCCCCAACCAGTTATCTCTTACGGCTTTCTACTCAAAACAGACAGACGTAAACAGCAATTATTATAACAGTAACTATTACAACCGCTACAACCAGTATCTTTACGGCTACGGAACGTCTGATTATTACAACGGATACTACAATTATTACGACCCCGACACTTACGTGAAGATTTTCGGCGTTTCTTTAGGCTGGGGCAAACGTCTTCGCTGGCCCGACGACTATTTCTCTCTCATGGTCGAGGCTACCTACCAACGCTACATGCTTAAATCGTGGAATTATTTCATCATAAGCGACGGTAACTGCAACAACTTCAACCTCGGACTAACCATAAACCGAAGCTCTACCGACAACAACATCTATCCGCGAAGCGGTTCGGAGTTCACACTCTCGGTTTCGGCCACTCCTCCCTATTCTCTTTGGGACGGTAAGGACTATTCCAAGCTCGCCCGCGACTACCGCGCTTCCACTTACCAAAAAGAAATGCAAGAGAAGTACCGTTGGGTGGAATATCACAAATGGAAACTGAAATTCCGCAGCTATACGGCCCTTACCGGCAAGACAAAATGCCCCGTGCTCATGACCCGCACCGATTTCGGACTGCTCGGGCATTACAACAAACACAAGAAATCTCCTTTCGAGACGTTCTATGTGGGCGGTGACGGCATGTCGGGATATTCCTCCGGTTATGCTACCGAAACTATCGGCCTGCGCGGTTACGAAAACGGTTGCCTAACGCCGTCGCTCAACTACGAAGGCTACGCTTACAGCCGTATGACGCTCGAATTGCGCTATCCGCTCATGCTCAAAGGCTCCACAAACATCTATGCCCTTGCCTTTGCCGAAGGAGGTAACGCCTGGAACGACGTAAAGAAGTTCAATCCGTTCGAGATGAAGCGCTCCGCCGGAGCCGGCGTGCGCGTATTCCTGCCCATGATAGGTCTCATGGGTATCGACTGGGCTTACGGCTTCGACAAGGTGTTCGGCACAAAGAGCAGCAGCGGTTCGCACATACACTTCATAATAGGCCAGGAGTTCTAATGCCCCGCAAGGCATCCTCACCGGCGGAATGCATTGTGCCTCGTACTGTAAGAGAACAGCAACACAAACCAAACAACATATAAAGCTATGAAACAACTCCGTAACGTCATCATCGCCATTGCCGCCGTGTTTTCGGCAGCCGCAAGCGTGCAGGCACAAAAGTTTGCCTTAGTCGATATGGAATACATACTGAAAAACATACCGGCCTACGAGCGCGCAAACGAACAGCTCAACCAGCAGTCAAAGAAATGGCAGGCCGAAGTGGAGGCCATACAGAATGAGGCCAAGACCTTATACAACAACTATCAGAACGAAGCCGTATTTCTTTCGGCCGAACAAAAGAAAACGCGCGAGCAGGCAATTGTAGACAAGGAGAAAGAGGCTGCCGAACTGAAACGCAAGTACTTCGCTCCCGACGGCGAGCTTTTCAAAAAGCGCGAAAGCCTCATACAGCCCATACAAGACGAGATTTACAACGCCATAAAGGACATCTCGCAGACCAAAGGCTACTCCCTGATACTCGACCGCGCCTCCGACGCAGGCATAATCTTCGCATCGCCGCGCGTTGACATTTCAAACGAGGTGCTCGCTAAGTTGGGTTATTCCAATTAATTATTATATCTTTGCAGGCCATACGTAAGAATATTATAAACTAAGAATACAATCACAGAAATGAAAAAAGTAATTATCATGGCGCTCCTGCTTGCGCCTCTGAGCCTTTTCGCACAGAAGTTCGGACATTTCGACTCGTCCGTAATCGTGCAGGCAATGCCCGACTATGCGACTTCACAAACCGAAATCCAAAAACTGCAGAAACAATATGAAGACGAACTCACCCGCATGAGAGACGAGCTTCAGAAAAAGAGCCAGGAATACGAGCGCCAGCACGATTCTCTGCCCGACAACGTAAAACAGCGCCGCGAACAGGAACTTAACGAGCTCTACCAGCGCATACAGCAGAACTATAACGACAACCGCGATTCGCTCCAGGCAAAATCGGCCGAGAAAATGCAGGCTATCACTACCAAGATACTCGATGCCGTTAAAGCTATCGGCGATGAGGGCAAGTATGTATACATTATGGACACAACGGGCGGCATTCCCTACATCAACAAGTCGCTCAGCGAAGACATTACCGATAAACTGAAAACCAAATTAGGCATTAAATAAAGCCGGCATTGGTCGGGAAAATTAAAACAGGCGGAAGAATTCAATACTTTCCGCCTGTTTTGTTTTGCACACGGTTCAAGATGCTTTGCCTACCGTTCCTAAAAACCCTTACCCCTTACGCACACAAAACCTTTCCCTAAAAAAGCAGAGGCCTCCCGTTTGTAAAAAAACAACGGTTCTACAAATAGTTTCTGCGGAGCGTAAACCGATGTTTCTTTAACGACCTGACAAAATGTCAGGTCGTTTTTTTCATACCGGCAAAAAGAGCCCGAAAAATTATCTCAGACATATTTTAAAATATCTCAGAGATAATTCAAAATATGTCTGAGATAATTTTTTCTACAAGCGGGAAGAGTTTTTTCCTTTGCCGACGGGAAGTGCGGGCACCTGACAAAAATGTCATGTTCTGAAAAGTCCAATACCGTTTCCGGCATTTCAGCGTCAGGACGCAGCAAGTGTAGACGTTTTCATCCCTTTTCCGTGTCGCGCCGCGCATTGCGCGGGTGATGCAGCAGTATCTCCTCACGCAGACGGCTGTTGTCGATGTGCGTATAAATCTCGGTGGTAGCGATACTCTCGTGTCCGAGCATTTCCTGTATGGCGCGCAGGTTCGCTCCCCCCTCGAGCAGGTGTGTTGCAAACGAGTGGCGGAATGTATGCGGACTTATCTCTTTCGTTATACCCGCAGCCTGGGCCAGAACCTTCACGATATGAAACACCGTAATGCGCGAAAGCTTGTTGCTGCGGCGAAAGCTCAGAAAAACATAGTCTTCGCTACCCGACTTGGGCGTTATATGGCAACGGTCCTCGTACCAAAGTTCGAGCTCGTGCAATGCGCGCTGCGACACCGGCACAAGACGCTCTTTCCGGCCCTTGCCTATGACCCGAATAAAGCCTTCGGCCGCAAACACGTCCGACACACAGAGATTGCAAAGCTCGCTCACCCGCAAACCGCACGAATAAAGCATTTCCACAATGGCGCGGTTGCGCTGTCCCTCCTGCTCCGACAAGTCGATAGCCGCTATAATGCTGTCAATCTCGCCAAGCGTGAGCACTTCGGGCAGATATGTTCCGAGCTTGGGCGAGGGCAACAGTTCGGCCGGCGACGTGTCGATAACATTTTCGAGCAAAAGATAATTGTAGAACGAGCGCACGCCCGACAGGATTCTTGCCTGCGACCTCGCTCCCACGCCAATGTCGCGCAAACAGGCGGCAAAGTTTTCCAGCTGCGCGAGCGTGGCCTGTTCGGGAGCCACAGCCTCGCCCTCAAAGTAAACCAATAATTTTTCAACGTCCTTGCGGTACGCGTCGATAGTGTTGGCCGTAAAATTCTTTTCAAGGCGCAGAAAGCGGAGGTAGCCGCCCATAAGTTCGTCCGAATGTTTTTCGCCGGAGTTCATGAAAAATAACTACTTTTGTATTCAAGGCTAAATTACGAATTAAAATCCGACTATGAAAATCGAAATAATCAACGGCCCGAACCTAAACCTCCTCGGCAAACGCGAGCCGGGCATATACGGCAACAAAGGTTTCGACGAATATCTCGCACAGCTGCGCAAGCGTTTCCCCGACATCGACCTCGGTTACTACCAGAGCAACTGCGAGGGGCAGCTCATCGACCGCATTCACGCCGCAGGCTTCGAGGCCGACGGCATAGTGCTCAACGCCGGAGCATACACGCACACCAGCGTGGCGCTTCACGACGCGATACTCGCCGTCAAGGCACCCGTAATAGAAGTTCACATTTCCAACGTGCACAAGCGGGAGGAATTCCGCCACCACTCCATGATTTCATCGGCCTGCATGGGAGTAATATGCGGTTTCGGGCTCGACTCGTACCGCCTGGCCGTAGAAGCCTTGCGCGAAACAGTCGGAAAATAATGAACCTCGACACCTACATAAGCCGCTGCACCGAGCCGGAAGACGACTATCTGCACCGGCTCTACCGCGCCACCAACATACATCTCGTGCGCTCGCACATGGTGTCGGGCCACGTAGAGGGAACACTGCTGAAAATGCTCGTGGCAATGCTCCGCCCGAAAAACATTCTCGAGATAGGCACATTCACCGGCTACTCTGCAATAGCCATGTCGTACGGCTTAGGCCCGGAAGGGCACATCCACACTTTCGACGTCAACGACGAACTGGAAGATTTCACCCGCGAATGGATAGAAAACTCACGGCGGGGCAAACAAATCACCTACACGATAGGCAATGTGCTCGACATCCTGCCCCACAAGGCAGAACGCGAGAATCTCCGCTTCGACCTCGCATTCATCGACGGAGACAAACGGCAATATCCCGAATACTACAGCCTTTGCAAGCGCTATCTTTCGCCCGGAGGCTATATTCTGGCCGACAACACCCTTTGGGACGGCCACGTTGTAGACCCTGCCTACGACCGCGACCCGCAAACGCGCGGCATTCGCGCTTTCAACGACATCGTTGCCGCCGACGAGGAATGCGAAAAGGTTATCATTCCCATACGCGACGGCATTACACTCATCCATCTCAAAGACAAATGACAGAAAAATCGCGTTTTTTGCGTACTTTTGCCTGCAACAAACAACTATCTCAATGGAAACCACACGACAGAACAAGATAGCGCGCCTTCTGCAGAAAGAACTGAGCGACATATTCGAGAAGCAGACGCGCGCAACGCGCGGCGTAATCGTTTCGGTAAGCAAATGCCGCATAAGTCCCGACCTGAGCATTTGCAAAGCCTATCTTAGCATTTTCCCTTCCGAACGCGCCGAGGAATTGCTCGCAAACATCAACGCAAACGTGCGCGCCCTGCGTTTCGAACTGGGACAGCGCATAAGATTCCAGCTCCGCATTGTTCCCGAACTGAAGTTTTTCATCGACGACTCGCTCGATTACATAGCCCACATCGACGAACTGCTGAAGAAATAAAAACGCGGCGGCAGTGAACTTTCCCTTTTTCATAGCCAGAAGATACCTTTTTTCCTACAAAAGGCACCATGCGATAAACATAATCACGCGCATTGCGGTTGCCGGCGTTGCCGTAACCACAATGGCCCTTGTGTGCACGCTCTCCGTGTTCAACGGTTTCCAGGAGCTTGTAGCCTCGCTTTTCACATCGTTCGACCCCGAGCTGAAAGTGGTTCCTGCCGAAGGCAAGACCATTCCGGCCGACGACCCGACGCTCACAGAAATACGCAATTTCAAGGATGTGGCCGTTGCAGCGGAATGTCTCGAGGGGCAAGCCCTTGTGCGCTACGGCAACAGGCAGACCGTAGCGACGATAAAGGGCGTGGACAACAACTATATCAACACAACCGACCTTGCAGAGATTCTTTACGGCGACGGCGACTTCGCTCTTAAGGCCGACGTGCTTTATTACGGCACGCCGGGGCTGCAGCTCGCCTCGCAGCTCGGCCTCGGAGTGCGCTACGAACACCCGCTCGAAGTCTACGCCCCGCGGAAAGGAGAGAGAATAAACATGCTCAACCCGCTGGAGAGCTTCAACCGTGACGAATTGCATTCCAACGGAGTGGTATTCTCGGTAAACCAGAAGAAATACGACTCCGAATACATTCTGACTTCGATAGATTTCACCCGCCGCATTTTCGAACAGCAGGGCTGCGTATCTTCCTTAGAACTAAAGCTGAAAGACGGTGCCGACCCCGCCACAGTGCAGCGCGAACTGCGCAGAATAGCAGGCACGAAACTGAAAATCCTGAACCGGTACGAGCAGCAGGAAGACGTGTTCCGCATAATGCGCACAGAGAAAGCGGTGGCATATCTTTTCCTCACGTTCATTCTCGTCATCGCCTGCTTCAACATCATAGGCTCGCTCTCGATGCTCATTATCGACAAACGCGACGACATGAACACCTTGCGAAGTCTCGGCGCCGACGACCGCACCATAGCGCACGTGTTCCTGCTTGAAGGACGGCTCATATCATTGATAGGCGTCATTGCCGGAATCGTGCTCGGTCTTCTGCTCTGCCTTGCCCAACAACACTTCGGACTGCTGAAAATGGGCGACGACTCTGGCAGCTTCATCGTCGACGCATACCCCGTTAGCGTGAAAATCACAGACATACTGCTCATTTTCGTAACAGTGCTCGTTGCCGGATACCTTTCCACATGGTATCCTGTGCGCTACCTGAGCAAACGCTTTCTCTGAAACGTCGCCCCAAAGCCTGCACGGCACACAATTCCCACCCGTCCGACAAATACAGTAAACATTCGCTATATATTTCAGCGGAAATACGACGTAAACAAAAACAGGCCCGTAGAAAACCGGAAAGGAAAGACTGACGGAAAAATTTACCCCACACGAAAAAAAAATTTTTTTCGTGTGGTAAAAAACTTCCCGCAGCAAATTGAAAATACAAGGGAGAT
>CAJKQZ010000011.1 GCA_905202115.1 uncultured Prevotellaceae bacterium | reverse complement strand
TATTTTCGATTATCTCCCTTGTATTTTCAATTTACTGCGGGAAGTTTTTTACCACGTGAAAAAAATATTTTTTCACGTGGAGGGTATGTTTTTACAGAATTGTTTCCTCATCGATTTTTTACAGAGGCGTAAGATGCGCTACGTACTTTAATATTCTTTAATGTTTTTCTTGCTGCCAATATTTTAATACAGTGTAACTTTGCACTACTTTTCGATAGTGGAAATGCACAAAAAACCGGATGACAGGGCATTGCCCGAGCAACAAGAATACGACAATACAATATCGTGCGGTACAGTCTTGACCGACAAAACCTTTCAGGTTTCACGTAAAAAATCATCAGAACGAATAATAATGGGAATAGATCCGGGAACGAATATCCTGGGTTATGGAGTTCTGAGTGTAACCGGTAAGAATGCACGTATGATTGCAATGGGAGTTATCGATTTGCGTAAAGTAAACGGTGTGTATTTAAAACTCGGACGCATATATGAGCGTGTGAACTCGTTGATTGCAAGTTTTCTGCCCGACGAATTAAGCATCGAATCGCCTTTCTTCGGAAAAAATGCCCAAAGTATGCTCAAGCTCGGAAGAGCGCAGGGAGTAGCCATTGCATCAGCTATAAATAAGGACATACCGATTCACGAATATGCGCCGCTGAAAATAAAAATGGCTATAACCGGCAATGGAAGGGCTTCCAAACAACAGGTGTCGGCAATGTTGCAGCGCTATCTTAATATAGATGATGAAGCGTTGCTGCCTTATTATGATGCAACCGACGCGTTAGCGGCCGCATATTGCCACTTTCTCGAAACTTCCTGCTGTGTTTACAAAACGGCGGGAGTGAAAACAAACAAAATCGCATTGGGAGCAGATCTGGCTAAAACCATAGGTTCTCGTTCGTCGAAGAAATGGGAAGATTTTGTAGCCAGCAATCCCGACAGAGTGAGATGACAATCTCACCGCCCATAACAAGTCTGCAGAACATGCATAACATAATAGAAGTAAAGAACGGCATTGCACGCATTGAGGCTTACCGGATGAAAGAGCCTGTGACTGTAAGTATTCCGGCCGATGAACCGCTTGCCATAATAGGTGAGAACGGTAGCGGAAAGTCCTTGCTCGTCGATATTCTTACGGGAGCACATCCGTTATGGGGAACGGAAGTGAAATACGACTTCTCACCGTCGGCCAGTAAAAAGGCAAGCGAAAACATAAAGACCGTAACATTCCGCGATGTCTATGGCGAGGCGGCAGGCTCATACTACCAGCAGCGTTGGAACCAGTGGGACATGGACGACATGAAGACCGTAAAGGAAATCTTTGCTTCAGTAACGGCTTCTTCCGAAACATTACGCGAACTCGACACAGTTTTGGGGCTGGAATCATTGTTGTCCAAGAAAATGATAATGCTATCAAGCGGAGAACTGCGGAGAGTACAGCTTGCAGAGGTACTGCTTGGAGAACCCCGCCTTATAATACTCGACAATCCTTATGTGGGGCTCGACGCAAACACCCGTATACAGATTTCCGATTTCCTGGCGCGTGTGGCAAGGCTTGGAAAAACGATGATAATAGTTGTGGTGTCGAGAATAAAAGACATTCCATATTTTATAGACAAAGTGCTTCCCGTTGAGAACGGCAAGCTATTGCCCATAACCGACAAGAAAAAATATATAGAGGATTTTGCAGCAAAAGAAACCTTTGAAAATGTAAAATGCCCGTTGTCTTTCGAACCGGCAACCGATATGACTGACAATAATAACGGAGCTGGATGTGACAAAACTATTGTTTTCTGCAACAATATAAACATAGGGTACGGCAACCGCAGGATTCTGAAAGATTTTTCCTGGAAAGTAAATAGGGGAGAGCACTGGGCTTTAACAGGAGAGAACGGTTCGGGAAAATCGACGCTACTCAGTCTTGTCTGTGCCGACAATCCGCAATCTTATGCCTGCGACATAAGTCTTTTCGGTTTCAGGCGCGGAAGCGGTGAAAGTATTTGGGATATAAAGAAACGTATAGGTTATGTGAGTCCCGAAATGTATCGTTCGTATAAAAAGAATATTCCTGCTGTAGATATTGTTGCGAGCGGTTTGCACGATTCGGTGGGGCTTTACAAAAGAATAACCGACGACGAACGCCGGCATGTGCTTTCCTGGATGAAAGTTTTCGAGGTGGATAACCTTGCCACGCGTCCTTATTTGCAGTTGTCGAGCGGTGAACAGAGAATGCTGCTCCTTGTCCGTGCTTTTGTGAAAGACCCTGAGCTTCTTGTGCTCGACGAACCCTTTCACGGGCTTGACGAAAAGCGTCGCATTTTCTCACGAGGCATAATAGATTCGTTCTGCAAACGTCCGGGAAAAACACTTATAATGGTTACGCACTATGAAGACGAATATCCGGATTCGATAGATCATAAATTAGTGCTTAAAAAGACAGTTTGAGAATATCACAAGCGTGATTTTTGAGAAGTTAAACAAATCGGAAATAAACGTAAGTAATATATAAGTATATATGAAGAAGTTTTTATCAGTCTTATCGTTTGCTCTCTTTACTACGGGCGGGGCCGTTTCGGCCCAGGAAGTCTTCAATAAGGTTTTGGAGAGCGCGCAACATACAATCAATGAACCTACAAGCTCATTTACCAATGCGCAGATAGCCAGGTTCAAGGTAGATGTATTGCAATATATGAAAAGCAAGGCGCATGAAAAAGAGTCTGCAGACGTCAACGAATTACTCGACATACAGGCTTATTATATGTCGGAATTCCTGAGTCTTTTTTATACGGAAATCATCTATTCTACAGAACTTTCCGTAGAAGATCGCAAGGCAAAGATATTTCTTTTCATCCAGGCTTCTTGCACTTGTCCGTTGTTTGATGATAATGATAAGGAAAAGATAAATAAATATATCAACGGGGATTCCCAGCTAACTCCTTTCTGTCTTGATACGGACTGGCACAAGGCATATCAGTTCGTGACAAAGGCAATGGAATAGTGCCTCCCAAAGCCGTAAGATTTTGCAGACAAAAACGGTCAGCCGGCAAGCATTTGAAAATCAATACATCTATATGTAGTAAAAAATATGTCTGAGATATTTTAAAATATCTCAGACATATTTTGAATTATCTCCTATGTAATTTCAATTATCTGCGGGAACTTTTTTACCAGGAACAAAAAATATTTTTTTCGAAAGGTCTCGTTTAAAACTAAATCTCTTGCAGGTTGATTTTTCGCGGAATTGCTTCTGCCTATACCGAATTCACGTTAAGATATCCGTTATATGTTTTTTCAAAAACATATAACGGATATCCAAATTTCTCAGACAGACCCTCCTGAAAATGCGGGAAACCGTTTTTCTTATTTACCTAATTTATATTACTGTCATGCGTTTATTTAAGACAATCCAGATATTTCCGGATAGTGTTTTCCAGGCCATAATAAAGAGCGTCGCAAATCAAGGCATGCCCGATACTGACCTCGTCAGTTTCGGGAATTACCTCATGAAAATATTCCAGATTCTCCAGACTGAGGTCATGACCGGCATTAACGCCCAGACCTATAGACTTTGCATGGTGCGCGGCTGACATAAAAGCCTGTATCGCTTCCTTGTTTCCTTTTGAATATTCTTCAGCGTAAGGTCCTGTGTAAAGTTCTATGCGGTCTGCTCCCGCTTTTGCGGCATAGTCTATGTATTCAGTCACAGGGTCTATAAAAAGTGAAGTACGGATGCCTGTTTTGTGGAATTCCTTTATTATTTCTATTAGAAAATTCTGCTCGGTTTTTGTATCCCAGCCGTGATTTGAAGTAAGCTGCTCCGGTTTGTCGGGAACCAATGTAACTTGCGTGGGCTTTACTTCCACTACGAGGTCTATGAATTTGTCCATAGGGTAGCCTTCGATGTTGAACTCTGTGACAATCTGTCTTTTCAAGGCTCTCACATCAGAATATCTTATGTGACGCTCGTCCGGGCGCGGGTGTACTGTGATTCCCTGTGCTCCGAACCGCTCGCAGTCGGCAGCAACCTGCAGTACGTCTGGCTTGTTTCCGCCGCGGGCATTACGCAAGGTTGCTATCTTGTTTATATTTACGCTAAGTTTTGTCATCTCTTTGTCCGTAATTACAAATTTATTGTACATTTGCACTGATTCAGTTGCAAAGTTACTAAAAAACCGTTCCGAAAGTTGGTAAATATGGCAAAAAGCAAACTTTTGATAGCTTTGTTTGGAAATACACATCAAACAGAAAAAAGTCGTTATGCGCACAAGGTTGTAGAGTTATTGAAAAAAAAAGGAGCGGAAATTCTGATTGAGCGGGAATTTTATGAGTGTGCAAAACAAAGTATCGGAATATTCGACGATTCGCACATTTTCAGTTCTTATGATTTCGATGCCGACCTGGCCATAAGTCTCGGCGGCGACGGAACATTTTTGAGAGCCGCTCGTTTTGTTAACAACAAGGGTATTCCTATTCTCGGGATAAACATAGGACATTTAGGATTCATGGCCGATGTTAATCCGGAAGACATCCCCCATATCATAAATGATATTTGTAATAAAAACTATGTGGTTGAACGTCGCAGCGTGCTTGAGGTCGCTTTGCCGGAACCAAATCCCGAAGTATTCCCGTTTGCTCTTAACGAAGTGGCGGTTCTTAAGCAGGATATATCGTCGATGATAAAAATACGTGTGACTGTTAACGGAGAATATCTTACCACATACTCTGCCGACGGATTGGTTATAGCCACGCCTACGGGCTCTACCGGTTATGCTCTTTCGGCGGGAGGCCCTGTAGTGGTTCCCCAATCGAAATCCTTAGTGCTTACGGCTGTGGCTCCGCACAGCCTTAGCGTGCGCCCCATAGTTCTTTGCGATAATATAGAAGTAAGTCTTGGAGTAGAAAGCCGTTCGCACAATTATCTGGTTTCGGTTGACGGCCGCAGCGTACGTTGCAATGAGAATGACGTTCTCACAATCAGGCGTGCTCCGTTTGACATTAATATTGTGAGAAGCGCTAACAAAACTTATTTCGACACTCTAAGAGAGAAACTCATGTGGGACGGTGATTTGCAGAAATAAGAAATCCATTTGCCTTGCCGTTTTTTGTTTTCCAGGCAAAAGCTGTACCCCGCCTCCTTTTCCCGTTTTAAATCATACCAAGAAATGCGTATAACTCTATAAGCCGGAGATAGTTCGCTTCCGTCTTCGGTCTGCACTTCCCACCCCGGTTATGTCCATTCTCTTTCAATGATTCTGCTTGGGTGGATTCTATAAATGGGCTTTGTCAGTACCCGCCTTTATCCTATCCAAAAAAGAGCTTACTCTCTGCAATGGCACGTCTTTGAGAATCACTTTCCGTCCAGAATCTAAGAGGTAAAAGGTTGGCGCGGCATTGATGCTATAGATTTCATTCTCCACCACTTCACAATCGGGCGAATATCCCACTGTCCATTCTTTCGGAAGTGTGGCCGAGTGGCTTTTCCATTTCGACAAATCATTGCCGAATACATTTACCGCTACGATATGCAATAAGTTGGAGGCTATTGCCGAGTTCAGGACGGGGTCATCCCTCATCTCCTGTTCTACACCGGCACAGGTTTCACAATCATAGTCGTAGAAGAGCAGGAGCGTATATTCCGTTCCCTTAACCACATCGCCCAACCGTCGGCGTTTTTCGGCTCTATCGACGAACACGAAGTCTGCGCCAACAGTTCCAGGGCGATTTTTCAGGATTCGGTTTTCCAGATATTCATATCTCGCTTTCTCTTCTGATGAAAATATCGCATTGCTGGCAATTTCATGGATGAACAGCAGAAAATATTCTTCGTTGCGCATCGGCGAATTCGGGTCGGTAAGATAACGCTCGGCAATATCTGTGAGAAAACGGTATGCCGGCTCCGACTTTTCGGCACCGGTCATAAGCCGTTCGGTTCCTTTGGCGCGGCCGTCTTCCGAAGCATAGTCATACAATTGGATATAATTAGCAAAATTCTGCTCCATGAAAGCGGTATCAAGACTCAGGGTAGTGTCGGAAAAGTCCATGTCATCCCAAAAGTGAAATATGGCGTAGTCGGCACGGCTTTCGGGCGACACAAGCGAATCGGGCACTTCGGGGAAGCCCAGTTCCGTTGTCGGTGCTTTCTCCGTCGCCTTGGGCTCACCCGCCGGTTTGCCGCTGTTACGGCAAGAACACACCGCAATCAGAAATATGCCGGCACACACAAGCGACCGACATATTCTTCTTATGGCAGACATACAACTCATAGCTATCAGTTTGTCTTATGGTTCTTTATCTGGGTATAGCTCATATTCGCTTCCTCGGCGGTCAGGTCCCTGACGCATCTGACGGCCCGGATGTTTGAATGTTTCTTTGCCGTGGCCAAATTGGAGGTAGGCTCGATTGTTGTCCACCTGTGGCTTCTGGAGAGTGCATCCAATCCGGATACGGAACCGGCAACTGTATTTTCATCGCCGTCTATACTCGGCCAATATTCCTGCGTGCAGCACATCATTCCTGGAGCATTGGTAAACCACGAGCCGTTGTTGCTTGCTGTCACGCGACCATTCGACACGGTGTAGTCATAAAATCCTATGTACCCGGTATTTATCACACCTGCACGCATCATAATGACGATTTCCTTTTGATTGGGCACCCTCCATCCTTTGCGCCCGCTGCTTTTGTTCAGTTTCTCGCAGGGCGAGGCTGTCTCAATGGCATCTTTGATTTCCGTGTAGTCTGCATAATAATAAGACGTTCCGTTTTCGTATGCCCGGTGAGACCCGATTGTGGAAGCATTTAGCGCCGTGGTTCCGGTAGCGTTGTAGGTGATGGCATACAACCCTGCTTCTCTCGTATAATTTGCCGTGTTACCATTACCGGCAGGAGCAATCTCGAAGCCGTAACGCGCAAGACGGTTGTAGGGCGAAGAAGTCTTGTGCGGTGGAAGCGGCAATGTCGTCGGATTACGGAGGGATGTTCCGTAGTAACGGACCGGCTTTACAACACCGCCTTTGGTATTGCTATCCACATCCGTATCTTCATAGGCTTGTTTCACCTTTTCGCCTTTGGTTACAGTATCTAAAATGGTGCCGAGATTACGCACACACCTCACCTGCCACGGCGCAATCTGCCACTTGCTATTAGTGTTGAATTCGGAACTCGACATGCCTTCGTCCGCCCAGATTATCTTTCGGTCGCTTGATATGAAATGGTAGAGTGTGTTGTGTCCGGTGGCACTCGCTTCGGGCAGCGTTCCCTGCTCATAGCCCATCAGAGGCGTGACAAGGCTGTTCCGGCCTAATATGGCTCGGAGGTATTTTCCCGAAGTCGGCACATACCATTTCAGTTCTGCGGCATCGATGGTTCCGTTTCCGTTCTCATCCTTGTTGCGGTTCATACAGCTATAGATGGCCTGTATGTATTGTGCCGTACTATGTGAAGTCTGGGGGTCATAACTGCTGGCACGGGAATTATAGTAGCCATCGTAATTGCTGTAGCTTAAGCCGGTTGTTATGGTCTGCATTGCCTGTACATATCTGGTCCCGCCGTCGGTATCCAAATGAGAGGCATATTGTGTCTGCGTCCTGTTGCTAATCGGATTGACCTCCAACAGCTTTCCCAAATCGAGGACATCGGTGTCGGTCCAGCTGCCTGCCGTGCTGCCGCCATCCCTGCCGCCGAGTGCCTGCCATACGTTATAGCGACCGTTGTTGGGGTCATAACCTCCACTTGGGGTATTCTTTGTCCAGCGGATATTCATGCCGAACACTTCGTCGATATGCTCTACGCCCAACGCCGTGCCTGACCCCGATATCGCTGCCGCAATGTCGTAATAGGTCTGGATGGAACGCTGCGAGAGCGCGTATTTGGCCTTGAAATGCTGGCTCTCCCTGTCGGTCGATACGCTGTACGCCACGTTGAAATTGGCGATACGGCTCGGCTGGTTCACATAGTGCGTCCATTCTGTAGTTTGTTCATTGCCATAGCCTGTCTCGCCATAGTCGGCCTCATAGGTGTACTCTTTCACATACACCGTGAAGCAATAGCCTTCGTCTTTACCCAATTCATCCGCTTTTTTCGATATGTCATCCAGATACAGCACCTTGCCCGTTTCGCCGTTGGCGAGATTGGGGAACTTTGCGATCTTGGTCTTATTATCCGTCTTCCCGTTCTCGACAAGCTGTATCCAGCTGTAGTATTTCCAATTCGTATCTCCCTTTTTCGGCACGTTGGCGGTCACACCCAATTCTTCGTTCGTGATGTTGGTAATGGTGTGGGGTACGTTGTCCTCGTAAGTAGTCATCGAGAACGTGAAGTTCTTAAGCTGGTCTCTTGTAAAATATACATTGAAGACATTAAAATGCGCGTCAAGGTCGAAGAACTCATCCGTCACGTCTGTCACGGCACCCTCCGCACCGGGCTGGTTCTCGCCCTCTCTGAAAGCTTCGAGGAGAATCTGGTCCACACTCTTTACCGTAATGTTGTAGGTGTATTTGGAATTGCGGTAACAGTTGAAGTCACTTGCGTCACCCCCTATATATCCGAGGTGCACGACATAGGTAGCTTCAGCATTGCGATATTTAACATTACCGACTTCTTCCGCTATCTCGTCCGGACTTGTAATATCATCCACTATGTATTTGATTCTCGCGGTGAAACGGATATAAGTCGCGCTGTTGTCGAGCGTGGCCTTGCCGCTGTTTCCGCACAGACTTGTGTAGATACCGCTGTTTGTTCCGTCGGCATTCTTGTACTCCTTCTCGCGGTCGGCATAAGTTACAGCCGTGCCGGTACGTTTGTTTTCATACTGCCAGTAATCAAAAGCATAGTTGGAACGTCCCTTGTCGTCCGTCGTAACCGTCATCGAGGTCGGGGTATATGTCAGCGATTTACGATACATCTCATGTTTCAGGTCATCCGGCATGATAGGACTGTATGCATCACCGGCATTGGCATAGCCGAGAGTGCCGGAGCCATCGTTCTGCGGACGCCCGTAAAGCCATGTGAGCACAGGGACATTCACCACTTCCACATTGACGAGCTCTATGGATATGATATCGTCACTCGGTTTGATTGTGAATTTATTTTGTGTCCAGATACGACGCAGGTGTATCATGCCACTCAAGTTGTTGGTGCCCGGTTGTATGCCGACCGTCTCGGCTCCCTCGTCTTCGGTATAATCGTTTTGATGACCCAATGCGCGGTAGAAGCCTTGCATCACGATGGCTTCGGCAGGCGCTTCAATATATATATCCTTGCCGTCGAACCTCTGCTTGATAGCAATAGCACGATACTTGTCCCATGTGTCAGCGGCGGCGAGGAGGTTCTCAAGTTCCTGCTCTGTGTCTTTGTCTGCACCGTTATTGCTAGCAAGGTCAAGAGCGATATTGTTCTCATAATTGGCTACAGCCACGATATAGCTATTGCCAGATTCCGTCACAATGTCCGTTATCGCGCCAAATTTATTTTCTATCTCAGGAAAGTCTCCGTTGGGCGTATAGAATTTACTGAAAGTACGCTCACCTGTTCGAACGTTGTAGATAGCCAGCCACAGACATTCGACCTTGTTCTCCAAATCGCCGTTCATATCGGCACGTGTCTTGACCGATATTTCATCCAGGTCGACCTTAAGACTCACTGTTGCCGGTTCTCCTTCCTTAACATAACCCGGCGTCTCAATTTCATCGAGATTGCAAGCCGTGAAGACTAATGCAGGGAGAATGATATATAAAACGGTAAAATAAATTTGGATATATCTGTTCATAAAATTTCTATCTTTCTTGATTTAATCGAATGTAGGCGGGTTGACAACATATTCCTGCCAGGGGCATACGGTATAATTGATTATAAATTGATTCGACTTGCCGCCCAAAAACACTTCAAAGCGATAGAGGTGATTCCGCACAATATCGTAGTTTGTATCTGTCGGTATACCGTTCTCATATTTGGCGAACCTTATCACGCCGCTCTTGGATTCATTACCTTTAAGGTCTGTAGTGTAGTTGAGCAGGATTTCAGTTGTTTCTCCGGTGTTTACGGTCTCGGGCAGATAAAACACTATCTTGTTAACTGTTTTGTCGTCGGGTGTCATATCACTGATAGCGGCCGGCGACGACAAGGGATGTAAGGAATTTTCATAGGAAAGAGACTTAGTGTGCTCCACCGCACTCCATTCCTGCGGCAGCACATATCCCTGCGTGTTGGCATTGGCCACCGAAGCCGAAGCCAGCGCGGTAATGAGATTGGGTTCGTCGCCGGATGTGCCTATGACAATTTCTACTTTCGCCATCGCGCGGAGAAGCCATATATCGCCCACATCGTTCTGGCCGGGTTGCAGCTTGGTGAAATCGAAACTCGTCACGCCCCACATGGGTATGGCCTTGAACGTTGCTGACGGTTGCCCCGCATGGCTGAAGTCCAAGCCGTCAGCCAATGAAACATCAGAGCCGCAGTTGGCAGCTATGTGTATCTTGGCATTGTTATATGTCTTCAAAGTTTCCACATCGTCTTTGGGTATCTCTCCCGAAAAACTGAATATCACATTGTCCGTGCCGACGGCTGTCTCGATGCAAATCAGGTTACGGAGTTTTGTTATTGTGGTACCGTCAGTTTGCGTTATGAATACGTTGAACTCGTTTTTAAGTAGCGCGTTGTCAAAGTCCGTGCCCACCTCTGAGATGTAAGCTTCCTCCCAATAGTCAGTACCGTCGACATCGGGCACTGCCCGCGATATGGCTTTGGTCATCATGGTTTTCGGGGCAACAATCCTAAACATCATATATGAGGCAGTGCCTTCATTTGGGTTAGGGAAGAGCCCCTCGCCCTCATCGGTACACCCCGCAAAGAGCAGTGCCAGCGCAAGCGACAATACCGCATACAAGTGCTTGTATATGTTCCGGCTCATTGACAATATCACTTATTTGCTATTGAAGTCCATATTATTGAATACCAGCTTCCACGAATTAATGATAATGGAGGAGGATATCCAAAAATCATCCTCATCGAGGAAGAAAGTAAGGTTGTATTCGTCCTCACGGTCGAGATATTCCTGATCGGTCATCTCGTGTTCGTATCCGTCCTTAAGCAAAAGCGCATAGTCGGTAAGAGGTATGCGTGCCACAAGTCGTCTTTCCTCGTCGGCTGTATGTATGGAAAGGTAAGTCTTGCGGTCTTCTACAAGACGTGGTATGGAGAGGTCAGCAATAGCTACGTTTATCGACTCGATAGCGGCTTTCGACCCTACGTTCCTCTTTCCCTGCTGCGGATAGTCGTCTATGCCGAGACTTGCCGTGCCTGATCCTGTATGGAAAGGACGGTATGTAATTTTCTCGTCGGGCAGCAGCTTGTTGTCGTGTGCCATGAGGCCGTTCTCTTCTTCTATGAAGAAAATGAACGAATCTACGTCCACAGGGTTCCCATTAAGGTGCTGCAGGATGATGCGCACATGGTTGGTGTTTTTTGTGAGCGGCACCAGATAGCTGAATGTCTCGCCATTGTCGGCATTGGGAATACTGATGTCTTTGACACCGTGGAACAGCGGCAGCAGACGGCGGTCACTACATGCGCCGTTGGTATCGTACTCACGTTCCATGCGGCATGTCAATTCTTCGAGCGTGGTGATCCCCACTGTCACCTCCGGCACGGTGAACTGCCGTGCAGCAGACTCAGGATTGTCAAGGCCGCACCAAGCCAGCAGATGATAGTCTCCGGCTGGGAGGTCGAGTTCCATCGCATAGCCATCGGTCTGCAGCACCTTGCCGCTTTCAGAATTGAACCACGCAAGCCTGCCGTCCTTGTCGAATGCGTACATATGCACCGAAGTAACCTCCGAGGGGAATGCGTCGGCCCATTTCATGTTGAGGTCGTATCGGAACTTTACCAATACTTTCACATCGCAATCACCCTCGTAGTCGTAGATGACACTGTCGCACGAAGCGAACAGGCCACATGCTATCACTGTCGCAATCATGAGGCGCAATACTTTTTTTTGAATTGTCGGTATATTGTACATCCTGTTTCGTATTTTTTATGCCTTATCCAATGTCGGATTATATATATGTTGTGCGGTTTGAACCACGTACGTTATTCTACTTTGGTGGGAAATCCTGCCAGTCGCGGAGTTTCCTGTGTCATGCCTCTCTTTGCGCCGGCATGGAGCGCTTATGGATAATAAAAAACCGGCGGGAACGTATGCGGGAAGCGCTCCCGCCGGCTGGAAAGGTTATGAATGTCTATGTTTCAATATACGTATTCGTGATGTCAGGTAAATTTCATGCTGTCATTGCTTGCCGAAGTCAATGCCCTGGCTTACGATTCTCCAGTCAAGGACATTCACGCGAGCACCGAGGTAGAACAAGTTTTCGTCTTCAGGATTCTGAGGAATAACCTTATCTTCGGGATTGAATACAGGAATACCGGGACCTTGAATTGAATTGAGCGTCAGATCGTAAATATGGTTACGGACAATACCCTTAATGGCTACGGTCGCATTATCCCCCGTCTTTGCTGCAACGTGCTCGATTTCGACAAAGTAGTAGCACTTGCCGTCGGTATACTTACGGGCGTGAAGACTATTATCATCAGCTGAAAGATAGTTGTTCACATTTGTTACACCATTGACAACTTCTGTTGGTATATTATCGTTGAATGTATATACTTTGTTGTCAGTGCCGAATGTTGCTTTGAGTTGTGCATAGCAACTATAGCCTTTATTTGTATCCCCCGTCCAATCAAAGTCAGTAGGCTCAAGTGTCTTATATGAGTTGTCACCGGTCTTCTTGTAGTATGCGAATTGGTTGGAAACCGCATTGGCGATAACGTTTAACGCACCGTCATTTGTAGTGTAACCGCCACGTATCCATACAAGGTCGGCGTTATTTCCATCGGCGTCTGTAAGATGTGCGGCAACCATGATAGATGTGTTTATAACTTCGTCGATTGAAGAGAATGTATTGGGCAGAATGTACTGCTCGAAGCATGTACTGCCAGCTGTTGCCGATGAGTTGTAGTGAGTGTCTCCTGAGATGTCATTCCAACTACGTTTGCTAACAGTAACTTGTTCTTTTCCATCTTTCATTCCGGGCATCTCTTCCCAGAAGCTGCGGAAGTTGTTATAGTCATTCCATACCCATGATGTCTCTTTGTAAGTTTCAAGGCTTTTGAGAAGGTTGGCTTTGTCGGTAAGATTGGAAAGAGCCATACCGTCGATATTTATTGTATACGACGTTTCCACGCCATCGACCGAAAGTTTTATATCTTCTTTTGCCATGCCGTCTTCTTTTTCCGAAGCGCGGACCTTAGCCACAACACGCTCCACGTAAATATCCACAGGATCGGCCAATGCTGCCGAAGCGGATGTCTTGACCTTGCCGTTTGTGACAGGAGTTCCGATGACTAAGGTTTCATTTTTGTCTTTGTAAACGGAATTGGACATCACGAATGTTCCGTCGGTAATATTGTTGGTGCAGTAATCTTCAACCTTTGCCTTAAGGTCAGAAAGATTATTTACGCCGTCTTCAAGGTTGGCAGGTGCATTAAGTATGCAGACAATCTGCTTGGCGTTGTCAGTAGGATCTTCCGTAACGCCATTGATCAAGAGGACAGCGCTATAGATACGCTCTACAGCAGGTGTTTCTGTCGTTCCGCTACCCGTAAGAGCGACGCGCTGCGCTGATTTGCTATCGATTGTCTGGACATTGCCACTTCCGTCAAAAATGAAGAAAAGTCCTTCACGCGCGGAGTTCTCAGCCTCAGAGCCGTTCTCGAAGTCGCCGGTCGTCGCGCGTATGCCGACAGACCTCGGCTGCACGATATTGACGGCCACATAACCGGTTTCACCTTCAACAGGGTCAGGGCCGCCTTTAAGCACGTCCTCCTCGCTGGAACAACCAACGAGCGCCAGACCGGCGACCATTGACATAAATAAAGTTCGTAATTTCATGTTGCTAAAAAATTAGAAGTTATTATTAAGTTTATTATTATTTTCGTCTTTCATTCAATTCGTTCAATGTAGCGGCAGCCTTTTCCTGTCCCATATTTTTGGCCTTGCTTAGGTACCGGCGTGCCGTTTCGTAATCCTTTTCCCGTATGGCAAGCGCCCCCCGCGCATAGACAGCCTCGGCGGAATCGCCCGCCTTGTCAAGATAGCGGTGTGCCGCCGCAAAGTCGTCGCGCCGGATAGCAGCATTGGCTGCATTTAGATTGGCCACCTCATCGTCAGGGAACATGCGTACAGCTGTTTCAAAGACATCGGTAAATTCAGGTGTCCCAGGCTCATATTCCTGTGCCACCAGGTAAAACTCATTTTGGCTCAGCTTCTGCGGCTGCTCAGCCATGACACGCCTGATTTCCTCCACATCGTAGAACACGCGAATCTTATATTTAATAAGGTAGTCGGTGCGACGCAGATACGGATAGCAATATTGCAGCAGGAAACGGTACTCTTTAGGATATGTGCGCTTGATTTCAGCTTCCTTAGCATCCGGCTCCATATCGCTGTCTATCATCGCCAGAATCTCTTCGCGGTGGTCTATGTTCGACTTCTCCACATATTGGCGAAGTCCCTCCCAATTCTCCGGTTCGTATTCCGTACTGATAATTCCGTCGGCAAAATGGAACAACTGGCCTATATGCGCCTTTAGTGCGGCGGTACGCCCGATAGCGAGGTCTTTATTGTGCTTGTAAGGACTTTCCGGCGAAGCAAAACCTTTCAACCATACGGATGTTATGGTGACATCCTTGTCGTTGCGTATAGAGTCAATGGTTCCTTCAATCTTGCCCAATTCAGCCGTATTGTTGTGGTAGTCGGGATATATCACTGTCTTATCTACAGGGAAGTCGATGTAGGCAGAGCCGGAAAGCGAACGTGTCTTCTCTATTTCCGCCTTAGGCTGTACAAATACCAGCTCGGGGAAGAAAGCCTCATTATGACGGCCTACAATGCTTTCGTATTCTGCCAATATCTCGTGACAACAACCCCAATCGCTACGGTGGAACTTGAGAGTGGCTCCGTCCATCCAATCTTCGTACTCGGCGATGTTGTTGTACGCCACGCTGTTCGGTTTGCTCGAAGCGCGATAAATTATTTCATTTTCTCCCGAGATACTTCCTATTCCGTTTCTCACATAATAGTAATATCGCTTGCGCCCGTAAATTCCTACCGAGGGCAGGTCGAGCGAATCCGTTCCGTTGACCAGACGCGGTGTGAGCAGCACGGCACGGTTGGCATTCACGTCAAGTTTGTTCAGATTCAAATTCATCTCCACTGAAAGGTATTTTCCTTCACGATTCATGTTGAAATCCTCAATGTAAACACCAGGCATGACGTCTTTGGTATTTTGCGCCACGGCTTCCAACATATTGCCCATGCCCAACAAGGCCGCCAGTATAAATATCGTCCTTTTCATGTTCGTTGCAATTTAGAATAGATAAACCAGATTGACGGCCGCTTTAGTGGGACCCACGTAATGATGCGGTTTGTTTGTCTCAACCTTTTTCCCGCAACCGGAACACCGGTATTTGTCGTATCGGGTATAAGAATAGCCAATACCGATTTCCGCTTCGAGATTCCAATGCCGGCCAAGAATCCACGCATAGCCATAGGCTACGCCGGCTCCCACAAACCAGCCTTGATAACGGGCGTCTTTCAATTTCCGCGCATCAGTACCCAATAATTTGATTTTCCCGTCTATTCCGCCGATATTGTACTGTCCGCCATGCACGTGCGCGCCGAAAAAATGCGCGCCGAAACGGTCACACAGCCAATAGCGCACTTCGGGCTGTACTGCCCAATGCTTCCACCGCCTGTCATGCGACAACTCCCAGGCATTGAACTGTCCGGAAACATCCAGCGTCCACTTTGGTGCCAGACCCACCTCTATACCAAGATTCGGGTTTAAGATTGCATCGGAAAGCAGATTGGTCTTTACGGCCACATTTTGTCCCCAAACAGTTTGAGACGCACCGGCAACGATGATTGCAAGAAGTAAAATGATTCGATTCATTATTCCTTGACCTTTATTTTTATTTCTATAGTTTATCAATTTTGCTATTTCTCTTTTTAAGAGAAGTATTACAAATGTTTATAGTTGATAATCAAGTGATTAATAAATATTTTTGAAGCTGTTTGTAAAACGAGGCTGTATAATTTCAAAACAAATTTTGCTTCATAACAGCAACTATATTATTCTATTCAATTTCAAGGGCGTATTCCCACTTTTTTTTCGTAACTTTGCATTTGCAAAACCTCTCTTTTTAAGAGAAGTATATCTAAGCTTAAAACATTGACGTGTAAACATTTAAGTTGTGACAAAAAGCCTATAGTTAAACATTTATTGTTTCTTCGTAGATTTTTTAAGACATTTCTCACAGTTTTTTATCACGCTATATGCAACAAATCAGAGTTTTTGTATACTTTTGCATAACAAACAAGTATCTCTTAAAAAGAGAAGTATATTATTTTTTGCGTCCAAACAAAAGTCAGATATCCGCCATTCACATCTCTCCAATAGATTCACATCACCATGTTTTCCTTATATAGTCTCATAATAGTGAACATGTGTCATTGATAGATACGTTTTCAAAATAATTAACATTAATCTATACAAGCATTATCATTTTTCGTAATAAAACAAACTTGACAGAAAATCTGCACTGCCTTGCCTGCAGGTTTTACAGACAAAAACGGTCACACTCCAAGTAATTGTGAATCAACGTGTATATATGTAGCAAAAAATATGTCTGAGATATTTTAAATTATCTCAGACATATTTTCGATTATCTCCCTTGTATTTTCAATTTGCTGCGGGAAGTTTTTTACCAAGCAAAAAAAATTTTTTTTAATAAATACGATTCCGTCGGAAAATCTTTGTCGCTCGATTTTTCTATGAACCGGTTTTGTTTATATCGGACTCACGCAAACACTTATGTCAGACTTATTTTTTACTCGTCTGTCATAAGTGTTTTTCAATATTGATGTTTTAAAGAATACAATCCGTTATGTTGTGACTTATACGCATTGCACAGAAATTAGGTCCGCACATTGTGCAATAATTCTTGTTGTCACTGTGGTCTTGTTTGAAGTATTCCAACGCTCTTTCCGGATCGAGCCCTAAATTGAACTGGTCTTTCCAACGGAATTCATACCGTGCTTTGCTTAATGCGTTGTCGCGTATCTGGGCAGCCGGATGTCCTTTTGCCAAATCGGCGGCATGGGCCGCTATTTTGTATGCAACGACTCCTTCGCGCACATCGTTTTTGTTTGGAAGTCCAAGATGCTCTTTAGGTGTAACATAGCATAGCATAGCAGTGCCGTACCAGCCTATCTGTGCAGCACCGATAGCGCTTGTTATGTGATCGTATCCTGGAGCTATGTCCGTAACAAGCGGACCGAGGGTATAAAATGGAGCTTCATGACATTTAAGAAGCTGACGCTGCATGTTTTCCTGAATCTTGTTCATGGGAACATGTCCGGGGCCTTCGATGAATGCCTGTACATTCTTTTCGCGTGCGCGGAGAACCAATTCCCCCATAGTGTCGAGCTCTGCAAATTGCGCCTCGTCGTTGGCGTCTTTTATACATCCCGGGCGTAGACCGTCTCCAAGTGAAATGGCAACGTCATACTTTGCAAGAATATCACAGATGTCGTCGAAGTGTTCGTAAAGGAAACTCTCTTTGTCGTGATCAAGGCACCATTGAGATATAATGCTTCCTCCCCGGCTCACGATTCCGCAAAGTCTTTTAGCGGAAAGGTGTATGTTTTCGCGCCGTATACCGCAGTGAATAGTGAAATAGTCTACTCCCTGCTCGCATTGCTCTATAAGAGTGTCGCGATAGATTTCCCACGACAAATCATAGGCCTTACCGTGCACTTTCTCCATAGCCTGATAGATAGGCACACTACCTACCGGTACGGGACAGTTTCTTATAATCCACTCGCGCGTTTCGTGAATATTCGCTCCCGTTGAAAGATCCATAAGAGTGTCTCCGCCTAATTTGCAACTGTAAACGGCTTTTTCAACTTCTTCTTCTATACTTGATGTAGTAGCAGAGTTTCCGAGATTTGTATTAATCTTAACCAAGAAATTCCGTCCTATTATCATTGGCTCGGCTTCCGGATGATTTATATTTGCGGGAAGCACTGCACGGCCTGCAGCTATTTCTTTACAAACAAATTCGGGGGTTATGTGGCTTTCTATACCGAGTTCCTTGCAATTCATATTTTCACGAATTGCAACATATTCCATTTCGGCAGTTATTACGCCTTTTTTTGCATAATACAATTGGGATATATTTCTGCCTTCTTTTGCTCTTAAAGGTAAATGTATATGCTCGAAACGTAACCCGTCGAGGCTTTTGTCAGCCAGTCTTTCTCTTCCATATTTTGAAGTAAGCTCAGAAAGTTGCTCTGTATCTTCTCGTCTTGCAATCCAGTTCTCACGTAGGCGAGGGAGGCCTTTCTTCAAATCTATTTCAACATTCGGATCGCTGAACGGGCCGCTGGTGTCGTATATGTATACAGGGGCATTCTCTTTTATTATCCGTTCTCCCTTTTTCAAATCTACAGTAGGAGTAAGGTTTACGCGGCGCATGGCCACTTTTATATCTTTGTGTATGTTACCTTGTACGTATACTTTTTCAGAGGCAGGATAAGTGATTCTTATGTTATCGTTCATAATTTATCTATTCGGTTGTAATATTTAAAAAAGACCTCATTTCTTTTTCTCCGTCTTCGGCCTGAAGTATAGCTCCGCTTATAGCAATACCGTTTATTCCTGTATTCATGAGAGCCGGTACGTCTTCTTTTGAAATTCCTCCGATTGCTACTACAGGAATTTTTATTTCAGATTGTCTTACCTGTTTCATTATTTCTCTGTAGCCTTCTATTCCTATTATCGGAGAAAGTTCCTTCTTCGTCTTTGTAAATCTGAATGGCCCGAGCCCGATATAGTCCGCTCCCATTTGTTTCGCAATAATTATATCTTCGAACTTGTTTGCCGTGGCTCCGATAATCATGCCTTGTCCTAAGATTTGTCTTGCCTGGTTTATCGGCATGTCTTTTTTTCCTAAATGCACACCGTCGGCTTCTATTTCCTTAGCCAATTCAACATCATCGTCGATTATAAATATTGCCTTGTATTCTTTACAGAGCTTGGATACTTTTAATGCTACGTTTTTTCTTTCATCCTGTGTGTAATCTTTCATACGCAACTGAATCCATTTGCAGCCGCCTTTTAATGCAATGGCCGCACTTTGCTCATGCGAATACCGTTCAGACTCGTTTGTTATGAATTGTACAGGAATCATCAGAGATTGTGTTTCGTTTTAAGAGCTTCATCTGCCTTTTGTGCGGCTTTACGACCGTCGCCCATTGCCAATATAACCGTTGCTCCGCCGCGAACGATATCTCCTCCGGCGTAAATGTTCTCTTTTGAAGAGCGCATGTCATCATTTACAACGATTGTTCCTTTGCTGCTTATCTCTAATCCCTTTACCGAAGCTGGAATTATAGGATTAGGTCTTACCCCGATACTTACTATTACAAGATCTACATTTAAAATCTCTATCGCGCCTTCAATTGGCACTGGACTGCGACGTCCGGAAGCGTCGGGTTCTCCAAGTTTCATTTTCTGTAATCTTACTTGCGAAACCTTTCCTTTCTCATCAGCAAGATATTCTATCGGATTATGGAGCGTGAGGAATTTCACGCCTTCTTCTTTTGCATGTTTTACTTCTTCTTTTCTTGCAGGCATTTCATCTTCAGAACGACGATAGATTACTGTGGCGCTTTCAGCCCCAAGCCGTAGTGCTGTTCTTACAGAATCCATAGCAGTATTGCCTCCGCCGATTACAGCTACGTGTTTTCCAAATACTATAGGCGTAGCACTTTTTTCGCTTGAGGCTCCCATTAAATTTACTCGGGTAAGATATTCATTTGACGAGAGTATATTTATATGATTCTCGCCGGGTATTCCCATGAATCTCGGCAAACCGGCGCCGCTTCCTACGAAAAACGCCTCATAGCCTTGTTCTTCGAGTTCTTCTATGCTAATGGTTTTCCCGACAATACAGTCTTTTACAAATTCTACTCCCATTTTGCGAAGGTTGTCGAGTTCAGCATCAACAATCTTGTTTGGCAAACGGAATTCCGGTATGCCGTATTTCAGAACTCCTCCGATTTCATGCAAAGCTTCGAAAACGGTTACCTTATATCCATGTTTAGCCATCTCTCCTGCGAATGACAGCGACGCAGGTCCGGAGCCTATCACAGCCACCTTTATATTATTGCACGCTTCGCATACAGGTGGAACCATATGTCCGCTTTCACGCTCATAGTCGGCGGCAAAACGTTCCAAATAACCTATGGCAACAGCTTTCCCTCCGGTTTTTATGTGAATGCATTGCGATTCGCATTGCTTTTCTTGCGGGCAGACACGTCCGCACACCGCAGGCAATGCACTTGTTTCTTTTAAAACATGTGCAGCTTCCAGAATATCTCCTCTTTCTATGTTCTTTACGAATTTTGGTATATCTATTCCTACAGGACAACCTTTTATACAGCCAGGGTTTGCGCAATCCAAACAACGGCTTGCCTCTTTTACGGCCTGCTCTTTAGTAAGTCCGCAATTTACTTCTTCGTATAAGCTATGGGCGCGATATGAAGGAGGAAGTTCGGGCATATTCACACGCTCAATCTGCATACGTTCTTTGGCTTTCATGACCTTGCGCATTTCTGCACGCCATTCGGCATCCCGTCCGCTGTCTTCTTTTTTATCGAGAAGCTTTAATTCTTCCTGTTCTGCTTCGCGGTAAGCTCCCATTCGTTGCAACATTTCGTCGAAATCTACTTTGTGGCCGTCGAATTCGGGACCGTCAACGCATACAAAGCGTGTTTTACCGTCTACAGTTATTCGGCAGGCACCGCACATGCCTGTGCCGTCTACCATAATGGTATTCAGAGAAACCTCCGTCGGAATGTCGTATTTCTTCGTGAGAAGACAAACGAATTTCATCATTATTGCAGGCCCTATGGCAAAACACTTATTTACTGTTTCGCGTTGTATTACGCTTTCTATCCCTTGCGTTACAAGTCCTTTCGTTCCGTATGAACCGTCGTCTGTCATTATTATTACTTCATCAGAGTGACGGCGTATTTGCTCTTCAAGTATAATCAGTTCTTTGGAACGTCCAGCCAGCACCGTTATAACTTTGTTGCCGGCATTCTTCAAAGCCTCGACGATAGGTAACATCGGAGCTACTCCCACGCCGCCTCCGGCACACACCACGGTTCCGTAGTTCTTTATGTCGGTAGGTTTCCCGAGCGGCCCTACGACATCAGCTATGAAGTCGCCAACATTCATGCTACAGAGCTTTATTGTGGAATATCCTATCGCTTGTATAACTAAAGTTATCGTTCCTTTCTCCTTATCGGCCTCTGCTATTGTGAGCGGAATGCGTTCTCCTTCCTGGTCTGTGCGCACTATTACGAAATTTCCCGCTTTGCGCGAACGGGCTATCAGTGGCGCTTCGACCACGAGCTTATAGACTTTTTCAGAAAATTGTTCTTTTTCGAGTATCTTGTTCATTTTTTCTGCAATTCTATGTTTGATTTATGGCAAAGTTATCGATTATTTTGCAATATGCCAAACAGACAACGTTTTTAGGCAGGCAATAGCTATCTGCTTGTGATTAAATTCACGGTAAAAACGCTTGTAAATGCTTAATATGTTGTTAAAATGGAAATTTGCCGGCTTTTATGTTGTATCTTTGCCGCGCCGTGAATCCAAATGTAGCATAAAACAATGTTTGCAAGGCTCGTTTCTGTTTTATTGATTTTTGTTTTTTTCTTTATTTCCTGCGGTGATAACCACAATAGAGAAACGAACCATGCTTTCGCCAAAGACAGTATAAAGTCTTCCGATTACGATTTGGCCGAAATAGAGGAAACGGGTGAAATAATTATCGTTACGACTTACGGGTTTGACACATATTACAATTATCACGGAAAAACGACAGGACTTGCTTATGATATGATGAGCGATTACGCCTCCGCGGCGGGATTGCGCGTCCGTGTCGAGGCTGTAAAGGATACGGCTGCCATGATTAGAATGCTGGCAGAAGGAGAGGCAGACGTAATAGCCTGCGAATTGCCTGCCGACAGTATAAAGGCCTATGGATTTATTATGTGTGGGGCTTACAGCGACAGTGTCTGCGTTTTAAACGGCAAGACAGTGCGCAGAAGTTGGGCTGTTCGGAAGAACCAACCAGAGCTGGCGCGCTCTCTTAACAAATGGTACAATCCGGAATTGAAAGCAAGACTGCTTTCGGCAGAGCGAAGCCATGTAGGGAAAGCGGCTGTGCGTCGCAGCGTGAGAGCGCCTTATCTGTCAAGGTCGAAAGGTATAATATCTCAATACGATGCTCTTTTTATCAAAGGCAGCCGCAAGGTCGGTTGGGACTGGCGCCTCATTGCCGCGCAGTGTTACCAGGAGTCCGGTTTCGATCCTAAAGCTGTTTCATGGGCGGGCGCGAAAGGATTGATGCAGATAATACCTTCCACGGCAAAATCCTTAGGTGTTTCCGATGTTTACGATCCTGCCGAAAATATAGGGGCGGGATGCAGGTATCTGCAGCACCTGCAGAACAAGTTCGGCGATGTACGCAACCGCATGGACAGGATTTGCTTTACTCTTGCGGCGTATAACGGCGGCTATCACCATATCCGCGATGCCATGAGACTTGCTGAAAAGAACGGCAAAAATCCACAGAAATGGAACGAAGTCCGTTTCTATGTGAGAAATCTCGATAATCCTGTTTATTATAATGATCCCGTAGTGAAAAACGGTTTTATGATAGGCTCCGAAACTTATAGCTACGTGGAAAGTATTATGCAGCGGTGGAGCAAGTATCGTGACGGAAAACCCGTTAGCATGGAAACCGATGCAATGGTAATAAAACCAACGCATTCGCAACGGAAAAACCGTTTTACCAAACCGCAGGAGATAATAAATCTGAAAGATTCCATATAATACGCCAGTTTTGGCTAATCTATACCGGACAATTAAATTCTTTCGCCTAAAAATATTTTTATTTTTGTGCTTGGTAAAAAACTTCCCGCAGATAATTGAAAATACAAGGGAGATAATCGAAAATATGTCTGAGATAATTCAAAATATCTCAGACATATTTTTTGCTATATATACACCTGCTGATTCACAAGTACTTGGCAGGTGACCGTTTTTGTCTGCAAAACTAAACGGCCAAACGGGTATTATATTCCGAATTTGAGCTTGAGACCTCCCATAATCCAACACCCCGGCTGTTTTATGTTGCCAAGATCGTAATAACGGTGTGATGTCAGATTATCCGCCGAAACATAAATCTCATAATTGCGATCCTGCCACATTAATTTGAGATTAAGCAAACCGTAAGGAGAGTATTTTACAAGATTGCCGGTGTTCTTGTTATTGACATAGCTTATATATGAGCCTTCGCGTTTTTGCCACCTGAAAGACCATGACCCTGACAGTTTTGATACAATGCGGTGGTCTAAGGTAAATACAAATTTGTGGCGCAAATACTCCAAAGCGTAGTTAGATTTGTATATGTATTCGTCGTCTTTCCTGTCCTGGTAAATATAAGCGTATGACAACGTTATCTTGTCTATAAAGAAGTGATTGTTCATCATACTACGGAAATCAAGTCCGCTTGTAACCGAGAAACCGTAGTTGTCGAGCGTAAAGTTAGCGGAGTTGTATTTGTCGTCCGGCGACCGCATAACCCAATCTATCATGTCGGTGCAATGGTTGTAGTACGCCTGTGCCGTTACGTTGAGAAATCTGTTCCGCAATTCGCCTCCTGCTTTGAATGACGAAGTCTTTTCCGGTTTTAATCCTACGTCACCTTTCTGGGTGGGGCTGTCGTAATATAAATCCGTGTATGTAGGAAGACGCATGGCCTTGTTCCACGAAGCAAAGAACCGTAGATTTTCATTGGCGCGGTAGCTAAGGTCTATACCAGGGTATAAACGGAATTTACAGTCTACAGAAGTGTTGCGGTTCACGAAAAGGCCTGCCGAAACGGTTAGCTTTTGCAACACAACGTTATGTTCAAGGAAATAACTTATGTTTGCGCGCGAGTCGTTGTTAGTGTAGTATTTTCCCTTGTGACCGTGTATCTTTACAAAATCGGCAGAATCCATCGGCAATCCTAATTTGGATGAAAGTATTTCCTCGTTTCTTAATTCCGCACCTATGGCCGTGCGTCCGAGCGCCCATTTGGTCCATGCGTTGACCGATACGTTGAACACATCGTTGCGGTGAAAATTCTCGCCTGTCGGAGATTTATGAATAAGTTGAAAATGGTCTGTCGAGCGTATCCATGATACTTGCGGTGAAAAATGTATCTTTCCTTCGGTTTCGGCTTTTGCGGAAACTAAAATACGGGAATTCTTTTCCCATTGGTTAGGATAAGCTGCGCTATAAAAGGTGTTCGCTCCGTAATCTTGCGTAGAAAAGCCGGCCTGGAAATCAACTTTTACTTTATCGCTCTTATAGTTTCTGTTATAGAACAGTTTGCCTTGATTGAAATTGCTGTTGGCCGTACCTCCGTCGCTGCGCCGGTAATTTCCGCTTATGAAGTGCGAAGAATTCTTGTTCTTGATACTTAATCCTGCGCCATTCTCATAAGTACCGAACGAACCGGCCGAAATGTTAGCCCGTATATTGTTGCCGGTTACCTTATGCGTTACAATGTTTATTGCTCCGCTGAAAGCCTGGCTACCGAACAGTCTTCCTGCTGCGCCTTCAAGAATCTCAATTCGCTCTATGTCGTCTGTAGAAACGGGGAAATCTGCTGCAAGGTGGCCGGTATGCGGATTATTAATGCTTACTCCGTTCAGCAGAATAGTGATTTGGTCGAAAGTTCCGCCGTTGATACTGATGTCCGTTTGAACTCCAAAACCGCTGCGCTGCCGGACATCCACACCGACGGTTAGTTTTAATAAGTCATTTACTGACGCTGCGCCCGATCGGGCAATCTCGTCTTTTGTAATAACGCTGACAATCCTTGCTGCCTTGTCGGCTGCAATCGGAGTTCGCGTTCCCGTTACAGACACTTCCTCGAGATTTTGCACAGGAATGGAGTCGGATTTTGCTGTGCTTACGGTTTGAGCGGTCATCTCGGTCGTGGACGCCGCTGTAAGCGTAGCTACACTTAAAACTCCGATTCGTACTTCGTGATGCAAGCTGCAGAACATTGAATAGTTCTTGCGGATGAAGTGCTTGAACGTTTCTTTTGTTTGTACTGATTGTTTTTTGAACATAAATAAAGTATTTTGAATTTTATGCATTTTGCACATTTTATCGTGCAATTTTGCCGTTTTATTAGGGTCGGAAGCATAAAAACGCCGCAAAGGTAGTTAAATTTTTATTTTGCCCCGCTAATTTTGCAGCGAAGCATGGCTAAGCTGCCAATGCATTAAAGAAAATAAGTCGAGAAATGTCGAAACTGTTTGTATTCCTGAAAAACTGGCTCCTTCCGGTTGCAATGATATCCGGTGCGGGGTTGTATCTCATGTTCTCCCGTGTAAATTTCATAGCCCCGTTGCGACCGTTTGCATTGGAGCTTGTAAATGATATTCTGCCGGTTACAATTTTTGCAATGCTGTTTTTTACATTCTGTAAAATAGGTATAAAAGAAATGAAGCCTCGCAGGTGGCACGTTATTCTGTTGCTCACGCAAACCATATTGTGCATTATCTGCATGTTGACGATTAAATATTGCTTCCGGTCGGGCGATTTCAATGAACTTTTGGCTCAAGGGGTGCTCGCATGCCTGTTAAGCCCAACGGCAACGGCTGCTGCGGTCATTACAGGCAAACTCGGAGGCAGTCCCGCCTCGTTGACGTCCTACACATTGGAAAGCAATGTACTGTCGGCTATATTGATAACGATTCTGTGCCCGATGATTCATCCCATTCAGGGGCTGAATCTGTTTGCGGCATTCATAACAGTGCTTTACAAAATATCGATATTGCTGATTTTGCCTTTCGTTCTTGCATTAATGATAAAATATTCTTTGCCCTGGCTTCATGCACGCATTGCCGCCCTTAAAGACATATCTTTTTATCTTTGGGGCTTCACGCTTATGCTGGTAACGGGGCTAACCATGCGCGTTGTGGACATCAACGCTTCCGACTACAGGCTGGAAACGGCCCTTGTAGTTTCGGCAGCGATAGTATGCGCAATGAAATTCACTTTCGGAAAGTTTATAGGACATCTTTACAGCCGTGAAGACATGATAAGTGCAGGACAGGCGTTCGGACAAAAAAACACATCATTTACCATTTGGATGGCACTGACGTTTTTAAATCCTATTTCGGCCGTGGCCCCGGGAAGTTATGTCATTTGGCAGAACATATTCAATAGTTTTCAGCTCTGGAAAAAAAGAAAAGCGCAAAATGTCTGAATAAACGAAACGAAAAGGGCGATATAAATTATCGTTTCGTTTGTGCGGATTAAACAATCCTGAAATAAAAACACCTTAAAGCCTGCATAAAAATTAATGGCTCTGTATAAAATCGACGTAGAAAGATTTTCACAAAAACGGACACCGCGTGAAAAAAATATTTTTTTCACGCGGTAAAAAACTTCCCGCAGGAAATTGAAAATACAAGGGA
>CAJKQZ010000010.1 GCA_905202115.1 uncultured Prevotellaceae bacterium | reverse complement strand
GCCGTAAACGATCCCGAAAAAGTTTTGTCGTGGATTGCCAAATACGGTGCGGAACGATTCATACTCTCGGCCGACGTGCGCAACGGCATTGTACGTACCGGTGCATGGACAGAAGATTCCGGCATGACAATAAACGATTTGCTTTCCAAATATTGGAACTACGGCATAAGGCATGTGCTATGCACAGACATCTCACGCGACGGCATGTTATGCGGTTCGAATGTCGGTTTATACAAAAGCATAATGAAACAATACCCCGACTGCAAACTGATTGCCAGCGGAGGAATCGGTTCTTTACAAGATATCGAAAAACTTGACGAGGCTGGTATACCTGCCGTAGTAATAGGCAAAGCGATATACGAAGGACGGATAAAATTAGAAGATTTGGCAAAACGAATAAACAAAGACAACACATCCGATATTAATTAAAAGCACGAGCACAACCTCGTAAGCAACTAAAAAGCTTCAAGTAAAAGAAAACCACAAAAGTAAATGTTAGCGAAACGCATAATACCTTGCCTCGATGTAAAAGACGGGCGTACCGTTAAAGGCATAAACTTCGTAAGTTTACGCGACGCAGGCGACCCCGTTGAAATGGGAAAGGCTTACAGTGAGCAAATGGCCGATGAATTAGTATATCTCGACATAACAGCAAGTGCAGAAGGGCGCAAAACATTTACCGACATGGTTAAAAAAGTAGCTTCGGAAATTTCCATTCCGTTTACAGTTGGCGGAGGCGTAAGTGCGCTCGCCGATGTCGGACGTTTGCTCGAAGCCGGAGCAGATAAAGTTGCAGTAAATTCAGCCGCATTGCGGAATCCCTCACTGATAGACGAAATAGTAAAGCATTTCGGCTCACAGATATGCGTTCTTGCAATTGATGCAAAACTTGAAGGAGATATTTGGAGGTGTTATCTTAACGGAGGAAGACTTCCTACCGAACGTACATTATTCGATTGGGCTAAAGAAGGATATGAGCGCGGCGCCGGAGAAATTCTATTTACCAGCATGAACCACGACGGCACAAAAAAAGGATTTGCCAATGATGCTTTACGCACAATAAGCAAAAATGTAGGAATACCCGTTATAGCTTCGGGAGGAGCCGGAGTGAAAGAAGATTTTCGCGACACTTTTACCGAAGGATGTGCCGACGCTGCTTTGGCCGCAAGCATTTTCCATTACGGCGAATTGAAAATTCCCGAATTAAAAACATATCTTCGCAGTGAAAATGTGGAAGTAAGACTATAGGAAAACACAAAGAAACGACACAAAATATACCATAATCATCATGGATATAAATTTTGAAAAACAGAACGGTTTGGTTCCTGCTATAATTCAGGACAACGTCACACGAAACGTGCTTATGCTCGGTTTCATGAACGAAGAAGCTTACAAGAAAACGCTAATGACAAAACGCGTTACATTTTATAGCCGTTCGCGCAAATGCCTTTGGACTAAAGGAGAAACAAGCGGAAACTATCTGGAGTTGGTAAGCATGAAAGTCGACTGTGACAATGACACCCTGTTGATCAGAGCAATTCCCCACGGTCCTACATGCCATACAGGTAACGACACGTGTTGGGGCGAAAAAAATGACAAGAACCCCGTCATGTTCCTTACCGAATTGCAGGATTTCATAAACAAGCGCCATGAAGAAATGCCCGAAGGTTCTTACACAACAAGCCTATTTAAAGACGGAATAGAACGTATCGCACAGAAAGTAGGCGAAGAAGCTCTCGAAACCGTTATAGAAGCAGTAAAAGGGAACAATGACAGAATTATTTATGAAAGTTCCGATATGCTCTATCACTTGATTGTTTTACTTACACAAAGAGGCATACGCATAGAGCAAGTCATAAGTGAGTTAGCAGAACGTCATCAGCCTGGTTGGCACAAACACTAATAAAATATAAGTCATGGAAAAGAATGAACTTATAAAATACGAAGACGTTGCCATAAGACAAGGTGACTACGACATAATCAAAGGAGTTACGTTTACCATAAAGCGTGGAGAACTGGTATATCTTATAGGTCCTGTCGGCTCAGGCAAAAGTTCCATACTAAGAACTATCTACGCAGACTTGAAAATCTGTAGCGGCAAAGCTTATGTTTTAGATTATGACATAAGCAAAATAAAAAGGAAACAAATACCTGACTTACGTAAAAAAGAAGGAATAATATTTCAAGATTATAAACTTCTAAGCGACATGACTATCCGCAAAAATCTTGAATTTGTACTTCGCGCCACAGGTGTAAATCATAAAGACGAAATAGCCGAGCGTATAAAAAAAGCCTTAGAATGCGTAGGGCTTGAAGAAAAAGAAGAGAAATATCCAAACGAACTTTCCGGAGGAGAACAACAAAGAGCAGCCATTGCACGCGCCATATTAAACAAGCCGCAAGTTATTTTGGCCGATGAACCGACAGGAAATCTTGACAAAGCAGCTGCAACAAATGTAACAAAACTACTTGCAGAACTGAGCGCAAACGGCACAGCGGTTTTAATGAGTACTCACAACACCGACTTAATTCATAAATTTAAAGGAAAAGTATATCGTTGCGGCGAAGGCTCTTTCAGCGAAGTAACAAATGAATACTGCGACCCTATAGAGCTGAAAGATTAAACAACAAAAACTGAAACTGATTCACATAAAACAAAATATCTTAGGCTTCATCATTACAAATTCTTTATTATATACAAATTAACCTATTCAATTACATCAATAAGTTAATTCAATAAAGAAATAATTAAACGCATAAAAGCTCTATTACCAATAAAGAACAATATGAAAGTAATGAAATTCGGAGGCACCTCAGTGGGGTCACCTCAGCGTATAAAAAATGTAGCTCAACTTATCTCTGACAAAGAAAGCAAATTCGTTGTACTATCAGCTATGTCGGGAACTACAAATTCGCTCGTCGAGATTTCTGATTATCTAAGCAAGAACAATGCTTTAGGAGCAAACAATATAATAAAGAAACTCGAAGGTATTTACAACAAACACGTCGATGAACTATATTCAACAGAAGAATACAAGCAAATAACCAAACGATTTATAGACGAAGAGTTCAAATACTTGCGCTCATTTACAAAACAAGAGTATTGCGAGCTTTTTGAGAAAGAGATTCTTGCACAAGGCGAAATCATAAGCACGAACATGATGGCGAATTATCTTAAAGAATGCGGTAAAAGCGTATGCCTTCTGTCTGCTTTAGACTTCATGAGAATTAATGAAGAGGATGAGCCTGATTTACTTCACACAGAAAAACGGCTGAAAGAAATTCTTGAAAAAAATCCAGGATACAACATTTATATAACTCAAGGATTCATATGCCGCAACGCAAAAGGAAATGTCGACAACCTAAAACGCGGCGGTTCCGATTACACGGCGTCTCTAATAGGCTCGGCGTTAAATGCCGAGGAAATTCAAATCTGGACAGACATCGACGGCATGCACAACAACGATCCCCGTTTTGTTGAAAATACGAAGCCGGTAAAGCAACTCAACTTCGACGAAGCAGCTGAGTTGGCATATTTCGGAGCAAAAATACTCCATCCTACATGCATACTCCCCGCTAAATTTGCAGGAATCCCCGTAAGGCTTCTCAATACAATGGATCCGAAAGCGCCTGGAACTATCATAAACAACGATATTGAAAAGAAAACGATAAAAGCCATAGCTGCAAAAGACGGCATTACCGTTATACGTATTGTTTCGTCCAGAATGCTGTTGGCAACAGGTTTCCTAAGAAAAGTTTTCGAAATTTTCGAAACTTACAAAACCAGTATCGATATGGTAACGACATCTGAAGTAGGTGTCTCGATGAGTATTGACAATAAAACCCACATTAACGAAATCATAGGCGAACTGAAAAAATACGGAACGGTAGACATAGACAACGACATGTGCATTGTTTGTGTTGTAGGCGACCTTGAATGGGGAAATGTAGGCTACGAAAGTCTCATCACCAGCGCAATGGGTTCTATCCCTGTAAGAATGGTTTCATACGGCGGCAGCTATCACAACATTTCATTCCTGATTCGTTCCGAAGACAAAGCAAAAGCGCTGAAATCGTTAAGCGAGAAACTGTTCAACGACTGAATTATAAAACCACGCATGAAAAATATTTCATTAGAACAAATACTCGAACATCCCACTCCCTATTACCTTTATGATAAGGAGATTCTTATCGACACTCTGAGCTCAATAAAGAAAGCTACCCTGCATGATAAGAATTACTGCGTGCACTATGCTATCAAGGCCAACGACAATCCGGCATTGCTTGAACTTATTGCAAAAGCCCAATTAGGTGTAGATTGTGTTAGCGGCGGTGAGATTTCAAAAGCGATAGCAGCCGGTTTCGATCCAAATAAAATAGTTTTTGCCGGAGTAGGAAAAAAAGACGAAGAAATAGAACTTGCCATACGCACCGGTATATACAGTTTGAACGTCGAAAGCATTCAGGAATTGGAAGTTATCAATGAGATAGCTTTGACATTAAACAAAACTGCGCAAATCGCCTTGCGTGTAAATCCTAATGTCGACGCACACACTCATGCCAATATAACAACGGGCACGGAGGAAAACAAATTCGGCATTGCATTAGACGATGTAATCTCCACTATAGAGTTGGCGCTATCCATGAAAGGAATAAAATTCATGGGAATACAATTTCACATCGGTTCTCAGATAACGGAATACGACTGCTTCGTCAGATTGTGTGACGTGATAAACAAACTCCAGGACAAATTAGACGCCCGCAACATCAAATGCGATATGATTGACGTAGGAGGCGGACTTGGTGTAGATTACGACAATCCGGAAAAAAATCCCATACCCGATTTCGAAGGTTATTTCGCCGTTTTCCGCAACAACCTGAGCACACGTGAAGGACAGACTGTACACTTCGAGTTAGGAAGGTCGATAACCGCGCAATGCGGAAGTCTGATAACCAAAGTGCTTTTCGAAAAATCGACCAGCCACAAGAAATTTATAATTGTCGACGCCGGATTCACCGACCTTATAAGGCCTGCTCTCTATGACGCGCACCACCACATAGACAACATAACAAGCAATGGGAAACCGACAAAGTATGATGTGGTAGGGCCTATCTGCGAAAGCAGCGACACGTTTGCAAAAGACATTACTCTTCCGGAAACGCACAGAGGCGATTACCTCGCAATACGTTCCGCCGGAGCCTATGGAGAAGTCATGGCCTCGTCGTACAATGCCAGACCTTTGATAAAAGGTTTCTTTATTTAAAAAGATTATAATACTCATTATACTTCATAACAAGAAGGCCGCCTCTTACAGAGTGCGGCTTTCTTGTTTGTAAACATGTTCGTAAATCGTAGTCACCATTCGGTCGAACAAATCTTCTATATCACCACAACCATAATACATTATCTTCAAATCCAAGCTGTTTCCATTCTCACGATACGGAGGTTGGATATACTTTTTATTACAAACCTTAAAACCGTAGCGTTCATAGAAAGCAATACGTCTTTGTTCCATATCTCCAACCGGTGGTTCGACCTCCAGAACAACAGGTTTGGTTTTATCCGACAGAAACATCTCCAATGCTCGTCCGCCCAAGCCTTTCCCACGTATAGCTGCGTCGATTGCGAAATGTTCCACGTAAACAAACGCAGGAAAATCCCAAAACGTTATCATTCCCACGTTATGCGAATCTTCTGTTATTACATTGTTAAAGAACTTCGGTTCCGAATGAGTCATATTCACCCACTCCTCCAATTCTCTTCGCTCGTCTTCCGGAAAACTTTTAAGATATAATTGCTGTGCGAACCACAAATCGGTTTCGTTGTCTATTCTCTTTATATTCATTACGTTCATTTGCATATCTCTACTGTTTCGACTTTTAACAAACGTTCGCGCAAATCATCCTGTTTAGAAATTCTCACCGACACTTTCATCTTGCAACCTTCGTCGTAGGTGTTTTCGATTATACGGGCGTCTATATCGCGCAACACTCTCATGACGCCATTCATACGCTCATAATTAAAACGGAAAGACAATTCTGCAGTAATCTGTTTAATTACAAACTCGTTATTCTTCAAAGCCTCGGCGGCAGCTGCACGATAAGCTTCTGCCAGACGACTTGTTCCGAGCTTCACCCCACCGAAATATCTAACAACGACAACCAGCACATCGGTCAGTTCATTCGAACGTATCTGACCAAGAATCGGCTTACCCGCCGTTCCCGACGGTTCTCCGTCATCGTTTGCACGGAATAGAGCATCAGAAACACCTATCATGTACGCATAAGCCACGTGCCTTGCGTCATAGTATTTGCGCTTCATATACGCAACTATCTCCATAGCAGCATCCACACTGTTTACGGGATAAGCAAACGCCAGAAATTTGCTTCGAAGTTCCGAATACGAGCCCTCACTCTGCCGCACAACTGTACGGAATTCGTCATTTTCCATGCGGCAAAGATACAAATACAAGAACAATAAATGAAAGAAGCTTTTCTTTTGCATAAAAATTCATCCCTGGAATCCACTTGATTATACGTTTCGGGAGCAAAGAAAAATTATCTCAGACATATTTTGAATTATCTCTGAGATATTTTAAAATATGTCTGAGATAATTTTCCGCATATATTGAAGCGACAATAAAGTGGATATGAATATTTATTCATATTCCGGATTACGAACAAAATTTTATTACGTAAATTAACAGCGTACTTTGCAAATTATGAAAGAAAACCACGTAATTGTTTTTCATAACATATGTTTTCTGCTCTAAAATAGATATAAATTCCTATATTTGTGACAACTTGAATTTTAACGAGTAGTATATCTTTATGACAAAAGTCATCAATCTGCGAAAAGGATTGGACATCAATCTCGAAGGCACTGCAGAAAACAAAGTAAGCGACATTAAAAAAGAAATAAGAAATGTTGCACTATGTCCGGACGACTTCACGGGTTTCCTGCCACGTGTGGTAGTAAAAGAAGGCGATGCCGTAGAAATAGGAACACCTATATTCGTCAACAAACGCAATGAAGCGCAAACGATAACTTCTACGGTGAGCGGAAAAATCCTGTCTATAGACCGCGGAGAACGACGTAAGCTCCTTGCTGTACAAATTGAAAACGACGGAAATTACAAAGCTGTCGATTTCGGCAAATCTGACATATCAGAACTTACTTCGCAAAAAGTCATCGGCATACTCAACACTTCTGGAATTACCGCATACATGCGGCAACGCCCTTACGACATAGTGCCTGATACGAATATATCTCCGAGAGACATATATGTATCCGCATTCAGTAAGATGCCGCTTGCCGCAGACTTCAACATCGTAGCAAAAGGAAGAGAAGATTTCTTTTCTGCCGGAATAAAAGCACTTGCAAAAGTAGCACCCGTGCATATAGGCATATCACCGGAACAAGAAAATTCGTTTCTATCGCAAATAGAAGAGGCGGAAATAAACATCTTCAAAGGTCCCAATCCCTCAGGAAACGTAGGAGTACAGATAAACAACACATCGCCTATAAACAAAGGCGAAACAATCTGGACTATAGGAGCCGAAGAAGTGATATTCTTAGGAACACTGCTTCTTACAGGCAAACTCGACTTTACACGAAGAATAGCACTCGCCGGAGCAGAGGTGAAAAGCCCACAATATTACAACATCATTGCAGGCGCAAGCCTCAAGCCTCTGCTTGAAGGTCGTCTCAAACACACGGAGCACATAAGAATAATAAACGGGAATCCGCTTGTAGGTAAAAAAACAGGAGCCGACGGTTTCCTTTCGGCAAAATCGACAGAAGTAACCGTTATCCCCGAAGGCGACAACGTGAATGAACTGTTAGGTTGGATAATGCCGCGCACAAACCAGTTCTCAACAAACCATTCATACCTTTCATGGCTTTTTCCGAAAAAAGCATATAATCTCGATGCCCGCATAAAAGGAGGAGAACGCCATATAATAATGAGCGGAGAGTACGACAAGGTTTTCCCTATGGACATTTACGCAGGTTTTCTCGTAAAAGCCATAATTACAAAAGACATCGACCGCATGGAAGCCCTCGGAATATACGAAGTGGCTCCGGAAGATTTTGCAGTTGCAGAATTTGTGGACTCCTCGAAACTTGAATTACAGCGAATAGTTCGTGAAGGTCTCGACTTTTTACGTAAGGAAATGGAGTAATATAAGTTTTAATTTGAAAAACAACGAAAAGCAACCAAGATATAACAAACAAGCTCTTCACAAAATGAGTAAACTGAAAAATTATATAGACAAAATACGACCGCAATTTGAAGAAGGAGGAAAGCTCAAGCCATTCCGCTCTGTATTCGAAGGATTCGAGACATTCCTTTTCGTTCCGTCGGCCACTTCGAAGTCAGGCGTTTCGATTCATGACGCAATCGATTCCAAACGAATCATGTCGTTCGTTATTATTGCGCTCATGCCTGCTTTACTTTTCGGAATGTACAACGTAGGATACCAGAACTATCACGCCGCAGGTGCGGAAGGTTCGTTTCTGGAAATGTTTTTCTACGGTTTCTTTACAGTACTTCCCAAAATAATCGTATCCTATATCGTTGGCCTCGGCATAGAGTTCGCCGTTGCACAATGGAAACATGAAGAAATACAGGAAGGTTTTCTCGTTACAGGTATCCTGGTTCCCATGATCCTACCTGTAAATTGCCCGTTATGGATAATTGCCGTAGCCGTTGCCTTTGCTGTTATCTTTGCAAAGGAAATATTCGGCGGAACAGGCATGAACATATTCAACGTTGCTTTAGTTACACGCGCATTCCTGTTTTTCTCCTATCCGTCCAAAATGTCGGGCGAAGAAGTATGGGTTGCAAAAGACACAATCTTAGGGTTGGGAAATACATTGCCCGACGGGTATTCGGCAGCAACGCCTCTTGCACAAGCCGGATTAGGACACGCACAGACAGTTTCCCTATTCGATTCCGTAGTAGGCCTTATACCTGGCAGCATCGGCGAAACAAGCGTAATAGCAATAGCCTTAGGCGCAATCCTGCTTTTAGTTACAAAGATTGCCAGCTGGAAAACAATGGGAAGCGTATTTGTAGGAGGTATATTGACAGCCGCAATATTTCATGCAACCGATATGACACCAATTACGTGGTATGAACATATATTCCTCGGCGGATTCTGTTTCGGCGCCGTGTTCATGGCAACAGATCCCGTTACAAGCGCACGGACAGAAAAAGGAAAATATATATATGGATTTCTTATCGGCGTCATTGCAATAGTAATCCGCGTACTGAATCCAGGATACCCGGAAGGAATGATGCTTGCAATTTTAATGATGAACATATTTGCTCCGGCTATAGACTATTGTTTTGTTCAGAACAATATACGTAACCGCATGCGTAGAGTGAAATCAAAATAATTCGTATATCATGAAATTAAATACAAACAGCAATAGCTACATTATAATATATTCTTCGATTGTAGTAATCATAGTAGCTTTTTTGTTGGCGTTCGTTTCTAAGGCTTTGGAACCGACTTCACAGGCAAATGAGCGTATCGATAAAAAGAAACAGATACTCGCCTCTCTTAATATACGTGGTATCGACAATAAAGAAGTCGAAAAAGAATACAAAAAGTATATTTCATACGACAAAATCATTCGTTCCGACGGTTCTGTTGTAGATGAAGGCAATAATAAAGACGAAGCCGGCTTTAAAGTAAACCTTAAAGATATAACAGACAACAATCTCCCCATATATTACTGCTACATAGACGGACAAACCAAATATGTGATTCCTCTTAGCGGAAAAGGTCTTTGGGGCAGCATTTGGGGATACATCGCTCTCAATGAAGATAAGAATACTGTATACGGCGCTTATTTCAGCCACGCAAGCGAAACAGCCGGATTAGGTGCAAGAATCACAGAAGAGAAATTTCAGGACCAGTTTATCGGAAAGAAAATATTCAAAGAGGGAAACGACAATGTTTTGCTCAGCGTTGTAAAAAAGCGAGACGCGGGACAGGAAGATTTCCAATGCGACGGAATATCAGGAGCTACGTTTACGAATGTCGGCGTAAGTGATATGTTGCACGATTGTCTGGAAAAATACAAATCATTCCTTTTGAATCATTAAAAGTTTACGTGATTGAAATGCACTTGTATTATATTTTTGTTAATACATTCATATATAATAATCTGATTATAAAGTAATAAAATATGGCCAAGTTGTTTTCCACAGAAAACCGAGAAGTTTTCACCGCTCCGTTCGGAAAAAACAATCCGATAACAATACAAGTACTCGGTATATGCTCTGCACTGGCAATAACATCGCAGTTAAAGCCTGCAATAGTCATGGGACTGTCGGTTATAGTTATAACATCATTCAGCAATTTAATAATATCACTGCTCAGAAAGACCATTCCAAATCGCATAAGAATAATTGTACAGTTAGTTGTAGTCGCTACTTTGGTTACAATGGTTAGTATGCTGCTTAAAGCCGTTGCCTACGATGTCAGCGTGCAGCTATCCGTTTATGTAGGCTTAATCATTACAAACTGTATATTAATGGGACGTTTGGAAGCGTTTGCAATGAGCCATACCCCGTGGCCAAGTTTCCTCGACGGGCTCGGCAACGGACTTGGATATGCATTCATTCTTGTTATAGTGGGAGCCGCACGAGAAATTCTGGGTGCAGGAAGCTTATTAGGCTTCAAGTTTGTGCCTGAAGCTGCTTACAATGCCGGTTATATAGACAACAGTATGATGACAACGCCCGCAATGGCATTGATAATATTAGGATGCGTGATTTGGGTAAGCAATGCAAGACAAAAAGATGAATAAATCCATAGGCGAAGCGCTGCTTAATTCTTTTACATCTAAGAATGCTTGACAGAGAAGTTCATTTTTGACTTGTACTAACATTAAGAAAATTACTACATAACGTAATATGGGACACGAAATAAGTTTATTTATCCGCTCTATATTTGTGGATAATATGATATTCGCCTCGTTTCTGGGCATGTGCTCATACCTGGCTGTATCCAAAAACGTAAAAACATCATTCGGCTTAGGCGTAGCCGTAATATTTGTGCTGACAGTAACAGTACCTATAAACTATCTGTTGCAAACAAAAGTATTGAGCGCAGACGGGATATTCGGGATAGATCTCTCCTATTTGTCGTTTATCCTTTTCATTGCCGTTATCGCGGCTATCACGCAATTAGTAGAGATGATTGTAGAACGTTTTTCTCCGTCACTTTATGCAGCGCTCGGCATATTTCTTCCGCTTATAGCAGTCAACTGTGCCATAATGGGGGCCTCACTTTTCATGCAGCAACGCATTGAAATGGATCCGATGAGCGATTCACGCGCAATAACATGTATAAGCGATTCTATTGTATATGCTATCAGTTCGGGAATAGGCTGGCTGCTTGCTATTGTAGGACTGGCTGCAATACGTGAAAAAATGGCATATTCCGATGTTCCCAAATCATTACAGGGATTGGGTATTACATTTATAACAGTCGGATTAATGGCAATTGCTTTCATGTGCTTCTCTGGGCTTAAGATTTAAAAACAAACAGCTGAAAAATGGACATTTCATTCATAATATCAAGTATTGAAGTATTTTGGTGTATCATCATTCTGATGGTGATACTTCTTTTGATAGCCAAAAGGTATCTTACCCCGAGCGGTAACGTTACAATAACTATCAACGACAAGAAAAAGTTATCTGTTCCGCAAGGTTCGTCCCTTATGTCATCACTTTCCGAACAAGGAGTGTTTCTTCCTTCGGCCTGCGGCGGCAAAGGTTCGTGCGGACAATGCAAATGCCAGGTGGTTAAAGGCGGAGGCGAAGCCGTTGACGTGGAACGTGCGCATTTCTCACGCCGCGAGTTGCGCGACCACTATCGTCTAGGGTGCCAGGTTAAAGTAAAAGAAGACATGAGCATTGTTGTACCGCAGTCGGTACTCGGTGTAAAAAAATACGAATGTACTGTTGTTTCGAATAAGGCCGTGGCCTCTTTCATAAAAGAGTTTATCGTTGCATTGCCGGAAGGCGAACACATGGACTTTGTACCCGGATCGTATGCGCAGATAGAGATACCGGAATACAATATTGATTACGATAAGGATATAGACAAGGAATCGCTCGGAAGATACCTGCCGGCATGGGAACACTTCGGACTTTTCTCTCTGAAATGCGTTAACAAAGTTCCTACAACGAGAGCTTATTCAATGGCCAACTATCCCGCCGAAGGCGACCGCTTCATGCTTACGGTAAGAATCGCCACTCCACCATTTCTACCCAAGCCCCAGAAAGGTTTCATGGATGTAATGCCCGGTATAGCGTCATCGTATATTTTCAGCTTAAAACCAGGTGACAAAGTAACAATGTCGGGGCCCTACGGTGACTTCCACCCGCGCTTCGACTCCAAGCGCGAAATGATATGGGTAGGCGGAGGAGCAGGAATGGCGCCTTTGCGTGCACAAATAATGCACATGACACGCACTCTCAACACCAGAGACCGGCGTATGTCATACTTCTACGGTGCACGTTCGCTGTCTGAAGTCTTTTACTTGGATGATTTCCACCGGCTGGAAAAAGATTTCCCGAACTTCAAATTCTACCTTGCACTCGACCGTCCCGATCCGGAAGCCGATGCCGCTAATGTAGAATACACACCAGGATTCGTTCATCAGGTTATGTACGAAAAATATCTTAAAAACCATCCTGCACCGGAAGATATCGAATATTATATGTGCGGCCCCGGACCTATGTCCAAAGCTGTTGTTGCCATGTTAGACTCACTCGGAGTTGAACCGGAAGATATCATGTACGATGATTTCGGAGGCGGAGCTCCCTCTTCAAAAAAATAAAAGAATACAGTTTTCAAAACATAAAAACAAAGCTATCGGCTTCATTCGCGGAGTTATTCCAAAAATGAAGCCGATTTTATATAAATTCTCCGGCAATACCATACAAAATAATATCTCGGCATAACAAATCCGCAGGAACAACAATATCATTTTCAGAGCAGAACCGTATATTGTCATTTCCGAATAAGTTCATCAGAGAATTTTGTTGTATCGGGCAAAAAAGCCTGTTCTGAAAAAAAAATATTTTTTCTGTACGGTTAAAAAACTTCCCGCAGATAATTGAAATTACATAGGAGATAATCGAAAATATGTCTGAGATAATTTAAAATATCTCAGACATATTTTTTGCTATATATACATATGCTGATTTTCAAGTGCTTGCAGGGTGACCGTTTTTGTCTGTTTTAGACAGGTGAGAAGCACGGAAATATCATTCCGTTGCCATAGGCCGGACATACCTCAAAAATGTTTTAAAATACCTCCGATTGTTTTCTGAAATTTCACTTAGTCTATATTAAAACATAGCAAAGAATACATAAATAATTGCATATTAAGTCCGAATTTTACATTTTTTCGAAGTAAAAAAGGCATACTAACAAAAGCACCGTTAACAAAGATGTTTTAATGACATTAATTAACCAACAAAACAGGTGAAAACTTTTTAAGAAATATCGTTTTTACGTAACTTTGCAGCCGGATATTATGCTCTAAAACAAATATGTGATTTAACCGGATAAGTATAAACTATATTAAAACAACAATCATAAAAATGAAAAGTAGAATCGTCTTAGCATTGACTGTATTCGCATTAGTAAGTTGCGGCAAAAAGTCAAACAGCATGATGGGCGACACAGGTGCGCCTGAATTTGCAGTAGAAACAATCACCACAACAAACAGTGAACAATCGACAGCTTATCCCGCAACAATCAAAGGTAAGCAAGACATAGAAATCCGTCCCAAAGTGTCAGGATTCATAACAAAACTGTGCGTTGACGAAGGCAGTACCGTACGGAAAGGACAGACATTGTTCCTGATAGACCAGGTGCAATACGAAGCACAGGTTAAAAATGCCCGTGCATCAGTCAATGTAGCCGAAGCAAACCTGAACACTCAGAAACTCACGGTCGAAAACAAAACTGAGCTTAATAAAAAACAGATAATCAGCGATTACGACCTGCAGATGGCCCGTAATTCCTTAGCCTCTTGCGAAGCACAGCTGGCACAGGCGAAAGCATCGCTCACAAACGCGCTCGAACAACTGAGCTACTGCACAGTTGTAAGTCCCTCGGACGGCGTAGTTGGAACTATCCCCTACCGTGTCGGTAGCTTGGTGAGCTCTTCCATAACAACTCCCCTCACAACAGTTTCCAACATATCCGAAATGTACGTTTACTTTTCGATGACAGAAAAACAGCTACTTGCCTACAATCGCGAAGATGGAAACGTAAAAACCATGCTTGAAAAATTTCCTCCCGTACAATTGGAACTTTCAGACGGTTCAATGTATAATGAATCCGGCAAGATAGAAACCGTAAGCGGTGTTATCGATCTGACTACCGGTTCTGCCCAGATGAGAGCCACGTTCCCGAATCCGAACAAACTGTTACGCAGCGGCGGAACCGGAAACATTATCATACCAATTACATACAACGACATTGTAATCATTCCGCAAAAAGCCACATACGAAATACAGGACAAGAAATTCGTATACGTTGTTGGCAAAGACTCGAAAGTAGCTTCGCGCGAAATAAAAATAGCCAGTCAGGACAACGGACAAGATTACATTGTAACCTCCGGTCTTTCCAAAGGCGAACGCATTGTTATTGAAGGCGTGACCACATTACAGGAAGGAATGCAAATCAAGCCCATAACCGCGGCCGAAGCAGCAAAAAACAGAGCAAAAGCCAACGAACAGAAGTAATGCTTTCAGAAACTCAAACTCCAGAATAAAAAATCTGCATACAGTTATTTCCGGCAAAGTAACGCTCCTGATATCACGGTTTGTCTGAACCCGCACAAATTACACATATATATCATAAAAAGAGAGTTGCACGGATATAATTACCAAAACAAAAACAAATTCATAAATCGAAAAATCGATGAAATTAGATAGATTTATAAACCGCCCTGTGCTATCAACGGTGATCTCGATTATCATCGTAATATTGGGCGTTATCGGTATGGCGTCATTGCCTATCACGCAATATCCCGACATTGCCCCGCCCACGGTTTCCGTTTCGGCTACATATACCGGCGCAAACGCGCAGACTGTGCTCAATAGTGTTGTAATACCTTTGGAGGAAGCTATAAACGGTGTAGAAGGTATGGACTACATGACCTCAACATCTAACAACAACGGCGAGGGAAGAATATCCATTACATTCAAACAAGGCGTTGACCCCGATATGGCCGCTGTAAACGTGCAGAACAGCGTTTCAACAGCACAAGGATTACTGCCGGCCGAGGTTACTCGAGTTGGTGTAACCACGAAAAAAAGGCAGAACAGTATGCTTCTCGTATTCGCCGTATATGACGAAAGCGGAAAGTACAACAATGAGTTCATTGAGAACTACATGAAGATCAACATCATCCCGCAGGTACAGCGTATTCAGGGTGTGGGCGAGGCTATGGTGTTCGGTACCGACTATTCAATGCGAATATGGCTCGATCCCGCGCGCATGGCACAATATCACTTAATGCCTGCCGACGTTTCGAATGCACTTGCTCAGCAAAACATCGAAGCCGCACCGGGTACGATAGGCGAACGCGAAAATCAGACATTCCAATACACTCTACGTTACAAAGGACGCTTGCAGACCGAAGAAGAATTCGAGAACATAGTTATACGTGCCACCAACGACGGACAGATACTTCGCCTCAAAGACATTGCCCGCATAGAGTTGGGACGTCTCACTTATAGTTTCTCGAATAAGGTCAACGGAAAACCAGGTGTTTCTTGCGCCGCATTCCAGGTTGCAGGAACCAATGCTACTCAGATTGTAGAAGACATAACAAAACTTCTTAAAGAAACAGAGAAGTCAATGCCCGAAGGGCTGCACATCAACATCGCACAGAATGTGAACGACTTCCTGTTCGCTTCGATCGAAGAAGTAATAAAGACTTTGATTGAGGCATTTATTCTCGTGTTCATCGTTGTGTATGTATTCCTGCAGGATATGCGCTCAACGTTGATTCCCGCCATTGCTATTCCTGTTGCGCTTATCGGAACGTTCTTCTTCCTGAAAATACTTGGCTTCAGTATAAACTTGCTTACACTTAGTGCACTTGTGCTTGCCATAGCCATAGTGGTGGACGACGCCATAGTCGTGGTGGAAGGCGTCCATGCAAAACTCGACCAGGGATATAAGTCGGCACGAAAGGCTTCAATCGACGCCATGAGCGAGTTGGGCGGAGCAATCGTTTCTATCACGCTTGTCATGATGGCGGTATTTATTCCGGTAAGTTTCCTGCCTGGAACGTCTGGTATTTTCTACCGGCAGTTCGGTCTTACTATGGCTATAGCGATTGGTCTTTCGGCTATCAATGCATTGACGTTAAGTCCCGCATTGTGCGCAATATTCCTTAAGCCCCACGACACGGAAGGAAAAAAGAAGAAAAGTACATTCATCGACCGTTTCCACACAGCATTTAATACCACATATAATACCATTTTGAACAAATACAAGAAGCGTGTGCTCAGTCTCATTCAACATCCTTATATTACAATAGGAAGTGTTGTTGTCGGCATAGTACTTCTTGTGTTCCTTATGAAAGTAACTCCTACCGGCTTTGTGCCCAATGAAGATACAGGTACTATTATGGGTACAGTCGACTTGGCTCCAGGTACTTCCCAGGACCGTACCGAGGCTGTTCTTGCGCAAATCGACAGTCTTATATCTGCAAATGACGCCATTGAAAGCCATACGCAAATTTCCGGTTATAACTTCATAAGTGGAGCGGGCGCAAACTACGGTTCGTTCATTTGCAAACTCAAACCCTGGGATGAACGTTCTATCGCTCAGGCTTCGAATTTCGTAGCTGGTATGCTGTATTTAAAGTCGCGGGATTTGTTTAAGGACGCGAAAGTTCTGTTTTTCGGCCCTCCGATGATTACCGGTTACAGTGTGACCAACGGTTTCCAGCTAAACTTGCAGGATAAGACCGGCGGCTCGCTCGATAAATTCTACGACATTGCAAAAGTGTTCATCAATGAACTTCAGGCCCGTCCGGAGGTTGCTTCCGCTCAAACTTCGTTTAACCCTGCTTTCCCGCAATATATGATCGATATTGACGCTGCCGAATGCATGAAAGCCGGTTTGACACCGAACGATATTCTTACTACGCTTCAAGGATACTACGGAGGTTTGTATGCTTCAAACTTCAACCGTTTCGGTAAGTTATATCGTGTAATGGTTCAGTCGGAGCGCAGCGACCGCACAAATCTCGAATCACTCAAGAAGATTAAAATACGCAACGGTAACGAAATGGCGCCGATCACGCAGTTTATAAAGATTTCTAAGGTGTACGGCCCTGATACTATCGAACGTTTTAATATGTACACTTCTATGGCTGTAACCGGAACTCCCGCCGACGGATATTCCAGCGGACAGGCAATCAAGGCGGTCGAAGAAGTGGCGGAAAAATATCTTCCCGAAGGTTATGGCTACGAGTTCTCCGGCATGACGCGTGAGGAGCAATCCACCAGCGGGAATGCAACGACAATCATCTTCGTACTCTGCTTTATGTTCATCTATCTGTTGTTGAGTGCCCAGTACGAAAGTTACCTTTTGCCGTTGGCTGTAATTCTATCCATTCCATTCGGATTGGCCGGAAGTTTCATATTCATTCAGTTGCTTGGTGCGGCAAACCTCGTACTTCCGTTCCTGGGTGCAGCTTCAAACAACATTTACGTTCAGATTGCGCTTATCATGTTGATCGGTTTGCTTGCGAAAAATGCAATTCTTATCACAGAGTTTGCCCTCGACCGTAGAAAAATGGGTATGAGCATTACTTGGGCTGCCGTACTCGGCGCCGGAGCCCGTTTACGTCCTATCATTATGACCTCGCTTGCTATGATTGTAGGTCTTATGCCTTTAATGCTGGCTATGGGCGTTGGCGCGAACAGTAACCGTTCGCTCGGTGCTTCAGCTATCGGCGGCATGCTTATAGGTATGATTTGCCAGATATTCGTTGTACCTTCCTTATTCGTTATTTTCGAATATCTACAGGAAAAGATCAGACCTATGGTTTGGGAAGACATCGATAATGCCGACGCAAAAGAAGATATTGAACAATATTCAAAATAAAAAGCAGAACGCAATGACTATGAACAATAAAATAAAATCATCCGGCATGTTTACACGCTTGGCCTTGTTCTCATTAGCAGCCTTAACATTAAGCAGTTGCCGCATATATAAAAGTTATGAGCGCCCTGAAGATCTGCCCACCGCCGGTTTATTCCGCGACACGCTTTCTGCTACCGGAGTGCTCACTTCCGACACAATAAATTTCGGAAACACTCCGTGGCGGCAGGTATTCACAGATCCGGCCCTGCAAAGTCTGATTGAACGGGCTTTGGAACGGAACACGGATCTTCTTTCAGCCGAAGAAACAGTGAAGCAGGCACAAGCTTCACTGCACGCTGCCAGACTGGCCTACCTGCCTTCACTAAGTTTGGGCGCACAAGGAACGCTTAGCAGTTTTGACGGCGCACGGGCAATAAAGACCTACAACATTCCTATTACAGCTTCCTGGCAGCTTGACATTTTCGGAAGCATTCGGAATGCCAAAGAGCAGTCAAAAGCCGTATTGCTTCAAAGCAGTGCATACAAGCAAAGCGTACAGACACAGTTGATTTCCAGTGTTGCGAATTTATACTACACACTGTTAATGTTAGATGAACAGCTGCGTATCACCCGTGAAACCTCCGAAATATGGAAAAAGAACGTAGAAGCCATGCGGGCAATGCAGAAGGCGGCAATGACCAACGCCGCTGCCGTAGAGCAAAGCCAGGCAAACTACTTGCAGATTCTGTCTACTATACCTACGCTCGAACAAAGTATCCGCGAGAGTGAGAATGCGCTATCCATGATTCTGCGCGAAACGCCGCAGGCTATAACCCGTTCCACATTGTCAGAACAAAGTATGCCTGCAAACATGTCGGCGGGAGTTCCTTTGCAACTATTGGCAAACCGCCCCGACGTACGCGCCGCGGAATTCAACCTTCGCCAGACATTCTATGCAACAAACGCTGCTTATTCCGCGTTTTACCCGCAACTCACAATCACGGGTTCAGCCGGATGGACCAACAGCAACGGAATAGTTGTCAATCCTGGAAAAATACTTACTCCCCTTGTGGGCCAACTCACCCAGCCACTCTTTGCACAAGGCAAGTTGACGGCACAGCTGAAAATTGCAAAATCGCAAGAACGCACAGCCCAGTTGAATTTCGAGCAAGCGCTTCTCAATGCAGGCCAGGAAGTAAGCAATGCGCTCTACTCTTACAAAACCTCAATGGAAAAGTCCGATATAGACAAACAGCAGGTTGAAGCACTGACAATAACACGCGACAGAACCAACGAGCTTTTCAAGTATGACGCTTCTACCTCATATCTTGAGAAACTGACAGCCGAGATGTCACTGCTAAATGCCCAGCTTACACTTGTCAACGATGACTATTCAAAGTTGCAGGCTATGGTAAATCTTTACGCAGCACTCGGCGGAGGCCGCGAATAAAATAACTTTATATACTGATATCTAAAAGGAAACATCATGATTAGCAACTTAGCATTCGTTGACCCTACCGCTAAAATAGGCAACAACGTAACGATAATGCCTTTCGCCTATATAGACAAAGGCGTGGAAATTGGAGACGACAACGTAATCATGCCCTACGCAGCCTTATACAAAGGCACCAAAATAGGAAATAGAAATACTATTTACAGCAATGCAATGATAAGCGTGGAGCCGCAGGATTTCCACTACGAAGGCGAGGAAAGCTCGGTAATCATCGGCGATGACAATAAAATTCGTGAAAACGTAGTGATTGCCCGCGGCACACACACCGGCGGAGCCACTCAGATAGGCAACGGCAATTTTATAATGGAAAAGGTTCACATCTGTCACGACGTAAAAATCAACAACAGATGCGTCATCGGTATCGGAACAATCATAGCCGGAGAGTGTACGATCGAAGACAAAGTAATTTTGTCGAACCACGTAGTTCTTCATCAAAAGAACCGCATAGGCAGGCTCTCGCTTATCCAAAGCGGCTGCCGCGTACAGAACGATGTCCCCCCATACATCATAACAAACGGCAATCCTGTTGTATACCACGGAGTAAATGCTATCGTACTGAAACAACATGAAAATGTAGGAGACCGCATACTACGTCATATCGCCAACGCCTATCGCCTTATTTTCAAAGGCGATACAAGCCTTGAGGATGCAGTTCTGAAAATAGAGGAACAGATTCCCAAAAGCGATGAGATAAACAACATCGTAGCATTCATACGCCAATCAAAACGAGGCATTATAAGAAATTAAACAGATATTCATAAAAAACAGAACCAAGAGCTCGCGACAAAAATTTTGCCGCGAGTTTTTTTGTCCACTGTCGTTTTCTACAATAAAACAGATTCCGCCAAAAAAACAACGGAAAAAGTTTTTTTCAGCTCATAACGGTTTTTACGCCAAAAAGCATTCGATGTAAAAAACAATACGTAGCCATATAATAACAGCTGTACCTTGCAAGAGGATTTTACAGACAAAAACGGTCACCCGCCAAGCACTTGATAATCAGCAGGTGTATATATAGCAAAAAATATGTCTGAGATATTTTAAATTATCTCAGACATATTTTCGATTATCTCCCTTGTATTTTCAATTTCCTGCGGGAAGTTTTTTTCCACACTAAAAAAATATTTTTTTAGTGTGGAAACGTTTTTTAATGAATTGGCTACCCTTTGATTTTTTCGGGGAGTACTTCAATTTACATTCAACTCATGTAAATCTATTTCAACGCCTATTTTAAAGACGAACAAAAAGCTCCTGTCCTTCATATATCTGTGCATCCGGAGAAAGATTATTCATCCTGTAAAGATTCTTAAGACGTATGCCATACTTCTGCGATATGGAATAATACGACTCTCCTGCCGCAACTTTAATAAGTTTACCTTTAAAACTCTTATCGGCTTTTTTCTGTTTCTTCTCAAGATATATGATATCTCCGCTCTGAAGCTTGTAGTTTTTGTCGAGCTCGTTATAGTTCAACAACCTTCTTACCGAAACGCCCATTTCTTTAGAAATTTGTTTGAATGTATCTCCCGAACGAGCCACTATATAATAATTCTTATTGCACGAATATACATTGTGCTCGGTGGCCAATTCCAACGGAGTAGTCTTATGGTTCTTAGAATAGTGTTTCCTGTCAAATCTGTACAACTCATATCTTTCTATCAAATCTATAAGCAAATATGCATAACGGGGATTAGTTGCATATCCCGCCTTTTTCAAGCCATGAGCCCAACTTTTGTAATCTGTAGTGCTATAACTGAACAAAAATGAGTATCTGCTGCGATTTGCAAGGAATTTAGAATGGTCTATATACGATTCCATTGCATTTTTATAGGCCCGGAAACGCTCATTGGCATAATCATCATCCTGTACATAGTATGGCCCGCTCCAGTCAGAGCTGCACTTTATTCCGAAATGATTGTTTGCTTTTCTGCACAACGCGCTGCGTCCTGCATTCGATTCCAGCAATCCCTGGGCAAGCGTTATACTCGCAGGAATACGATAAAGCCTCATCTGCTCAACCGCTATTTTATTGAATCTGTTTATATAATCCTCGTATGCACTGGTTTGGGCTATTGCAGCAACCGATATTAAAGAAAAAAGAAACGCGACCTCTATCCTTTTTAATATTCTCATCTCGGAAAAATAATTAAGCGAGGTAAATTTAAGAAAAACGCTTTGAAAAACACTACGAGGCCAAAGTAAAAAGCTAATTTTGCACATACTTAAACACGAACTGCGATTTATCATGGAAAAATACAGTATCGAACTTTGTTTTGAATATAAAAAAACCGAAGAGCTCTCCCCCATTCAGCGGAAAATTGCAGAAGCTGCATACAAGGCATGCGACAGCAGTTACTCTCCATACTCTAAATTCGCAGTGGGTGCAGCCGTCGAAACCGACAGCGGTGAAATTTTCCATGCGAGCAACCAGGAAAATGCCGCTTATCCGTCAGGACTTTGTGCAGAACGCAACATTCTTTTTTATGTAAAATCCCTGAAACCCGAAAACGAAATCATACGCATGGCTATCGCTGCAAAAAACGACGGAAAACTGACTAAAAAGCCGGTTTCGCCCTGCGGCGCATGCCGGCAAGTGATGACAGAAACCGCGAAACGGCAAAAAAACAAGATAGAACTTATTATGGTAGGAGCCGATATCTGCATAATAGTCAAAGATGTAAACGACCTTCTGCCACTGCAGTTCAATGCTGACAATGAATTATGAAATATTAATTGGTACGGTTTTTGTTTACTACTTAAATAAATTTTTAACGACATGGCAAACGAAAAAGATAAGAACCTAAAGAAACGCACAAACAAAGAAATAAAAATAGAAGATAACAACGCTGAAATACAAAACGAAAGCTGTGTTGAAGAGCCCGTTGATAACATTGAGGCAAAAGAAGATAACGATGAAAAGTTGACGGCAGAACTAAAAGAAGCTCAAGAAAAGATTGCTTCGCTCCAAGACAAGTATCTGAGACAGGTAGCAGAATTCGACAACTACCGCAAACGTATGCTTAAAGAAAAAAGCGAACTCATACTTAATGGAGGCGAAAAAGTAATTTCCTCCTTGTTGCCAGTTCTTGACGACTTTGAACGCGCACTTGCTAACATAAAAAAGGGAGGAGACGAAGCAACCCTGCAGGAAGGCGTGGAACTTATATATCAGAAGTTCATTAAAGTTCTCGAAACTCAGGGACTGAAACAAATAGACACCGAAAAAGCCGATTTCAATACCGACTATCATGAAGCGATAGCCATGATTCCCACCGAAAACGAAGAACTAAAGGGAAAGGTCGTGGATTGCGTTCAACAGGGATACACTCTGAACAGCAAGGTAATCCGCCATGCCAAAGTGGCAGTGGGACAATAAAATATATAAGATAAAGAAAACATAAATATTTGAAAAGTGCAACATAACAATCCATACCTTATATCATAAAAGTTTTGTTGCATCTCCGGATTTTACATCATGAGCGGAACAGGAAAAGACTACTACGCAATATTGGAGGTTGAACGCACAGCCACAGCCGAAGAAATAAAAACTGCCTACAAGAAACAAGCTATAAAATATCATCCCGACCGAAATCCGGGAAATAAAGAGGCCGAAGAGAGATTCAAAGAAGCAGCTGCGGCCTATGACGTATTACGCGATCCTGACAAACGTGCAAGATACGACCAGTTCGGCGAAGCCGGAATCAACGGACAAGGATTCGGCGGAGGATACAGTGCAAGCAGCATGAACATGGATGACATATTCTCCATGTTTGGCAACATTTTCGGCGGACGTAACCCATTTGGCGATTTCGGAGGATTCAGTGAAAACGGCTACAGTGGCATGGCAAATGAAAAGCCACGCGGAGGTGACCTTCGTATGCGCGTAAAACTTACTTTGGAAGAAATAGCAAAAGGAGTAACCAAAAAATTCAAGGTAAAGAAATATGTTCCCTGCTCCGAATGTAACGGAAGCGGAAGCGAAAAAGGAGGCAGCACAGACACTTGTCCCACATGTCACGGACGTGGTTTTGTAATACACCAGCAAAGAAGCCTTTTCGGAATAATGCAGACACAAGATGTCTGCCCTACTTGCGGCGGAGAAGGCAAAATAATAAAAAACAAATGTCATCACTGCAACGGCGAAGGTGTCGTTATAGGCGAAGAAATAGTTGAAGTAAATATTCCGGCAGGTGTGGCCGAAGGAATGATAGTAAATGTGCCAAGAAAAGGAAATGCAGGCAGACACGGAGGAGAAAACGGGAATCTTCAGGTTATAATAGAAGAAGAACAACACGACACTTTCATTCGGGAAGACAATAATCTAATCTATAATCTTCTGCTTACGATAGCGCAAGCCACTTTAGGAGACACTGTAGACATTCCAACAATAGACGGAATGACTAAAATTTCCATTAAGCCCGGCACACAACCTGGCAAAGTTCTAAGATTACGTGGAAAAGGCCTACCTTCTGTCAAAGGATACGGCGACGGTACAGGAGATCTGGTTGTAAACGTAAGCGTATACATTCCCGAAAATATAAACAGTAAAGAACGCGAACTTTTCGAGAGTATAAAAGAAAGCGAAAATCTACAACCGGACAAAAAAACGAAAGATAATATTTTCAAAAGGTTCCGCGCTTTATTCGAATAATAAATGACCTACGAAGAAACCATACAATATTTATATAATTCCGCTCCTCTTTTTCAGAATGTAGGTGCTTCAGCCTATAAGGAAGGACTTTCGAACACACACATTCTTGACAAACATTTCGGCCACCCTCACCGTAGATACAAAACCATACACATAGCAGGTACAAACGGGAAAGGCTCCTGCGCACATACGCTTGCTGCAATATTTCAAGCCGCAGGTTATAAAACAGGCCTTTACACATCGCCTCATTTGGTCGACTTTCGTGAACGTATACGCGTGAACGGTCAAATGATTCCACAGCAGGAAGTAATCGACTTTGTAGAAAACGAACGTGCTTTTTTTGAACCGTTACATCCCTCTTTCTTTGAATTATCAACAGCACTTGCATTCTATTACTTTGCAAAAGAGAACGTAGATTTAGCAGTTATAGAGGTTGGCCTCGGAGGGCGGCTCGACTGTACCAACATCATAAAAAGCGAGCTCTCAATAATAACAAACATAAGTTTCGACCACACACAATTTCTCGGAAACACTCTCGAAAAGATTGCTTCTGAAAAAGCAGGAATTATCAAAGCTGATACTCCTGTAATAATAGGAGAAGCAACAGAAAGCACACGAGCGGTTTTCGAAAATAAAGCGCACGAAACAGGAGCACCTATAATATTTGCAGAAGATGAAAAAATCGTAGCCTCTTCTCATATAGAAAAAGAAAGCGGAAAAAGAATTTACTTTACCACGCTTTCCGATACGCCCATAAGCGGTGAATTAACCGGCGAATACCAGGAAAAAAATATGAATACCGTTCTATGTGCAGTTAAAGAGTTACAAAAACAAGGCTTCAAACTTACAGAGCATTCCATACGTGAGGGTGTAGCAAATGTATGCGAAACTACCGGACTAAAAGGACGCTGGGAAGTAATTTCCAATAACCCTACAATAATTCTCGACACAGGCCACAACTCGGGCGGGCTTATATACAACATGCACCAGCTCAAAACTGAAAAAGCCGAACATATAAGAATAATACTCGGCATGGTATCCGACAAGGATATTGACAGCTCTTTAAGCCTCATGCCGCAAAAGGCGATATATTATTTTACAAAAGCGACAGTAAAGCGCGCCCTCGATGAGTTTTCTCTGCAAAAGAAAGCACAAGCTAAAGGACTAACGGGAAACTGCTACCCTACCGTAAAGCAAGCCTACGAAGCCGCCATAAGCAGCGCCTCTCAAAATGATATTATATACATCGGAGGAAGCAATTTCATTGTAGGCGATTTTCTCAGTTTCTACAAAAAGGAAAATTAAAACTCTATTTTTTCTTTCAACCCTCTTATTTTAGATAATTAAAAATATGCTTGAAGTATTTTTAATTATCTAAGACCGATTTTTACGTAGTTCATTTAAAACAAGCAGACTTACATACAAAATTTATTCGTTTTTATCAGAAATATATTTTATCTTTTTCCTACATTTGCATAAAATACTTCCCAAAAGGGAGGCTTTTGAATTTATTATAAGCTCAATCGCTGTCTGAATCACCACCTCGGCCACAAAAATGAGCTATAAACCAAATTCCTTGAGAACGTGCCCATAAGGCGCGGGCTTTCTCATAAGAATTTGCGGCTTGTGGTGAGCCGAGACAGCGTATGGCGAAAGTCTGCGCTTTTATTTTTAAGTGCAATTTGCTGAATTAAATAAAGAGGGAAAAAACTATTTAAAGGCTTATAAATCTTATTTTAAGACATCCATGAATCAACCGCAATATAAACCATTTAAAAACATAATAAGTATGAAAAAGATTATTTTTACCTTAACTTTATTATTTGTAGCCTTTAATATTATGGCGCAAGAACATCTTTCATTCAAAGGTATCCCCATAGAAGGAAGCATGACTGCTTTCTGCCAGAAACTAAAAGCTAAAGGGCTTACATCAATTGGTAGTGAAAACAATACGACTTTGTTCGAAGGAGATTTTACCGGCCGCAATGCTACGATAGGAGTTATTGCTACTGATGATGGAAAAAACGTTTTTGCTGTACTTGTTCTTTTTGAATCAAGTGACGAATGGAAAACCCTCGTTGATACCTACGATTATTATAAGGATTTATATATTCGTAAATATGGAAAGCCAAAAATTTCAAAAGAAAACAACCCTGCTCATTCTGATTCCAATGTCGCTTTAATGGAAGAAGTGTATCAAGGTACTATTAAATATGGCAGTACATGGGAAGTAACAGGCGGAGACATACAATTATCAATTGAAAAGTCCTCCCGTTTTTACGAAGGTATGGTAATGATTCGCTATCGTGATTCCCAAAATACAGAAGCAAAAATCAAAAATGATTTAAATGACATTTAAAAGCTATTTTCACTAATTTTCTCACGTTGCCGCATTTGCGCTTGCCTATTGGCAAATACACATGCTTTATTTCGGCCACAGTAACATCAAAGTCGGAACTGGACTTTTCAGAGCATGACATTTTGTCAGGTATCTACACCTCCTGTCGGCACAGGGGAAAACATCTTCCGCTTGTAGAAAAAATTATCTCAGACATATTTTG